>NZ_JAHBRX010000001.1:1500000-1800000 GCF_018398335.1 Chelatococcus sp. HY11
TCTTCACGAAGATCCAGCTGCCGAGCGCCCTGCCCTACATCTTCTCCGGGATGCGGGTCGCGGCTGTCCTGGCTGTCGCCGGCGCGGTCGTCGGCGAGTTCATCGGCTCCGAACGCGGCCTCGGCTATCTCATGCTGCAGGTGCAGTCGAGCCTCGACACCCCGGCGATGTTCATGTGCCTCGGGTTGATCTCGATGATCGGCATCGTGCTCTACGGACTTGTCGTTCTCGGCGAGCGTCTGTTCGTCGTCGCCGACGCCCGTCTCGATTGAGGAAAGAGATATGCTCACCACGCTGAACACAAGCGCCTCGATCGCCGGCGGCCAGCCGGCGCCGGATGGACCGCCGCCTTTCATCCACCTGCAGGGTGTGCGCAAGGTCTATCGCCAGCGCGGTCAGGAGTTCCTGGCCGTCTCCGACGCGACCTTCGATGTGGCGGAGGGTGAATTGATCACGCTGGTCGGCCCGTCCGGCTGCGGCAAGAGCACGTTGTTGAAGATCCTCGCCGGTCTGCACGGCCATGACGGAGGGGTCGTGCGCATCGGCAACGATCGACAACCCTTCGACCCCGGCCGGGACATCGGCATGGTGTTCCAGCAGGCGTTGCTGCTGAAATGGCGGCGCATCCTGGACAATGTGATGCTGCCGGCAGAGATCCTCGGCTTGCCGGTCAAAGAGAGCCGGGAGCGCGCGGGACATCTGCTCGCCCTGGTCGGCCTCGCGGGCTTCGAGGACAAGTTCCCCTATGAGCTCTCCGGCGGCATGCAGCAGCGTGTCTCCATTGCCCGCGCACTCGTGCACGACCCGAAGCTCGTCCTGATGGATGAGCCCTTCGGCGCGCTGGATGCCCTGACGCGCGAGCGCATGAATATCGAGCTGCGCCGCATCTGGCAGGACAGCGGCAAAACGATCCTCTTCGTCACACACGGCATTTCGGAAGCGGTGTTCCTCGGCACGCAGGTCGTCGTGCTGACCGCCCGGCCGGCGCGCATGGCGGCGCGGATCACTATAGACCTGCCGGAACCTCGCACCCTCGACATCAAGACCCATGACGCATTCGGCGCTTATACCCGTGAGATCTACGGCCTCTTGGGGATGCACTGATTGGGGATGCACTGACGGTTGACGAGACCGCGGCGCGGCAAAAAGGCGAGCCTGATGGACCACCGGCCCCGGATACGCGTGATGGAAGCCCGGCTTGGCGAGCGCCAATGGCCGCTGCGCATCCCGTTCCACTATGGCCGCGTCACCGTCAGCCGCTTCGCTGAAGTGCATCTTTCGCTCGACGCAGTGATCGGCGGACGCTCCGTCACGGGCTATGCCGCGGAGATCGCCGCGCCGAAATGGTTTGAGAAAGACCCTCGCATTGGCACCGATGAGAGCGCGGACCGGCTGAAACTCGCTGCGATCCGCGCGGCGGACATCGCTGGTGTCATTGCCGCGGACCTCCCCGACATCGCCGTGCTTGAGCGGGAGCTCACGCGCGCGATGGCGAGCGATACCACGCTCGTCGATGCCGGGCTGACGGCGCTGGAGCGGGCTTTCGGGGTCGCACTCGTGGAACGGGCCGCGATCGACGGCCTGTGCCGCGCACTTGATCTTCCTTTCGAGGCAATCGTGGCGGCGGACCATCTCGGCCTCACGGCAGACGAGGGAGACGCTTACCGCACCTGGCTCTCCTCACGCGATGCGCCGGCACGCAGCATCGGCGTTCGCCATACGGTCGGCCTCGCCGATCCGCTCACTGCGGCGGATTCCACCGATGGCCCGGTCGATGGAAAGCCCGTCACGCTGGCGGAGGTCATCACAGCCACAGCTATCGATCGTTTCAAGGTCAAGCTCGGCGGCTCGCTCGAAGCGCTTGATCGCCTCGAAGCGATAGCCCGCCTCCTCGATGCGATGCTTCCTTCCTACCGCATCAGCCTTGATGCCAATGAAGCGTTCGATGATCTCGACGTCTTCGCCGGTGTGATGGCAGAGCTCGTCCGGCGCCCCCGTCTCAAACGCTTCACGGCGTCGATCGTCTATGTCGAACAGCCGCTCCATCGCAGGCTGGCGTTGTCAACCGACCTGCGCCGGCTCGCCCTGCCCTGGCCCGTCATCATCGATGAATCGGACGACAGCGACGACGCTTTCGCGCGAGCACTGGCGCTCGGCTATGCCGGCGTGAGCATGAAAACCTGCAAGGGCGTCCTGCACGGCCTGCGCAACGCGGCGCGGGCGGCGGCGGCCGGCGCCTTCATCACCGCCGAGGACCTGTGCGTCCAGCCCGGCATCGCGCTGCAACAGAATCTGGCAGCGGCCGCCGCCATCCGTGTCGCCGACTGCGAGCGCAACGGTCACCATTTCGGGCCAGGCACCACGGCCCTGCCAACAGACGAGCGCGCCGCGATCGAGGCTTTGCACCCTGATGTCTACGGGCCGGAGGGCCTTCGTATCGTAGCCGGACAGATCCATCTTGGCTCCACGCTCGCCGCGCATGGCTTCGGTACGAGCCTGACGCCCCGCCATGGCGAACCACTCACCAGCGTTCGAATGCGTTCAAAGATATCTCCATCGGCGGAGAACAAAGCAACTTTTTGAATCCGCCAAGGCGGATGAAAGCAGGGACCATAGGGGAGGATAGAATGAACCGTGTAATACGTAGACTGGCTGTTATCGCCGCAGCACAATTCGGTATTCTACTGGGAGCCACCGCTCTTGCACCGGCCGCGCAAGCCGCGGAGAAAATGACACTGCTCCTGAACTGGGTGCCGCAGGGGGACCATAGCCCGTATTACTATGCACGCAAGATGGGCTGGTACGCCGACGAGGGCATCGACCTGACCATCGAGGGTGGCCGTGGCTCTGCCGCGACAATTCCCCGGGTCGCCGCCGGACAGGTTCAGGTCGGCATCGCTGACATGGCCAATATTCTCGAAGGCCGCAGCAAGAATATCGATGCTGTCGGCGTCATGGCGCTTTATGCCAATACCGCCTTTGGTCTCTACTGGAAGAAGGGCGGCAGCATCGCGTCAGCGAAGGACATCGCCGGCAAGAAGTTCGGCGCGCCGGCGGGAGACGCTGTGCGTCCCATCTGGCCTGTCATCGCCAAGGCCATCGGCATCCCGGCCGAATCTGTCACCTGGGTGAACATCGCGCCGGAGGCCAAAGTCGCTTCGTTGCAGGCGGGCATCATCGATGTCTCGCCCCATCTCTACAGCGTTCATGACGTCTATGAGAAGGCCTTCGGCAAGGATCTCGGCTATGTCTCGCTGCGCGAACTCGGCGTAAATCCTTATGGGCTCAGCATTTTCACCAGCGGCGCCTATATGAAGAGCAACCCCGAGACGCTCAAGAAGTTCCTCAAGGTTTCGCAGAAGGCTATTCGCGCCTGTTTTGAGAACCCGAAGCCCTGCACCGAGGTGTTGGCCAATGAGACGAGCCAGAACGCGGAGGATGTACTGGCGAACTGGAAGCGTGTCGAAACCCTGATCACCGACGACATCGGTCGCAAGGTGGCTATCGGCGCCTATGACCCCGAGCGGGTGCAGGCCGATGTCGCCATGATCGAGACGCTGTTCAACGTGAAGCTTGGCCCAGGCCCGTATTTTACCAATGACTACCTCGACAAGTCGATCAAGCTGCCCTGAGCGCTCACGCAGGCACGAGCAGATCGACGAGGGCGCGGGCGTCGGCGCGTAGCGTGTCCGGTGCCACGTCCAGTCGCTCCATCACGGCAAGACCGCGCGTGAAGACGACAAGAAGGCGCGCGGCCTGTTGGGGGGAGGACTTGAGCCGCCCGGCCGCGCCCGGGCGGCTCAGGGCCGTCCTCAGCCTAGCCTCCAGTTCAGACATCAGCCTCAACAAGCCGTCCCGGACGCGTCCGCCGGCCTGCCTTGCCTCGACAGCCGCGCGTGTCGTCAGGCATCCCCGCCCTGTCGGCGCGACTGTCATATTGGCGATGGCCGCTTCAAGGAAGGCGATCAACGCCATGCGCAGGTCCTCTATGACAAGCGCTTCCTCTGCCGCCGCGAGAAAGCGCGCTTCGTAGCGCGCGAAACTTCGCAAGAAAAGCGCTTCCTTGTCGCCATACGCATTATAGAGGCTGCCACGCTGCACGCCGGTCGCCACGGCGAGATCGGCCATCGAGGTGCCTTCGAGGCCCTTCGCGCGGAAGACGCCCTCCGCCTCCGCCAGAAGCTTCTCCTCGTCAAACTGGCGTATCCCGACCATCGTCCCATCCCGGCTCAATTCATTCTTGACAGATGCGTCAAACTTGACAGTCTTGTCAAGAATGAGGCCAGGATTAAAGGATGGCGCTGTGATCGAGCTTCTCTACTGGACGACGCCCAACGGCCATAAGATCGTGATCGCTCTGGAGGAACTGGGCCTCCCCTATCGCATCACCCCCGTCAACATCTCGACGGGCGAGCAGTTCAAGCCCGACTTTCTCAAGGTCAGCCCCAATAACCGCATTCCCGCGATCATCGATCATGCGCCGGAGGATGGCGGCCGGCCGCTGCCGGTGTTCGAATCCGGCGCCATCCTTGAATATCTCGCGGACAAGACCGGCAAGCTGCTGCCACATGGACGGCGCCCGCGTTTCGAGGCGCTGCAGTGGCTCTACTGGCAGATGGGCGGCCTCGGGCCGATGGCGGGCCAAGCGCATCATTTCCTGCACTACGCGCCGGAGGATGTCGCCTATGCCAAGGATCGCTACGTGAAGGAGGCCAATCGCCTGTATGGCGTCCTCGATCGCCGGCTGGCCGATCGCGACTTTGTCGGCGGGGACTTCTCCATCGCCGATATCGCAATCTACCCCTGGGTGCGCTCCCATGCCCGACACGGGCAGGATCTCGGCGAATTCCCAGGGATCCGGCGCTGGTATGACGCGCTGGGCGCTCGCCCGTCGGTGATCCGCACCTATGAGATCGCCGACACGATCAACAAGGCGCCGACCGTCAGCAAGGAGGCGCACAGCATCCTCTTCGGCCAAACTGCGACGTCCCATACGCCACGCGACGAGGCTGCATCATGAGGATGGCTCAAACGGACGATAGCCCGGCCCCCGCTGCGACGACGCTGAAGCTCTATGAACTGGCGAGCGCGGACGAAACTGTGCGCTTCAGCCCGCATTGCTGGAAGACCCGCATGGCACTCGCCCACAAGGGGCTCAATGCCGAGCGCATTCCCTGGCGCTTCACGGACAAGGATGTCATCGCGTTCTCCGGACAGGGTCTCGTGCCGGTGCTGGTCGATGGCGAGGCTGTCGTCAACGATTCCTGGCGCATCGCCGAACATCTCGAGGAGCGTTATCCGCATTCTTCACTGTTCGGTGGCGACACGGGCCGGGCCGTTGCGCGCTTCGTCAATAGCTGGGCGGATGGAATGCTCGTTCCCGCCATCATTAAAGTCATCGCGGTTGACATCCACAACCGGATCGCGGCGAAGGACCAGGGCTATTTTCGCCAATCGCGCGAGAGACGCTTCGGCATGTCGCTGGAAGCCTTCACCGCCGATACCGCCACGGCACGTGAGGGCTTACGTCATGCTTTGGCGCCGTTACGTTTCACGCTGCGCCAGCAAGCCTTTGTCTGCGGCGCCACGCCGGCTTATGCAGACTACTGCGTATTCGGCATGATGATGTGGGCTCGCTGTATCAGCCCGGTCGAGCTTCTGGAGCAGGACGACCCTGTCTTCGCCTGGCGGGAACGGCTGCTCGATGCCCATGATGGCCTCGCTCGCCATGCCCCGCGCGCTCAGTGAACAAGCGCTCGTTGCCGGCGAAATCACAGCGTCTGATTGTTCAGCCTTGGTGACGCGAGCTGGCGCCATAGCTCATAGCGCGGATGGTATCACCCGCCGCGACGCATGGCAGGGGCGCGCCGGAGCCGATTGCTAAAACGAGGGAGCAGACTTAACTCACGGCGCGGCAGGCGTCCTGACGTCGCCCGGCGCACCGCGCCGTCAACCGCCTCCAGGTCGAACCTCATGCATCAGCCTTCTCCAGCCGCCACATCGCAGATGCGGTTGCGTGACGCCATCATGATCGCAACAGCAAGCGCGGCATCGCTGGCCGTCGCTATGGGAATAGGGCGTTTCGCCTTCACGGCGGTTCTGCCGATGATGCTGCACGACGGAGTCGTGGACCTGGGCGGCGGCAGCTATCTGGCGACGGCCAACTACCTCGGATATCTCGCAGGGGCGATACTATGCACGGCGCTGCCGCGCACCTCGTCAAGATTGCTAACCGTCATCATCCGACTCAGCCTGATCGCGACCGCGCTCCTCACGGCCGGCATGGCCTGGCCGCAAGTCGACCTTTGGGGGCCATTCCGGTTCCTATCCGGCGTTGTCAGTGCAGTCGCCTTTGTTCTGACGTCGGATTGGTGCGTTCGCGAGCTCGCCAGCCGCGGCAAGGTTCATCTGGCCAGTCTCATGTACACCGGCCCAGGCCTCGGCATCACGCTGTCCGGCCTTGCGGCGGGCGGCATGGTCGCGGCGGAGTGGCGGGCTTCGTCGGCTTGGCTGGCCTTCGCGGCCCTGTCGACGCTGATCGTCATCTGCGTCTGGCCCGCTTACCGCAAGTCTGCCGCAGGCGCTGAAGTCACCACCAAGCCGGCTTCGATCAGCCCGCCGAACCATTCGGATCTCAAACAACCGCACGCACGGCAGGCTCAAGAGCCAGATCGCGGAAGCCCATTCGAGATGGCGTTCTTTGCCATCAGCTACGGCCTCGCTGGCTTCGGCTATATCGTGACAGCGACCTTTCTGCCGGTGATAGCACGTGATGCCCTGCCAGGCTCCGCGTGGATCGAACTGTTCTGGCCGATTTTCGGAACCGCCGTTGTGATAGGCTGCATCCTCGGCACGCGCACTCCCTCCTGGATAGACTATCGGGCTGGTCTTATCGCGTGCTACGTCGTTCAGGCCGCAGGCGTCGCCCTTACACTCGTCTGGCCGAGCGTGACAGGCTTTGTCGTAAGCAGCACTCTCGTCGGCTTGCCGTTCACGATCATTTCCTTTCTAGCCGTTCAGGAGGTCCGTCGTCTGCGGCCGCACCATGTCGCGCGCTATGTCGGGTTTCTCACCGTAACCTATGGCATCGGCCAGATTGCTGGCCCGCCGCTCGTTGGCCTCTTGGTCAATCGCGTGGGGTCCGCGAGTCTCGGCTTTGCCATAGCGCTCGGCGTCGCGGCGTCCTCGCTCCTGCTCGGAGCCCTGCTCTATGCGCTGATGATCAGGCTCTGGCCGAGGTCTACGAATAGGGCTGTCGCCTGATGACAAGCGGAATTCATCGTTTCGGCCAATCGGCCGAAGCTCGCGTCATTTGATGACTGCTAGCATTAATTCCATGCGGGGGCTTGAAGCGGAGCCTGACTTTATGATCGAGACCTCTGCCTATGATGGCGCGCTCTAGGGGAATCGAACCCCTCTCTCCACCGTGAAAGGGTGGCGTCCTAACCGATAGACGAAGAGCGCTCCGGCAACAGGCCGATCGCTCGGCTGCGTTGGCGCGAACATATAGAGGCGTTCGCAACTGGCTGCAAGCGTTCTGGCAAGCCAATTGATCATCGATGCGCATAACTCACAGCAAGATCGATGAGGTGGTCGCCAGGCTCAACGCCGATGTTTGCGGCAGCGCAGAAATAATCTTTATTTATCAATGAACTGCCAGCCACGCCGGCGCGCAGCGCGAACAAAACCATCGTCTTTTCCACAGCAGCTCAGGCTGGCCATACCAGTTGTGCATAGCCAATCATGGCGCAGCCGATCGCCTCGCCTCATTCCTACAAGGCATCGCGAGCCAAAAACCCGGTACAGACGACTCCGTTCCCCGCATGATTCTGGATGCGATGTTCGGCATCAGCCGTGTGGCTTGGCCCTACCGGGCGGGCTCGGCGACATCGAGTACGCGCAGGCTTGCCTTTGCCTGGCCCCCCCAGGTGTCCAACGCCAGCGTGCCCGCCACATGCAGGACTTGTCCGCGTGCGGCCAACAGAGCCTGCCCGAGTGGGCGGTCGGCACTGCGAAAGGCCATGCCGCCAAGGCTGCTGCCGTCGCCCGCTTTCAGGGACACACGGATATGCCCCTTAACCTCGGACACCTCCGCCAGCCGATGACGTGGAAAGGCGAAGACAGGCTCTGGGTTGCCTGATCCGTAGGGGCCTGCCTGGGCGATGCCGGCAATCAACGCCGGATTGGCACCGCCTGCCGTCACCGCCGCATCGATCGAGAGGCCGCTATCAAGGCGCGCGCCCGCCACGGCCTCGGCCAACATGCTGTCGAGATAACGTGAGAAGGTCTCCAGACCGTCAGGAGCGAGGGTTATGCCAGCAGCCATGGCGTGGCCACCGCCCTTGACGGCAAGGCCCGCATCGACAGCCGCCCGCACGGCCCGCCCGAGATCGACACCGGGAATGGACCGGCCCGATCCGGTGCTGCCCCTGGGCGTCAAGGCGAAGGCGAAGGCCGGCCGGCGGAAATGCTCCTTGAGACGGGCCGCCACGAGCCCGACAATGCCGGGGTGCCACTCGGCGGATCCCACGACCAGAACAGCGGCATCCCGTTCGCTGAGCTGCCGCTCCGCGTCAGCAGTCGCCTCCTCGACGGCCTGATGCTCGATGACCTGCCGCTCGCGGTTGAGGCGATCGAGTTCACCCGCGATCTGCGCGGCCGCCATGCCGTCATCGGTCAAGAGCAGCTTGGCGCCGAGTGCCGCATCGCCGATCCGTCCGCCGGCATTGATACGCGGCCCGACGAGAAAGCCGAGATGCCAAGCCTCCGGTGGACCACGCAACGCCGCCGCGTCGAGAAGCGCCGTCAATCCCGGCCGCCGCCGCTGGCGCATCACGCCGAGGCCCTGGCGCACAAAGGCGCGGTTCAGTCCCTCAAGGCGCACGACATCCGCGACGGTCGCCAGCGCGACGAGGTCAAGATCCCCCAGCAGATCTGGCGCACCGCCTCGCGTGTCCCAAAAGCCATCGCCGCGCAGGCGCCGATTGAGCGCGACGAGAACCATGAAGACAACGCCCGCCGCCGCGAGATGGCCAAGCCCGGAGAGGTCGTCCTGCCTGTTGGGATTGATGATCGCAACAGCTCGCGGCAATTCCTGTGGGGCCTGATGGTGGTCGATCACGACCGCGTCGAGATGGAGCCGAGCCGCCTCGGCAAGCGGCTCGAAGCTCGTGGTGCCACAATCGACGGTGACCAGGAGATCCGCTCCCTCGGCCTTGAGCGCACGGATAGCCTCCACATTCGGCCCATAGCCCTCGGTGATGCGATCGGGAATATGGATGACGAACCGCGTGCCGCAGCGCGCAAGGAAGCTCGCCAGCAGCGCCGTGGAGCATGCGCCGTCGACATCATAGTCGCCGAAGACGGCAACCGTTTCATCGCGGACGATGGCTGCCGCCAGCCGATCAACAGCCGGCTCCATATCCCGCAGGATCGACGGATCGGGCATGAGATCACGCAGACGCGGCTCCAGATAGCCGGAAGCATCCGCGCCAGTTATACCGCGGGCGGCGAGTATCCGTGCGACGATGTCGGGGAGCCCGTGGGACTGGACCATCGCCAAAGCGGCGGCCGCCCCGGCATCGTCGAGCCGGTCGCGCCACATTTGGCCAAGCGCGGAACGCGCCACGCCAAGAAAGGGCCTGGAGGCTGAGGAAGAGAACGATTCGATCACAGGGCCAGTCTAAGTCCGCGTCCGCGGCAGGGGAACACGTGCATGGATTCACGCCCTATCCGAACCTGCTTGTTCGGAGTGCCCCAGGCCATGACCTGGACGGCAATTGGCGAATCCTTGGAATCACTTAGCGGCCGGCTTTGACACATCGAATCCGCCGGGCCAGCCGCTTGCAAAAATGATTCACGATTGCCGCGCAACGTATTGCGCGGCAATCTTATTTAATCAGCCGAGATGGAATTTCTCGAAGTTGCGGTGCTCGGCGCTGATACGGCGAACCGTGCCGGTGGCCGAGCGATAGACGAGCGTGTCGGTCTCGATGTAGCGCGGGCCAAACCGCACGCCTGAGAGCAAAGCACCGTCAGTGACGCCGGTCGCCGCGACGACGACGTCGCCTGAGGCCATATCCTCGATGTGATAGATGCGATCAGGATCGGAAATGCCCATCTTCGCCGCGCGCTCAAGCTGCTCGGGAGTGTCGAGGATGAGGCGTGTCTCCATCTGGCCGCCGACGCAACGCAACGCCGCCGCCGCCAGCACGCCCTCCGGGGCCGCGCCGATACCCATATAGATATCGACGCCCGTCTTCTCCGGCATCGTCGTGAAGATCACGCCCATGACATCGCCGTCGGTGATGAGGCGGACGGCGGCGCCAACGCGCCGGACGGCGGCGATCAGATCAGCATGGCGTGGCCGATCGAGGATGAGGACCGTCAGCTCCTCGACCTTGACGCCCTTGGCCTTGGCCAGCGCGTTGAGGTTTTCTTCGGGCGAGGCGTCCAGGCTGACAAGCCCCTTGGGATAACCCGGTCCGATTGCGATCTTGTGCATGTAGGCATCGGGCGCATGGAGCAACGTGCCCTCTTCCGCCATGGCCATCACCGCGATCGAGCCCGGCATATCGCGGGCGCAGAGCGTCGTGCCCTCGAGCGGATCGACTGCGATGTCGACCTTGGGGCCGGACTTGTTACCGACCTTTTCGCCGATGAACAGCATGGGCGCCTTGTCACGCTCGCCCTCGCCGATGACCACCGTGCCGTCGATGGCGAGGCGGTTAAGCTCCCGGCGCATGGCGTCCACCGCGGCCTGATCGGCGGCCTTCTCGTCGCCGCGGCCGCGCAGCTGGGCCGCGAGAACGGCCGCACGCTCGGTGACCCGCACCAGCTCCAGCGTCAGGATCCGCTCGATATGCGGGTTCGGCTTGGGGCTGCTAGGATTGGTCATCAGCTTTCGCTCCTGCGCATCACTTGATTGCACTACTCACGCTCGATCCGAATGATCTGCGGGGTTTCGACAACGTGTCCGTCACCAATGACCTTGTGAATGGCTTGGCGAACAGCGGCTTCCGTCGTGGCATAGGTGATCAGCACGACCGGAACCGGCGCGCCGGAGCGGCCCGTCGGATCACGCGTTGCCGCATCTTCGGATCGGTGCTGGACGATGGACTCAAGCGAGATATCGGCCTCCGCGAAACGATTGACGATCGAAGCCGCCGCACCGGGGCGGTCATTCACCGTCAAGCGCACATAGTAACCACCGTGATGGAGCTGCATCGGTGCCCGCTCGGCCTTGCGGAGCTGGTCGACCGGAAGCACGAACGGATTGCCACCCGCGCCACGGGCGATATCAGCAATATCGGCCACGACCGCGGAGGCTGTGGCGTCGCCGCCCGCGCCCGGGCCGATCAACGTGATTTCGCGGACCGCATCGGCGGCTATCGTCACTGCATTGGTGACGCCCATAACTTGGGCGATAGCGGAGGTGAGCGGCACCATGGTGGGATGGACGCGTTGCTCAATGCCCGTCGGTGTCGCCTCGGCAACGCCCAGCAGCTTGATCCGGTAGCCGAGTTCCTGCGCCATGCGGATATCGATCGGCGAGATGGCCGAGATTCCTTCGACATGGATGGCATCGGCATCGATGGCCGTGCCGAAAGCGAGGCTCGTCAGGATTGCCAATTTGTGAGCGCTGTCGAATCCGCCGACATCGAAAGTCGGATCCGCTTCCGCGTAGCCTAGCCTCTGCGCTTCCGCGAGACAGACGTCGAAGCTCAGACCCTCGGCTTCCATGCGGGACAGGATGTAGTTGCAGGTACCGTTGAGGATACCGAAGACCCGCGTGATCGTGTTGCCGGCCATCGCTTCGCGCAGCGCTTTGACGATCGGCACTCCGCCGGCGACTGCGGCCTCGAATTGCAAAGAAACGCCATTGGCCTCCGCCAGCGCGGCGAGCTCGCTGCCATGGCGGGCGAGCAGGGCCTTGTTGGCGGTCACCACATGTTTGCCGGCTTCAAGAGCGGCCTCGACAGCCGCTTTCGCGGTGCCGTTTTCGCCGCCGACGAGCTCGACGAAACAATCGATCTCAGGCGATGCAGCAAGTGCAACGGGGTCGTCGAACCACGTGAAACGATCGATGTCGAAGCCGCGATCACGCGTCCGGTCTCTTGCGGAGACGGCCGTGACCATGATCTCGCGCCCTGAACTTGCGCTTAAGCTCCTGACGCGCCGATCGAGCATCAGCACGGCGGATGCACCCACCGTGCCGAGGCCGGCGATGCCTATGCGAAAAACTTGCGTCATCGTTCGTTAAGACCAGGCCTGATTGTTAGTTCCCGAGGGAACATGCGCCAGCATGCGGCGGCCTGTCCGCTCTGCTGATCGGCGGAAGGGTGTGGAAGCGATTGGATCCACACCCATTTACGATCTAGCGGTGAGCCGCCAGTGGCACGACGTTGTGCAACGTTTTGTCCGCCGTTTCAAGGAAGCGCCGCAGATTTCGCGCGGCCTGGCGGATACGCTGCTCATTCTCCACCAATGCGATACGCACGAAATCGTCGCCATGCTCGCCGAAGCCGATGCCCGGCGCCACCGCCAGCTCCGCCTTCTCAATCAACAACTTGGAGAATTCCAGGCTGCCGAGTGACCTGAACGGCTCCGGAATTTCCACCCATGCGAACATCGATGCGCTGGGTGCGGGGATTTTCCACCCCGCCCTCGCGAAGGCATCGACCATCACGTCGCGGCGGCGGCGATAGGTATCCCGCATTTCGGCGATACAATCGTCCGGGCCGTTGAGGGCAGCCGTCGCCGCCACCTGGATCGGCGTGAAGGCGCCGTAATCGAGATAGGATTTAACTCTCGCCAGCGCGCCCAGGAGCCGCTCATTGCCCACCGCGAAGCCCATGCGCCAGCCGGCCATCGAATAGGTCTTCGACATGGACGTGAATTCAACGGTCACGTCGATCGCGCCGGGCACCTGCAGCACGGAGGGCGGAGGATCGCCATCGAAATACACCTCCGCATAGGCGAGGTCCGACAGCAGAATCAGCTCGTGCTTCTTCGCGAAGGCGACAAGATCCTTGTAGAAGTCGAGCGACGCCACATAGGCCGTCGGATTCGAGGGGTAGCAGACCACAAGCGCGATGGGCTTCGGGATCGAATGGACAACCGCCCGCTCAAGCGCCGGGAAGAAGGCCGGCGTCGGCTCGGCGGGGACGGAACGGATGACACCGCCCGCCATCAGGAAGCCGAAGGCGTGGATCGGATAGCTCGGGTTCGGCACCAGCACCACATCGCCGGGGCCGGTGATGGCCTGCGCCATGTTGGCGAAGCCTTCCTTGGAACCGAGCGTGGCCACGACTTGCGTGTCCGGGTTGAGCTTCACGCCGAAGCGGCGCTCATAGTAGCCGGCCTGCGCGCGGCGCAACCCGCCTATGCCCTTGGACGCGGAATAGCGATCGGTACGCGGGCGTCCCGCGGTCTCGACGAGTTTCTCGACGACATGGCGAGGCGCGGAGAGGTCAGGATTGCCCATCCCGAGATCGACGATATCGGCCCCATTGGCCCGTGCTGCGGCCTTAGCTCGGTTCACCTGCTCAAACACATAGGGGGGCAGACGCTTGATGCGGTGAAAATCCGACATGGCTTCGTTCCAATCAATGGTCCGGGACGATTCTCTCGCGTAGGGGACCGGTGTTTTGAGACCCTCGCCAGGGGCACAGACTACTCCTTCAACCGCCGGCGACGCGGCTGAACATCGTTATGATCCTTTGCGCCAGAGGCTGCCCGGCGGCGCTGGATCCCTTATGTATAACGGCTTTCCTTCCAAAGACGTTTATTGCGTTTTGCATTCTAGCAGAAACGCGACGATCCGGCGCAGTTCCCGGCGTTTTGAGCCGCTTGCTTCCTCTTTCGCTCGAAGCGCTACTCTATTCCGCGGGCAGGGTAGCCGGCTTCGGCACAGGCCGAGCGTTCGTCTCAGCCCCCATGGACCGGGCCGTCGCGCCGGCGGCCTCGTTGGCCTGCCGGCGGGCATCGATGCTGTTCGTGAGCGCCTCGACATCGGCTTTCGGGAGCGCCTTCGTGGTGCGGTCGGGCGCGCGAACGCCCACGGGCAAATAGCCACCATCGTCGCGCCGGCTCTCCCGGACGAATTGCGCCGGCTCTGGCTCCTTGGCGCCGAAGCCTGTTGATACCGCGACATCCCGCACAGGATTGCAAGCCGCGAGAAGACCGCCGAGGACAATGGCAACACCGATGGCAAGGCCGGTAACTCCTGTGCGCGGCACGAAAACCATCATCATTTGCCCCTTGTCACCATTCTGCAGCACCCGCATCTCATTACCTGCTGTCTGCCTGCATCGCCAATGGTGCCTTTGTAATCGAACTGGCTTTAATATTAAGTCGAAAATATGAGACGCGCGGGTATCGACGATGCATTCGCCGCTGAATGGAGCCGACATGACGAAGACCACCGACAAGGAACCGCGCGATGCGGGCTTGACGGATCTGGATGAGCTCTCCCGCAACATCGCGCAACTCGTCGAGGAAGCGGGCAAGGTGACCGCTGCCTACCTGCGCCCCATCGAGGAGAACGGTCCGAAAGTCGGCAAGGCCGAGGAGGTGAGCGACGTCGTCAAGACGATGAGCCAGCTTGCCGAGAAGTGGATGACGAACCCGCAGAAGGCTATCGAGGCTCAAGCCAAGCTGACCTCGAATTTCCTCGCCCTGTGGAGTTCAAGCCTTAAGCGTCTCGGTGGCGATGAGATCGAGCCGATCGTCAGTGCCCATCCACGCGACAAGCGCTTTCTCGACCCGGAATGGCAGGACAATCCGGTCTTTGATTTCGTCAAACAAGCCTATCTGATCACCACGACATGGGCCGAGCAACTCGTGGAGGGCGCCGACGGGCTCGACGAGCATACCCGCGACAAGGCCCGCTTCTACGTGAAGCAGATGGCGAGCGCGTTATCCCCATCGAATTTCCTCGCCACCAATCCGGAACTCCTACGCGAGACCATGCGCGAAAAGGGCGCCAATCTCGTGCGCGGCATGAAGATGCTGGCCGAGGATATCAAGGCCGGAAATGGTGAACTCAAGATCCGCCAGAGCGATCCTGCCCGCTTCAAGCTCGGCGAGAACATGGCCATCACCCCCGGCAAGGTCATATTCCGCAACGATATGATGGAGCTGATCCAGTATGCGCCGGCAACCGCCACGGTGCTCAGATGCCCTGTACTGATCGTGCCGCCATGGATCAACAAATACTACATTCTCGATATTAACCCGGACAAATCCCTCATCCGCTGGATGGTGGGGCAAGGGTTGACGGTGTTCTGCATTTCCTGGGTCAATCCGGACGCTCGCCTCGCGGACAAGAGCTTTGAAGACTACATGCGCGAGGGTCTTTTCGCCGCACTCGACGCGATCGAGACCAATACGGGCGAAAGGCGCGCGGCTGTCATCGGCTATTGCATCGGCGGCACCATGCTGTCGATGGCCTTGGCCTATATGGCGGCTCAGGGCATCGATCGCATTGCCGCGGCGACGCTGCTCACGGCACAGGTGGATTTCTCCCGGGCCGGCGATCTCAAGGTCTTTGCCGATGAGGAGCAGATCGCCGCGATCGAGGAGAAGATGAAGACGGTCGGTTATCTCGAAGGCATGCACATGAGCACGACCTTCAACATGCTGCGCCCGGACGACCTGATCTGGCCCTACTACGTCAATGTCTACCTTAAGGGGCAGGCGCCCTACCCGTTTGACCTTCTGCACTGGAACAGCGACCCGACGCGGATGGCGGCGGCGACCCATTCCTTCTATCTCAGGCGGTGTTACCTCAATAACGACCTGGCGCGCGGCAACATGTCGATCGACGGGATCAAGCTGGATCTCGGCAAGGTCACCGTGCCGGTCTACAGCCTGGCGACCCGTGAGGACCACATCGCGCCCGCCCGCTCTGTCCATCTCGGAGCGCGCCTGTTTGGTGGTCCCGTTCGTCTCGTCATCGCCGGTTCAGGCCATGTCGCCGGAGTCGTCAATCCGCCGCACAAGAACAAGTATCAGTTCTGGACGTCGGACAAGCCGCTTGGCGAATCCCTGGAGGATTGGCTCGCGAAAGCGGAGGAAACGCCCGGCTCCTGGTGGCCAGATTGGCACCGCTGGCTGGAAGCCATGGAGCCAGAGCGCGTTCCGGCGCGCGATCCGGAACAAGGAAAGCTCGAGGTGCTCTGCGACGCTCCCGGCACCTACGTGAAAGTCATTTCCTGACCCTGGCGCGTGCCAATGCCTTGGCAGCGATCAATAGGTTGCGGGGGCGTAACGATCGACGAACGTGGGACGCGGCGGCGCATCCCAGCGGTAGCGCCAGGCGAAGGAAATGATGTCGGCGGAGGCCTTTCCATCAGCAATGAAGGTGGAGCCGTTGAAATCAGGATGCGCCCCGGTGATTCGCACGGGAGCCTGCCGCATGAACTGGCGCGAATACCCGATATCGAGCCCGAGCCTGTCCGTCGCCTGATAGCTTGCACCGATGGAAGCCCAGACCTTGTCCGAATCGATCAGCCTCGGGTTGCGCGCCTCGTTGGTGACCGGGGACGTCTCGAAGCCGACACCGGCCCGCATGGCTACGCCCTGCTGCCACTGATATTCAGCACCGAGGGACAGGAACGTGCCGTCGCGATAGCCGAACGAAAGGCTACTGACGGGCAAGCCTGTCGCGCGGTTGAAGACGGCCGAGCGATCCAGCCGGCTCCAGTTGGTCCATTCGCCCGTCGCCAGGATTGTCCAGCGAGGGTTGAGCTGTTGGGAGACACCGACACTCACCATTTCCGGCAGGGTCAGTCCGGTCTTCATGGGCATGGGAATGCCTGGGGTCGCCGCCCATTGCCCGGATACTTCGTGGTGTATGGGAGACCGGTAGCCAATCCCGACCATTGTGCCCGGCCGCGGCTGCATTGTGGCGCCCAGGGAAAAGCCGAGTCCGAGATCATCGCCTTGGAGGATAGCGCTCGACGCGCCTGGGGCCGCAAATGTCGCCTGCTTGAAAGTCAGGTCGAGATACTGCGCCGTAACGCCGCCGCCTATAGTCAGCCAATCGTTCACACGGTAGCCAACAGTCGGTGTAACCGCCACGCTCATGAGATGGGATGAACGTGCGTAAGTTTGGCCGGCCCAGTCCTGCCGGGGCTTCGAGATGAAACCATAAGGCGAGTTCAGGGCAGCTCCAATCCACCATGAACTGTTGAGCTGATAGCTCGCGTAGCTGGCAGCCGTATAGCGCCAGACACCCATATCGCCTGACGACCAAGGGCTGCCCCCCAATGCGTCCATCGACGAGAGCGTGTAAGGGTCCGGAGACAGCCGCGCCTGCGCCCCGGACAAACTGAGATCGCTCTCGCTCTGCAGGCCTGGAAACAGTGCGATCGACGCGGGATTCCAGAAAATCGAGCCAAGCCCCCCACTTCCGGCCGCTGCGCCGGCGAAGGCGGCGCCCTGGCTACGAGCATTCTGCTCTCGAGTGCCGAAGGCACCAGCTGCGGCGCCGTTGCTTCCTCCGGGGATACAGAACGCCAAGGTCAACGCCCACCACCAGAACCGACCGCCACCCATATCAATGCTCCATGGTCACGAATTGCCACCGGTCTCAGGCGCGGCTACGGCCAGCGCCGAACGGAAACGCAACGCACCACTGCATATCTCCAGCGTGGCGGGTCAGAGCCTTGGCATGTCATAGCGGGGCCTGATGCGCCCGGTGACATACGTCGGCGATCTTGCCGACCCATCAGGCGGCCGATGTCTTCGCGCTCCTTACCGCGCCAGCCTCTGTCCCTGTAGACGCACTGGGAATCAGTCACAGTCCAGACTGGCATGTTGAGCGACAGCGGCAATTCTATACAACTTAAAGTTTATTTCGCATTGCAATAATCAAATAAAAGTTGCTTATTTCACCAACATGTCAGGTCGTACTTGCGGCATTTGCCGGAGGCGTTACACATCTTTCCAGCTAACAGGAGTGAACGCTGATGAAGCTTGTGCGTTTCGGCAAGGTGGGTGAGGAAAAGCCAGGTCTGGTCGATGCTGATGGGGCCATTCGGGACCTCAGCGGTGTCGTGCCGGATGTGGCCGGTCCTTATCTCTCCAAGTCAAAGCTGGCAGAACTGGCGAAGCTGGACCCAGCTTCGTTGCCGAAGGTCGATGCCGGTGTCCGTCTCGGCGCATGCGTCGGCAACGTGGGAAATTTCATCGCCGTCGGCCTCAACTACGCCGACCACGCGGCTGAAACCAATTCTCCGATTCCGAGCGAACCTATCCTCTTCAACAAGGCGCGCTCCTGCATCGTCGGCCCGAACGACGACGTGATGGTCCCATTCGCTTCCGAGAAGATGGACTGGGAAGTGGAACTCGCCATCGTCATCGGCGAGAAAGCCTCCAACGTCTCGGAAGCTGATGCGCTTTCAGTCGTTGCCGGCTTCTGCGTCTGCAACGACGTCTCCGAGCGCGCCTGGCAGACCGAGCGCGGCGGCCAGTGGATGAAGGGCAAGGGCTGCCCGACATTCGGCCCGCTTGGTCCCTGGCTGGTGACGCCCGATGAGATCTCGGACATCCAGAGCCTCGGCATGTGGCTCGACGTCAATGGCAAGCGTGCGCAGACCGGCTCGACGAACACAATGATCTTCGGCGCGCTCTATCTCGTGCACTACATCTCGCAGTTCATGCTGCTTGAGCCCGGCGATGTCATCACCACCGGCACGCCTCCTGGCGTTGGCATGGGCATGAAGCCCCCGGTTTATCTGAAGGCCGGTGACGTCATGACCCTCGGCATCGAGGGCCTCGGGTCGCAGCGCCAGACCGTGGTGCCCTACAAGGCCGGCTGATCGCCGCACCTCGGCTCCCCCAAAATAAGAAGCCCGCCCTGATCGTATCAGGGCGGGCTTTTCTGTTCGCGAAAGCTGGCTGGTCTTACTGCCCCAGCATCAACTTGATGTTCTGCACCGCGGCGCCGGAGGCACCCTTGCCGAGATTGTCGAGCCGGGCGACGAGCGCCACGCGGCCGCCGTCCTTGTCCGAAAACACGAAAAGCTCAAGCTTATCCGTATTGTTGAGCGCCTCGGGCTCAAGGCGGCCGCCGGTGGCATTGGCCTCGTCGATCCCGATCACACGCACGAATTCACTGTCGCGATAATGGGCCGCCAGTGCAGCCGCCAGATCCTCCGCTGGCGGCTGCGCGGGAAGGCTCGCCAGATGCAGCGGCACGCTGACGAGCATACCCTGCCGAAAGTTGCCGACAGAGGGAATGAAGATCGGCGTGACATCGAGCCGGCTCAAAGCCGTGATCTCGGGCAGATGCTTGTGATTGAAGCCAAGGCCGTAGAACTCGAAAGCCGGCGCCCGACCCGCCTCGTAGTCCTCGATCATCGTGCGGCCACCGCCCGAATAGCCGCTGACGGCGTTGATGGTCAGCGCATAGTCGGTGGGGATGAGACCGGTATCGACGAGCGGCCGCAAAAGCGCGATGGCCCCCGTCGCGTAGCAGCCTGGATTGGCGACATACTTCGCCGTGCGAATGGCATCAGCCTGTCCTTCCTCCAGCTCGGCAAAGCCGTAGGTCCAGGCGGGGTCCGTGCGGTGCGCGGTGCTGGCATCGAGAATGCGCGGGGCATTGGCGCCGAGATCGCGCGCCAGCGCAACCGCCTCGCGCGCCGCTGCATCCGGCAGGCACAGCACGAGGAGATCCACAGCCGCCATCATCGCCTGGCGCGCCTTGGGGTCCTTGCGCAGTTCGGGATCGATGCTCTTCACCGTGATGCCGCCGAGCGCCTGCAGGCGCTCGCGAATCCCAAGGCCGGTCGTTCCCGCCTCGCCGTCGATGAAGACGCTGGGCACGGTTCCATCCTTGAAGGACGCTGCGCTCATATCCTGCACTCCTGAAGTCGTGCCTGCACCTGACACCGACAATCGCCCGGCATCTCCGTGGGATGTACGGCGTTATGTCAAAACTTCAAGGAAAAACGTGGGCGCCGGAGCCGGCTCAGTCGTCCTTCTCCGCCAGGATCTGCAGGTAATGCTGCACAATGGAGGCCGCGGCGATCGCCGTTATGTCGGCATGGTCGTAAGGCGGGGAAACCTCGACGACGTCCATGCCGTGCCAGTCGAGCCCGCGCAGTCCCCAGAGGATCATCAGGGCTTCCGCCGAACTGAAGCCCCCCGCAACAGGCGTGCCCGTGCCGGGCGCGAAGGCGGGATCGAGCGCATCGATGTCGAAGGAGAGATACGCAGGCGCCGTCCCCACCCTCTCCTCGATACGCTGGATGATGGCCTTCACGCCGAGCTCACGCGCCTCATAAGCGTCGATGATCTCGATGCCGAAGTCATCGGGAGCAACCGTGCGGACACCGAGCTGGATCGACCGTGACGTGTCGATGAGGCCCTCGGCTTCGGCGGTCGTGACGAAGCTGCCATGCCCCTGCCCCGCGTCATCGCTCCAGGTATCTTGATGCGCGTCAAACTGCACGAGCGCGAGCGGCCCATGCATAGCCGCATGGGCGCGTAGCAACGGTAAGGTTATGGAATGGTCGCCGCCAAGCGTAACGAGATGGCAGCCATGGCCGAGGATATGGCCCGCCCCGCGTTCGATAAGGCCCGGCACGTCCTGGAGGCGCCTGTAGTCGAAAGCGCAGTCGCCCCAATCGACGACGCTGGATTCGGCGAAGGGATCGAGGCCGGAGGGAAATTGCGGATCGCCATCGAAAATCGCCGAGGCTCGGCGGATCGCCTGTGGGCCAAAACGTGTGCCCGGCCGGTTCGACGTGCTGCAATCATAGGGCACCCCCCAGATCACCGTGTCGATGCCGACAAGATCGCGGCTATAGCGCCTGCGCATGAAGGAGAGCGCCCCGGCGAAGGTGGGATCGCTCGCCCCTCCCCGCACAGTCCCAAGGAAGGCATTGTCGATGGCGGGCCCGGACTGTGGCTCGTCAGACGGCACGGTGATTCCCTCGTCGAAAGACCTTTTCTGGAGTTCAGCCCGTGGATCCGTTCAGGCGCAAGAAAAAAGGGCGGCCGAAGCCGCCCTTTTTCTGAATGTCCCGATATCCGTGGCACGAGACGCCAAACGGCGCCGGCCAGAATCAGCGCTTCGAGAACTGGAAGGAACGGCGAGCCTTGGCGCGGCCGTACTTCTTACGCTCGACCACGCGGCTGTCGCGGGTGAGGAAGCCTTCCTTCTTGAGCACGGAGCGCAGCTCCGGCTCGTAATGCGTCAGCGCCTTGGAAAGACCATGGCGCACCGCGCCGGCCTGGCCGGACAAGCCGCCGCCGAGAACGGTGACATTGATGTCGTACTGGTCGACGCGGTTGGCGACGACAAGCGGCTGGCGCAGGATCATGCGCAGCACCGGACGGGCGAAATAGACGTCGACCGGACGATCGTTGATGGTGATCTGGCCAGCGCCGGGCTTGATCCAGACGCGGGCGATCGCGTCCTTACGCTTGCCGGTGGCGTAGGCCCGGCCGTGCGCGTCCAGCTTCTGGACATGGACCGGCGCGTCAGGAGCGGCCGGCGCAATGCGCTCACCCAGCTCGGAAAGGCTCTGGAGGGTCTCGGCCATGATCAGGCGCTCCTCACGTTCTTACGGTTCATAGCGCCGACGTCGAGCGTGACGGGCTGCTGGGCTTCATGGGGATGGGCAGCGCCCTTGTAGACGCGCAGATTGCCGAGCTGCTTGCGGCCGAGCGGACCACGCGGGAGCATGCGCTCCACAGCCTTCTCAACGATACGCTCCGGAAAACGCCCCTCCAGGATGAACTTCGCAGTCCGCTCCTTGATGCCGCCGGGATAGCCGGTGTGGTGGTAGTAGACCTTCTGGTCGCGCTTGCGACCGGTGAGGACCACCTTATCGGCATTGATGACGATGATGTTGTCGCCATCGTCCACATGCGGGGTGAAAGAGGGCTTGTGCTTGCCACGCAGCCGGAGGGCGACGATCGTAGCGAGGCGGCCGACAACGAGCCCGGAGGCGTCGATGAGCACCCACTTCTTCTCGACGTCGGCTGGTTTGGCCGAATAAGTCTTCATGAGGGTCTTCCGAAACTGATACGGCGGTAAGCCGCGCTGCCACAGCGCATACGGACAAGCCGCCGCGCGAGAGTGTCGTTCGCATAATGAGGACCGGCACGACTGTCAAGCGGCACGATTCACATCAATGGCAAAAAACAGCATATAAAACATAAGCTTACATTTTATGGTAAAATAATACCTCATTTTTCTGATGCCGCTTGCGTTATTTTTCGCCTCCAGCGCCGATAAACCGATCAGCAACCGTTTCACTCTTCCGATCCCTGGGCTACCGTCGCTTGGGCAGCTTTGTCGCGGAGCGGACCGTGCACGCAGCGTGAATTGCGGGCGCGCGAGACCTGCAAGCCTCAGGCCGCACGCGGCATCGCGCAGTGTAGATACCCCAGGAATTCCCATGTCCCACGATAACTACAGCGACGACCTGATCCGTCGCATCCTGAATGAGACGCGGACGATCGCACTGATCGGCGCATCCAACAACCCGGCACGGCCGAGCCATGGCGTCATGGCTTATCTCATCGATGCCGGCTACGCGCTTTATCCCGTCAATCCCGGGCTCGCAGGCCAGCTGCTTCTGGGCCGCGAGGTCTATGCAAGCCTCGGTGATGTGCCTGTTCCCATCGATATGGTCGATGTTTTCCGCAATTCGGAGGCGGCGGGCGCGGTCGTCGACGAAGCACTGGCGCTGCCAACCCTGCCGAAGGTCATCTGGATGCAGCTCGGTGTCCGCAATGACGCCGCCGCCGCGCGGGCCGAGGCAAAGGGTGTCACCGTCATCATGAACCGCTGCCCGGCCATTGAGCGCCCTCGCCTTCTGGGCGGCGCAGCCCACTGAGCACATATCCCGCTGAGCACAGAGGTCCCAAGTCGCGAACCCCGATGAGACACCGCGATTTGGTCGTTGACCCGTCCGCGCGTTCGGTTTATCGAACACTACGGCCGTTAAACAGGAAATGAGATAAAAGGTGAGCGTGGCCGCACCACCGAGGAGAGTTGGCAATGGCTGATAAAGAACCCGGTTTCGACACGCTGGCCATCCACGCCGGTGCCCATCCGGATCCGACCACCGGTGCGCGCGCCACACCTATCTATCAGACGACGTCCTTCGTCTTCAACGACGTTGAGCACGCGGCCTCTCTGTTCGGACTGCAGGCCTTCGGCAACATCTACACGCGCATTGGCAATCCGACGAACGCGGTGCTCGAAGAGCGCGTCGCGGCGCTCGAGGGCGGCACCGCGGCGCTCGCCCTCGCCTCCGGCCACGCCGCGCAATTCCTGACCTTCCATGCCTTGCTGCAACCCGGTGACGAATTCATCGCCGGCAACCGGCTCTATGGCGGCTCGATCAATCAGTTCAACAATTCCTTCAAGAGCTTCGGCTGGAATGTCGTCTGGGCCGACAGCACGGACCCGTCAAGCTTCGAGAAGGCGCTTTCGCCAAAGACCAAGGCGATCTTCGTGGAATCGATCGCCAACCCAGGTGGCGTCATCGTCGATATCGCGGCGATTTCGGCGATCGCCAAGAAGGCCAATGTCCCGCTCATCGTCGATAACACGCTGGCGACCCCCTACCTCTGGCGTCCCATTGAACACGGCGCCGACATCGTGGTGCATTCGGCCACGAAGTTCATCGGCGGCCACGGCAACTCGATCGGCGGCCTGATCGTCGATGGCGGCAGCTTCAACTGGATTGGTGACAAGCGCTATCCGCTGCTCTCCGAGCCTCGCCCGGAATATAACGGCATGGTGCTTGGCGAGACCTTCGGCAATTTTGCCTTCGCCATTGCGACGCGCGTGCTCGGCCTGCGCGATCTCGGCCCGGCGCTCTCGCCCTTCAATGCTTTCCTCATTCTCAATGGTGTCGAAACGCTGTCGCTCCGGATGCAGCAGCATTCCGACAACGCGCTCGCGGTCGCCCAGCATCTGTCGCAGCATCCAGCGGTGGCGTGGGTGAGCTACGCCGGCCTAGAGACGAGCCCCTTCCACTCTCTCGCGCAGCGCTATCTGCCGCGCGGCGCGGGCGCAGTCTTCACCTTCGGCCTGAAGGGCGGCTACGAGGCAGGCGTCAAGCTTGTCTCGAGCCTGAAGCTCTTCTCGCATCTCGCCAATATCGGCGACACGCGCTCGCTAGTCATCCATCCCGCCTCGACCACCCACAAGCAGCTCACCGATGAACAGAAGGTCGCCGCCGGCGCCGGTCCGGATGTGGTGCGCCTGTCCGTCGGCATCGAGGACAAGGACGATCTGATCGCCGATCTCGACCAGGCGCTCGCCGCCACCAGCGCCTGAGGAGCCCTCCTATGTCAGAACAAGCCAACAAGCCCCTCGCTTTCGCCACCCGCGCCGTCCAGGCGGGCACCGCCCCCGATCCGGCCACCGGCGCCCGCGCCACGCCGATGTTCCTGACCAACGGCTTCGTCTTCGACGGCCCGGACATGGCCGCCGACATCTTCGCGATGCGCCAGACCGGCTTTTCCTATTCGCGCGGCTCCAACCCGACGACAGCGCCGCTTGAGCGTCGTATCGCCTCTCTCGAGGGCGGCACAGGCGCGGTTGCCATCGGCTCCGGCCAGGCGGCGCTCCTCGTCATTCTCATGACGCTGCTTGAAAGCGGCGATGAATATCTGGCCGCCAGCATCCTCTTCGGCGGATCGCTCGGCCTGATGGGCCGCCTTGCCAAGCGCAACGACGTGAAGCCGATCTTCGTCGACGCCGACAGGGCTGAGAATTTCGAGCGCGCGATCACGCCGAAGACGAAGGCGATCATCATCGAGTCGATCGTCAACCCTTCGGGTGAAGTGGTTGATATCGAAGCGATTGCGAAAGTAGCGCAGAAGCACAACCTGCCGCTCATCGTCGACAACACGCTGGCGACGCCCTTCCTGATCCGCCCCTTCGAATACGGCGCCGACATCGTCTTCCATTCGGCCTCCAAGTTCCTCGGGGGCCATGGACAGGTCATTGGCGGCGCCATTGTCGACGGCGGCCGGTTCAACTGGACGGGCGACAAGCGCTTCCCGATGATCTCCGAGCCGTGGCCGGATTACGGCAACATGATCCTGACGGAGAAATTCCCGGCGAGTCCCTTCGCGGTGGCCTCCCGCCTCTACGGCCTGCGTGACCTTGGGCCTGGCCTCTCGCCTTTCAACGCATTCATGATCCTCACCGGCATTGAGACGCTGCCGCTGCGCATGAAGCGCCATTGCGCCAATGCTCATAAGGTGGCGAGCTATCTCGCGGCTCATCCGGCGGTTGCGTCGGTCAGCTACCCCGGCCTCGCCGGCAACCCCAACCGCGAACTCGCGCTCCGCTACAGCCCGCTCGGGCCGGGCTCGGTCTTCACCTTCGCCCATAAGGACGGAGAGCAAGGAGCACGGCGTTTCCTCAAGAACGTGAAGCTCTTCTCGCATCTCGCCAATATCGGCGAGACCCGTTCGCTTGCCATTCATCCGGCGACGACGACACACAAGAGCATGAAGCCGGAACTGCAGGCTAAGGCCGGCGTCGGTCCGGAGGTCATCCGCATGTCCATTGGCCTCGAAGACCCGAAGGACCTGATCAACGACCTCGAACAGGCGCTTGCCACAACGGCCTGAGGCGCGGTTTCACCTCTCCCCGGCGGGGAGAGGTCGGCACGCAGTGCCGGGTGAGGGAATGGCGATTGTCGTCCCCCTCATCCTGTCCTTCTCCCCGCCGGGGAGAGGGAACGCTACCTGGAGAAGGGTTCACCTCTCCCTGGCGGGGAGAGGTCGTGCCGCAGGCACGGGAGAGGAGACGCTTGCGACAACACTTTGCTCATCTGCGAATCATCGCAAGGCCTTAGCGAAGCTTGCGCATAAAATGATTCAGGCCTGCCGAACCAGAAACCGGCGATGCGCCGTGGCATGGCCGAGGAGCATCATCGCAAAGCCCTGATGCAGAAGGCCGGCCCAGACCGGCACCACGAGCAGGAGGGTCACGACGCCGATGATAGCCTGCACAACAACCAACCCGGCGAGGACCACGGCCCGGCGCGCCGCCGGCGTACCCGGCGCCATCCGACGGGCCTGGTGGACGTGCCATAGGGCGGCAGCCAAGAGCACATAGGCGCCGAGGCGGTGATTGAACTGCACTGCCGCGATGGATTCGATGAAGTTCAGCCATAGCGGCCTGATGGGAAGCAGCGTGTCGAGCTGCGGTGTCACGCCACCGTCCATCAGGGGCCAAGTGTTGAACGCGAGCCCCGCGTCTAGACCCGCGACAAGAGCGCCGAGGGCGATCTGCGCCAGAACGAGGATCAGGACGAGGCTTGCGCCAAAAGCGAGCCGCCGTTCGCTCGCCTGGACCGGGCGAGGCTTGAGGCCAACCGCGACCCATATCAGCGCCACGAAGATGGCTGAGGCGGCCATGAGATGCGCCATCAGCTTCACCGGCGCCACTGCCGTCATCCCGGGCTTGAGGCCGGAGGCGACCATGATCCAGCCAATGGCGCCCTGCAGCCCGCCGAGCACGCCGATGCCAAGCAGAACGGCCAGAAAGCGGCCACGGACCCAGCCCTTCGCCGCGAACACGATCAACGGCAGGAGATAGGCTGCGCCGATCAATCGGCCGAGAAAGCGGTGCCCCCATTCCCACAGATAAATCTGCTTGAACTCGGCGAGGCTCATGCCGTGGTTGAGAAGCTGATACTGCGGGATCTGCTTGTATTTTTCGAACTCGACGAGCCAGGCGGCCTCGCTGAAGGGCAGCAGAGCGCCAGTTACCGGCTTCCATTCGGTGATGGAGAGGCCCGAATCCGTGAGGCGCGTCGCGCCGCCGACAAGGATCATGACGAAGACAAGGCCCGCGACGCTGAACAGCCACAGGCGCAAGGCCCGCAAACGCGCATCGCCGGCAGCACCGTCTGTGCCGCGAACCGTGCCGTTGATCTCTGCCACGCTGGCCATGGATACCTCACCCGTCCTATCATGCAGCATCACAGTCCTCCCGCGCGGTTCGGCGGGGGTTGCGGACAGCGTGCAACCGACACATAGTCCGCGCCGGCTGCGGGAACAACGCTTCCTGCCGCCGCACCCTCGCTCACAGCCTCTTGCAGGGACGGATGGTCATGCGCCGGCGCACGCGCAAATTTCTCGGAACAGTCTTCATGCTGGTCTTCGTCTGCGTCTACGCGCTGGTGGCGATGGCACTGGCGCAGGGGCGCGTGCAGGCCTCGTCGAAGGGCATCCAGATGGCCTTCTACGTGATCGTCGGTCTCGCCTGGATCCTTCCGCTGCTCCCGCTCATCCGTTGGATGGAGCGCCCCGATATCACCGAGCGCTGAGCAGATCGCTACCCGACATTGAGGTGGCGACCCCGGTTCCAGAGCAGGAACGGCACGCCCGAGGCAAGCGCCCGCACGGCGGCGCCTGACTGGAAGGCTCCATTGAGCGAGACGCGTGGTAGCGCCCGCAAATGCTGGATGTGCTCGGCGAAGACATGACCGGGCCGGGTCGTCACCGCGATCTCGAACCCGGCCTCCGCCGCCGCCTCGAATTCCCTCGGACCGGCGGAGCCCGGATCACCGACCGGATAGGCGAAATGACGCACATCCATGCCGAGTTCACGCGCTATTGTTGCGCGGCTTTGATGCATCTCGGCCCGCACCATCTGCAGACTGTGCTTGGCCAGCATCGGATGCGTCATCGTATGGGCACCGATCGATACGCCCTCCTCGGCCGCCAGCGCCCGCAGGCCATCCCAATCGAGACATAGGTCATCGACCATCTGAGCGCCATCGACACCCGTGCGCTGCGCCAGATCCGCCACGACGGCACGCAAGCGTTCCTCTGTGCCACCCCGCAACTGCCAGTAGAGCTGATCGAAAGCCGCAGCTTTCTCCGCCGCGCTTCGCGCCGGCAGGTTGAGGGACAACGGCTCGGCCCCCTTTACCTCGATCTCCAGACGGTCGAGACGACGGATCGCTTCCTCAAGCTCGAGCCACCACAGCGTCGCACTACGGTCGGCGAACCCCGGCGTCACGAACAATGTCCAGGGCGCGCGGTGGCGCTGAAGCACGGGCAAGGCGAATTCTGCGTTGTCGCGATAGCCATCGTCAAAGGTCACCGCGACGAATGGACGTTTGCCCGACTCCCGCAGACGTCCGGGGATATCGTCCAAGGCGACGAAATCGTGGCTGCGCGCAAGAATGCCAAGCGCCTGATCCAGGAAATCCGGTGTGACCTCAAGAATGCCATTGGGAGCGAAGTCGCGCGGCACCCGTGGCCGGACATGGTGCAGCATCAGGATCAGCCCCCGACCCTGCGCGAAGGGGCCGAGCCACCGGTTCGCCTGCGTGGCGGCGATCATGGCAAAGCCCATACGCAACACGGAATAGCGGGTGCTCATGTCATCTTTCCCATTGTCACGTCCGCACCATGAGCGAGAAAGATTGATTCAATCTTTTCAAGACAACGGGATCGACAGCCCAAGGCTGATTTCACCTCCGCTAACCGCTTTCACAACCATCGATTGACGCCGCCGCCCTCCCTCGCTACCTCCGCAGGTGGGCCACTATCGTTTGACCGCGGCGGGCGGGGTCGAGGTGAGAGCCTTCAGCACAGGATGGATCGCATGAGCAGCATGCCGAGCGAAGGGGCCGCGATGACAAACACCGCACTTCGCCGGGATGTCCGCCTCGCGCCGGCCGCGTCCCGGGTGCTTGGCGCCGTCAGGATACATCGCGACGTCGCGGCGATCGCCGACCTCTGGCGTGATTTCGGCACCCGCGCGGCCGGAACCCCTTATCAGATGTTCGACTGGGTGATGGCTTACGCCGATACGCTGGGTCGGGCAAACGGGGAAACGCTTATCGTGGCGACCGTGGAAGACACCGCTGGCGACCTTGTCCTGCTGCTTCCCCTGGCGCTTCGCCGCGACAAGGCGACCATCGTCGCGACGTTGCCGGGCGGCAAGCAGGCAAACTTCCATATGCCGCTGTTCGATCCGACCGCCATCCCGCTGCTCGACAAAGCCGCGTGCGTCAACATCCTGCATGAGATCGCGCGAACGGCCGGCACGATTGACGTCTTTGCCTTCTCCAACCAGCCCGCCGACTGGCAGGGCATCCCAAATCCCTTCGCCAGCCTTGGCGGACATCGCAGCCCGAGCCCCGGCTTCAAGCGGGACCTCGACTTTCCCCCTGATAAAACCGCGCATGTGCTGCACGGCGGGGAGACACGCAAGAAGATGCGCAAGAAGGAGCGGCGACTTTCGGAGATCGGTGTTCTGGACTATCGGCGGGTTATTGATCCACTGGAATCGACGCGGGTTCTCGATGCCTTCCTCGACCAGAAAGGCCTGCGCTTTCAACAAAAGCACATCAACAATCCTTTTGCCGACCCCGCAGCGATTGCCTTCCTGAAACGCGGAAGCGAGCAGATGGGCAACCGGGAGCCGGCCATCGAACTCTACGCTCTCACTGTCGGGGACCGGATCATCGCCACGTTCGGCGGCACCAGCGCCGGCACGCGCTTCTGTGGAATGTTCAATTCGTTCAGCACGGAAGACGATGTCATCAAGTCGAGCCCAGGCGATCTCCTGCTCACCTATGTCATCGAGACCCAATGCCGGCGCGGCCTCGCCACCTTCGATCTTGGGGTGGGCGAAGCGCCCTACAAGCTCGTGGTCTGCGACAAGATCGAGGAACTCACGGACACATACATGCCGGTAAGCCTCAAGGGTCAGGCCTACGGGCTGGCTGACGGCGGAATGCGCGCCGCCAAGCGATGGGTGAAACAGACGCCATGGGCCAAGGCCCTTCTGGATCGGGTACGCCAGCGATTGACCTGATCAGGCTTGCGGGCGGAGCTCCCGCCATCAATCACGCAGAACGGTATTGGCGGCGCCCTTATCGACCTGATCGATCACCAACAGCTTGACGGGTGCCGCGCCGATGTTCGTGCCCTGATGCCACTGCCCGATCATCTCGACAATGAAATCACCTGCCTTGTAGTCATCACTCTTGTTGGTGTCCGTGTTAGTGACACGCAGATCCCCGGCGAGCACATAGGCATAGCGCGGAAATGGATGCTTGTGCACCGGCAGCGTCGCACCTGGCGCGATATCGAAGGTGGAGACGATGACTTCCGCATTGCCCTTGGGCAGCGTGATAGGCTGACCGCTTGCGGTCGTTGTTGTCGTCAGCAACGGTGTCACGACAACGCCCGGTATGGTGGCACCGTGGTTATCGAAGGCTTGCGCCGGGCCAATAACCAAGAATCCGAAGAGCGCGGCCGGAATACCCCGAAACACGCAAGCGCCGAACTTGCCCGAATGCGCCATCGCCCCCCACCCGTTATTGATTGATTTCAACAGTATACGGGGGAGTTCTGTCGCAAATTCGCGCTAAATGCCAGATAAAACTCGCTGATGGCACGACGAAATCGGTGCCCGACGGCGGCCTCTTCCAGTCGAGGAAGGGCTCTGCAACATACGGGCCGCGTCTGAAAACCGCTCCATCTCTTTGATGGAGCAGCGGATTTGATCGAAAGCCCTTTAGCTTTTCTCGCTCCGATGTTTCTAAGCAAAAAGATGGGATCCGCCGCCAGGGGCGCAGCCACGCTCAAGCTGCGCGATGCATGGGGCCGTCGTTCTCGGCCGGCGTCACCGCGACGACAATGTTCTGGGCCCCGAGATCCTGCAGGTTCTGATAAGCGCTCAAGGTCGCCTCCTCGTCCTCACCCTCGCGGGATACCAGAATGGAACCGTCAGTGCGGCTAGCGAAGGCACCCAGGATCGCCGGGTCCAGTCCGGGCGACAGGCCGCATACCACCCACTCGTAGGTCTGATCGAGCGCTGAGAGAGACAGGGCAACAGCATCCGGATCGCGAACCAGCACCTCGGAAGGTTGCGTGCCGTGGGCGACCACATGTAAGCGCGAACCCGCCTCCCGGGCGAGCACCTCGGAAAACCCCGCGCGCTCGGTGACGAGATCGGTCAAGCCAGGCTCCTCGAAACCCGCGTCCTTGTCGGCGACGAGATTGACAAGCACGGTCCGTGCGTTGCGCGACAGGTGGCGTGCCAAGGCCCTTGCCATGTCGGTATTGCCGACAGAGACATTGGCTTCCGCGACGAACAGCCGGCGCCCTCTTTCCTTATGCTCTGGCAAAGCCAGCTTCGACAAAATGACATCGAAGCTGCCGTCGGCATTGTCGGGCGGAGCCTCGGGAGAGATGGCCGCTGGGGCGACGACGTCACGGAACTCCGCGTCGATAGGCGCCGGCAAGGTCAGGAAAGGCTCCTGCGTCGCCTGGGTCATGGGCTGTGGCACCGGACCGTAGCTCTCCTCCTCTCGCGCGACCGTCGCCCTGCCTGAAATCAGCTCGAGCGACAGCACGCCAACGGATGTCAGGGCGAATGTCGCGAGCGTGGCGATGAGAATGATCGGGACCTTCTTGGGGAAGGTCGGCGCGCTCGGCGCGACCGCACGCGAAACGATACGCGCATCGGCTGGCGCGGCGTCTCGGCTATCGCGCACCTGGGCCTCCCGATATTTGGCGAGAAAGCTCTCCAGCTGTTCGCGCTCACTGCGCGCATCAAGTTCCAGCGCCCGAAGCCTCACCTCGTTTTCATTGGCATCCACCGCGACCTGTTTCTGCGCATTGATCGCCGCGACCAGACTCTCCACCCGCGATCCCGCAAGGCGCGCATCGCTCTCGAACGCCCGTACGGCCCGTTCCGCAGCCAAGCGGATCTGGCTGTCGAGATCGGTAAGCTGGGCGTTCAGTTCCTTGATGCGCGGATGCTCGGGGAGAAGGTTGCGCGATTCCAGCGCGAGTTGAGTCCGTAGCGCAATGCGCTGCTCCGTCAAGCGGCGCACGAGATCATTGTTGGCGACTTCAGGAATCTCGAGAAGGTTGCCCGAACCCAGCATGCTGCGGATCATCTTCGCCTTCGCCTGCGCGTCTGACTGCGCGGTACGCGACGCCGCGAGTTGGGCAGAAAGATCCGCAAGCTGCTGTGTTGGCAGAGTGGTGGTTCCACTTCCAAGAAGGAGGCCCGTCTTGGCGCGAAAATCCTCCACGCGCGCCTCAGCCTCGGCTACGCGCTTGCGTAGCGGCTCGATATTGCTGGCGAGCCACTCGGACGCTGAGCGGGCAGCTTCCTGTTTAACCGTCTGCTGCAAGGCAATATAGAGCTCAGCAACCGTATTGGCGACGCGTGCCGCGAGGTCGGAATCCTCCGAGGTGAACTCGATGGCGAGCACGCGCGATTTCCCCACCTGGAAAACCTGCAGCCGCTCGGCGAATTTATCGAGAGCCCGCTCCTCCGGGTTACCCGCCGGCGCCTCGCTCTTGACGCCGACGGCGTTCATAAGGCGGCGGACCAAGCCGGCCGGCGCTTCGGGATTGTTGAACAGCGGATTGTTGATCAGGTCGAGTTTGCGGATTGCGTCACGCGCCAGATCACGCGACATGATCAGCTGGACTTGGCTCTGCACGGCCTCGCCATCAATCTGCCCCTGTAACTCAGGCGCGCCGCCAGGGCGGGTGTAGAAGTTGTCCCCGTTCTGCAGGAAGATCCGGGTTTCCGCCGTATAGCGCGGAGCCATCAGATTGACGGCAACCACCGCGCCAACGCATGCCAACAGGGTGGGTATGATGATCCACAGCCGACGCGCCACGACGGCGCGCCAGATCTGCCCCACATCAAGATCGTCCACCGGCCGCGAAACAGCGCCCCTGTCTGCTGCACCGGCGCCAAAGAACTTCGACATAGGTTCACCCACGCATGTTTTGCGCCAAAAGAAAATCACTTCTTGGTTGCCGTAGGGTTAAGACCGCACCCATCGCGTGCCGGTCACCGACAGGGCCCATACGAGGCCCGCCCACTAATTCTTTATTAACCATGCGAGGCTACCGTGCAGTGCAGCATTAACAGCAGCAAGATCATGGCGCGCACACATTCGCTTGTTTATGCCCTCTTTATTGGCCTCGCCTGCGCAGCTTGCGCGCAACGTCAACCCGCCGTCGAGGTTTTTCGCGCGCTGCCCTCTCAGCCCTACACGCTCGGGCCGGGCGACAGACTTCGCGTTATCGTATTCTCCCAGGACAATCTTTCGAATATTTACACGGTGGATGCGCAAGGCCGCATCACGATGCCGCTTGTCGGCACGATCCCAGCGACCGGGCGGACAACCCAGGACCTCGCCAAGCTCATCGAGCAGAAGCTGCGCGCCAGCTATTTGCGAGAGCCACGCGTCACCGTCGAGGTCGATACTTACCGGCCATTCTTCATCCTGGGTGAGGTGCAAAGTTCAGGCCAGTATCCTTTCGTCAGTGGCATGACCGTGCAGACCGCCGTCGCCATCGCGGGCGGCTTCTCGCCGCGGGCAGACCAGAACGAAGCCCAGATCACCCGCCAGCAGGGAGGCAAGGTCGTCATCGGCACCGTCCCGCTAACTTATCCCGTCCAGCCCGGCGATACGATAATGCTGAAGGAACGCTGGTTCTAAAAGCAGTCGGGCGACCCAGCTCAAGTTCGAGCCTTGATCCCTTCATCCGGAGGGGCAACAATGTCTATCGCCAACGGATGGTGGGGGAACTGCCGTGCGCATTCTGCATGTCTTCCGCACGCCGGTCGGCGGCCTCTTTCGCCATGTGATGGACCTGGCGCGCGGTCAAAGCGCGCGCGGCCATGATGTCGGCATCATCTGCGACGCGACAACGGGCGGCGCGCGCGCCGATGCGGCGCTTGCCGGGCTTGAGGCCACCTTGTCGCTCAGCGTCAAGCGCGTCCCCATGAGCCACCTGCCCGGGCTTGGTGACTTCGTGACAATTCGCAAGGTCGGCGCCCATGCCCGACAGCTTCGTCCCGATGTCATTCATGGCCATGGCGCCAAGGGCGGTCTGTTCGCACGGCTGGCGGCCAGCCGCGGGCCCCGCGGCCCAGCCCTCGTCTATACGCCCCATGGGGGTAGCTTTCATTATGGCCCGGGCCACCCGGCTCATCACATATATATGGCGGTGGAGCGCTACCTGGCGCGCCGGACCGATCTCTTTATCTTTGAAAGCAGCTTCGTCCGGGAGCAGTTTCACCGCTACCTTGGCCCGTCCGGACAATTGGAGAAGGTCGTTCACAACGGCCTGTCCGAAGACGAATTCTCACTCCTCGCGCATCCCTCGCCGGCCTTCGATCTTCTGTTCATCGGGGAGCTCCGGATCCTGAAGGGCGTCGACGTCTTGCTGGATGCGATCGCCCTCCTGAGAGACCGAGGCCATTCCGTCCCCCGGCTCCTGATCGTGGGCGCAGGGCCGGACGAAACGGCCTTTCATGCACAGATCGCCAAGCTGGACCTCGGCTCGACGGTCACGATGCGGCCGCCATCGCCGATCCGTCATGTGCTGGCCGACGCCCGCGCGATGGTTGTTCCATCACGCGCGGAGTCCCTCCCCTACGTGATCCTTGAGTCAGCCGCCGCTGGGCAGCCGCTCATCGCGACCCGCGTGGGCGGCATACCCGAAATCTTTGGTCCGGCGGCGGCACGGCTCATTCCGCCCGGCGACGCACCCGCCCTGGCTGATGCGATTGCGCAAACCCTCAATGATCCCGCTCGCGCGGCCGCGGATGCGCTGGCCCTGCGCGACTACGTCCATGCCCATTTTTTGATCGCCCACATGGTCGATGGTATTCTGTTGGGCTATGATGCCGGCGTCCGACATCGGGCTGAAATGCGGCGTTAAAGCTTCCGTGACGCTTATCAATTAGGCATTTGTGCCGAAGTGCCCGTCGCCATACGTCGTGGTGGATGATGCTCGTCGGCCCATGCGGGGTCTTAAGCCGGCAAAGAGGCGGCCTATGCCTACCTACGATATTCGTGATCTTCTCAAGCAGCCGATCCTCCCGGAGGATGCCGAGCGGCCGCTGACACCCCTCGCCGAGGAGATCGCCGCACGCCCCGTCAAGCCGACCTATTCCCCCGTTGTGCTGGCGGGAATAGCGCGCGTGGTGGATTTCGTGATCGTCGCCGCCACCGGCCTCGCCGTGCACGCGCTTTATCTGCAGCCCGGCAGCCAGTTCCCGATAATCCACGGCTTCACGATCCTAGCCATCGCGATGCTGACTGTGATCGTGTTCCAAGCGCTGGGGATCTATCACATCAGCTCTTTCCGCGCGATGCTCACCCAGGGACTACGCCTCCTCGGTGGATGGTGCGGGATCTTTCTCATCCTTATGGCAGCCCTGTTCTTTGCGAAGCGCGGGGAGGATTTCTCGCGCGTCTGGCTCGCGAGCTGGTTCATCGTCGGCCTCATTCTTCTGGTCACCGGACGCGTCACCCTGTCCTATGCCGTGAAGGCGCTGACCAGGGCCGGGCGCCTCGATCGGCGCACGGCCATTGTCGGTGGAGGACCGGCAGCGGAGGAGCTCATTCGCGCTCTTGATGCCCAGCCGGACACGGGCCTGCGCATTTGTGGCGTTTTTGATGACCGCAATGACGAACGGTCGCCCGACATCGTCGCCGGCTATCCCAAGCTCGGCAATGTGAGCGATCTGGTTGAATTTGCCCGGCGCGCCCATCTCGACCTCGTCATCTTCACGCTGCCGATCACGGCGGAGGATCGCCTCCTGTCCATGTTGAGGAAGCTGTGGGTGCTGCCGATCGACATCCGGCTCGCGGCGCACCGCAACAAGCTGAGATTGCGTCCCCGCGCCTATTCCTACATCGGCGCCGTGCCTGTCCTCGATGTGTTCGACAAACCGATCGCCGATTGGGATCTGGTCCTGAAATGGCTCTTCGACAAAATCGTCGGCGCGCTTCTCATCATCCTCCTCTCGCCTGTGCTGGCAGCCACCGCGATCGCGGTGAAGCTCGACTCACGCGGCCCGATCCTTTTTCGCCAGAAGCGCTATGGCTTCAACAATGAGTTGATCGAGGTGTTCAAGTTCCGCTCGATGTATGTGGATCAGTCGGATGCGGATGCGGCCCGGCTCGTCACGAAGGGGGATCCCCGCGTGACACGCGTGGGTCGTTTCATCCGAAAGACCTCGCTCGATGAACTGCCACAATTATTCAATGTGGTGTTCAAGGGGAACCTTTCGCTGGTCGGACCTCGCCCCCATGCCGTCAAGGCCAAGGCTGAAAACCGGCTCTACGACAAGGTGGTCGACGGCTATTTTGCGCGCCATCGCGTGAAGCCCGGGATAACGGGCTGGGCACAGATCAATGGCTGGCGCGGCGAGACCGATACGGAAGAAAAACTCCAGCGCCGCGTCGAGCATGACCTGTTCTACATCGAAAACTGGTCCGTGCTCTTCGATCTCTATATCCTGGCGCGGACCCCCTTTGCGTTGCTCTCCACGGAGAACGCCTATTGAACGCACACATGTCCAGGCTGGATACGCAGAAGGTCGTGGCTCGCCAAGCGGGAGCCGCGCCTGTCGTGCGACGCTGCCGTCCCCTGCAGTCCCTGCTGGCGGAACCATGGCCCAGGCTCACCCGATAGCCAAAGCGCGCGGCACCAATCAGGACACATTGGAAAGGGGAGCGGCTGCCAGGCGGAAAGCTCCGCGGCACAGGCTGCGTCTACGCATTTCGCTAGCACGCCTCGATAGCCTCGCGCTTTGGCTCTTCGTCTTTGCTGGCGCGTTCGTCCTGATCGAGCCGTCCCTCTATGAGCTGCTGTTTCCACTGGCATTGGTGGTCGCGCTTCTCATCGGCTTCCGGGTTCCCGCAAGCGCGGCACCGATGATCGTTCTGTTGACACTGTTCAACATGGGAGGGGCTTTCGCGCTAATTCCCTACCTCGATGAAAGCCGCAGTGTCATGTTCATCGTCATCTCGCTCTATCTCGCGATGACGTCCGTCTTTTTCGCCTCGATCCTCACACATGAACCGGAACGGCGTCTGGAGACGATACGGTCGGCTTTGATCTGGTCCGCCTGGCCCGCCGGCATCGCCAGCCTTCTCGGCTACTTCGACGTGGCTGGTCTTGGCAGCATCTTCACTGTCTACGGAAGAGCGTCGGGTACCTTCAAGGACCCGAATGTCATGGGCCCCTACATGGTCCTGCCCATCGTTTATATCGTCCAGGGTTTCATCGAGCGGCGAAGCGGTGTCCTGAAGACGATTGCCCTGCTCAGCGTGCCGCTGCTGGCACTATTCCTGTCGTTCTCAAGGGGTGCCTGGGCGGACCTGGTTGGCGCGCTGGCGCTCCTCTTCGCACTCAGCTTTGTCACCGGCGCCACTCTCGCCCAGAGGCGCATGATGATTGTCTATGCGCTTGGCTGTATCGCCGTTCTCGTGGTCATGCTGGGCATTGCCCTATCCATCGACGATGTGCGCGAGATCTTCACCATGCGTGCCTCTCTGTCACAGGATTACGACGAAGGCACCACCGGCCGCTTCGGCAACCAGTTGCGCAGCATCCCGCTTCTGCTTGAGCACGTGAACGGCCTTGGACCGCTGCGGTTCCACGTCTATTTCAACGCTGACCCGCACAGCGTCTATATCAATGCCTTTGCATCCTATGGGTGGCTGGGCGGCCTTTCCTATTTGACCCTGATCATAGCAACGTGGATCGTTGCCTGGCGCACCGTCTTCCGGCGCAGCCCCCTGCAATCCCATGCCATTGCCGTCTGGTCCGCTCTGATCGTGATAACGATCCAGGGCTTCCAGATCGACACCGACCATTGGCGCCAATTCTACCTCATGCTGGGATTGACTTGGGGCATCGCGGCCGCGAGCAAAACCCTCGCGACGGCAAGCGTTCCGACGATTGACAACGCACTACGCCTGCTGGGGCCTCAGCCCCAGCAAGTCCTCACCTATCAAACGCGAGCTCTGGGCCACACGCCCCGACAGAGCGACCGCATAGGGTGACCGCTGCTCCGAATGAGGCAATCCCTGAGATGGGCCAGCTTCAGGCCAAAAGAGAGCCAGCGCGTTTTCACGCCTTTCGTCACCTCGCCGCATGATCATCAGAGACAGCAAATGGGCCGTGGATACCCAGCTTGGCGATCGAACGCTCCGATACGGGATTAGGGAAGCGGTTGGCACCGTGACCTACGAGCGAGCTGGCATCTCGTAAAGCAAAAATGGCGGTCACAAGTGGCCGCCATTTTGAAACTTTAGTGCAAGTAAGCCCTGCGGGTCGGCCTGCGATCAGAAATCCCGCTGAAAGCGCAGGCGCGCCTGCCACTGATCCTCAGAGGACTTGTAAATCGCGGTGACGCCATTGTCGTAGACAAGCGTGCGGCCGTTCGGATCGAGCTTGGTGTAGAGAACCTCCACACCGATGTCCATCGCGCTCACCGGTGACCAGATGAGATTGGACCCCACCGTCCAGGTGTTGAAGTCGCTCAGGCCATTATAGGTGGAGGTCACCGCGCCCGAATAGTTGACCTTCGTATAGCCACCAAAGACGCTCTGGCGAATGTTCGGTGTCCAGTAGTGGAGCATCGCAGCGAGAGCGTTCCAGCCCTTGGTCTTCTTGATGTCTCCGTTGACGATCACGCCATCCGCGGCAATGCCCACCAAGGGCCCGATGGCCTGGTCACCGTTGATACCGATGTAACTGAGCGCACCGTCGGTATAGGCGGCCTGCAGCCACAGGTAGTCACCGGCGGCCAGCATCGGCAGTTTAACCTTCACGCCACCCTGAACCGCAAAGCCATAAGTCGAATCGACTCGGCTGCCATAAACATTCGAACCATAGATGGTGCTGGAGTTAAGCTGATGGAGCGCGCCGGAGAGCTGCGCCGAGCCCCAGTCCTGGTCCACGAGCAAATTGCCGACAACGTCCGGCAAGCGCTGACCGGCCGCACTGTAGTAGCTCGTTCCGACATTACGCTGGTTTCGATCCTCAAGCGCGATGGTCGCGGAAAAACCGGAGCCGAATGTGGCGGAATAGGCCAGCAGTTGGGTCTGCCCATTATCGGAGCCGAGCGAGCCACCGTAGTTCAGGTCGTTGGCGTAGAAGTCGAAGAACGATTGGGCAACACCCGCCGTGAAGCCGGCGAACTGGATGAAGGCTTTATCGAGGCTCGAGTCCGTGACGCTGCCGGCGGGCACGCCCAAGGCGCGATAGGCACCTGTCGTGCGCGTCAGCTCAAAGCGGAAGAAGGCGCGGATCGTGCCCCATTCAGACGATGAACGCGCATCGACCTCGAGGCGGCCACGTGCGAGGAAACCGGTGGCGTCGGCAGAACGGCCATTGCCGGGCACCGACCACTTCGGCTGCGCATAAAGATACTCAGCGCGAACATAGCCGCCGACTTTCAGGCAGACATCGCCACCGGGGATGTAGAAGAAGCCTGCACCGTGAATGGAGCAGACCCGGACATAGTCGATAGGCGCTGCCTTGGTCATCGGCAGATCAGCTGCCGAGCCCTGCGACATGGTGGCAAAAGCAGCAACTGAGCTCAAAAGCACAACAGAAGCCAGACGCATTAGAGTCTCCTCCAACGGCAAGGGCCGTAGTATCCAAAAACACTTTACGCGCGGCTTTCAACCCCCGTCGATTAAAATCATCTATTGAATTCAGCAAGGCTTTATATGCTGCAAAAGAGCAACATGTATATGAATAATTATTACTCAACTTAACTCGATAAAGCCTAATATTTGAGCAATAATGGATATAATATAGTAATATCCATATACAAATACGCAGAATCCGCTCCATTCTCGCCCAATAAACAGCCAGAATGCCGCAACGGGCCGAATTTCCCTCCATGGACCGGGCGCTTTACGTCTCGGTTACAATATAAATCCGCCAACAACAATCGTAAACCGGTCATCCATCTCTTAGTATTTGAACATTCTTATACAAAAGGCGCCGATGATCAAAAGTAATATAAATTAAAAGTACATTTTAAAATCTCGACAAACATAACTTCAATCTTCGAACGCGGCCGGGCCATATTGGGACGAACATACGGGAACGAGTTTGACCTCCTCAGGTCCGCATCGGCCAGCGCAGGTGCCGCCTTTAGCAAAAAAGAGATCTGCCGGCCCTCCGCAAGCATCGCCTGCATCATTCCCTTAATGCGCAGGCCGACGGTCTGAGCTACAGGCTCGCGTCAATAAAAAAACCCCGGTGCAAGCACCGGGGTTCCATGAACTCAGAGAGTTCTGATGGGGATCAGAAATCGCGCTGGAAGCGGAGACGACCCTGCCACTGATCTTCGTTGCCCTTCTGGTAGACAGGGGACGCCCAATTGCGCTTGGCGTCGACCTTGGCGTAGAGCACTTCCACACCGATATCCATCGCCTTCACGGGCGACCAGATCAAAGCCGAAGCTGCCTGGAAGACCTTAAAGTCGCGATAGACACTGCCCGCGACAACCTGGCCGGGGAAGTCAACCGAAGTATAGCTGCCCCAGAGGGTCGAACGCAGGCTGGGGGTCCAGTAATGCAGGAATGCACCGAGAACGTTCCAGCCCTTGGTCAGCTTGACGCCGCTTGTCGCGTAGGACGGCCCGCCCGCAACTGGAGTAACGACCGGGATCACGTAGTCGGAGACCGGCAAGAAGTTCGCAAGACCACCGATACCCGGCGTGCCCGTCACACCGAGGTAGCTCAGCGCGCCTTCCGCATAAGCGGCCTGCAACCAGAGCTGGTCACCAGCGGCAAGCATCGGCAGGTTGATCTTCACACCACCCTGGATGGCATAACCGTACTTGTTGTCGACGCGGCTGCTGCCGACGTAGGTGCCATAGTTGTAATCCAGCAACGAGGAATTCAACTGACGCACGGCACCCGACAACTGAGCCGAACCCCAACCCTGATCGACGCGGAGGACACCGACGACGTCGGGCATACGCTGACCAGCGCTATTGTAAGTGTAATAACCCGTGGTCGAGCCACCGACTGCCCGCTGGTTGCGGTCTTCGAGCGAGATCGTCGCCGAGAAGCCTGAACCGAAGGTAGCGGTGTAAGCCAGGAGCTGTGTAGCCCCTTGGTCCGAACCGGGAATGATGCCCGGAGCAGTACCCCAGTTCAGCGACTCAGCGTAGAAATCAAAGAACGACTGCGCGATACCGGCTGTGAAGCCTGCGAACTGGATGAAAGCCTTATCCAGGTTCGAGTTCGTCGTGCTGCCCTGCGGACCGGCATAGGTCGCACGATAGACGCCCGAATCACGCGTCAGCTGGAAGCGGAAGAACGCGCGGATCGTACCCCATTCGGAGGACGTACGGGCATCAACGTCGAGCTGACCACGGCCACGGAAGCCGGTCGTGTCACGATTGCGGCCCTGTCCAAGACCGTTGTTCAACGGCTCCTGATACATGAACTCCGCACGAACACGACCGCCGAGCTTGATGCAGGTGTCGCTGCCAGGAATGTAGAAGAAGCCCGCGCCGTGGACCGAGCAAACGCGAACGTAGTCAACCGGCGCAGCCTTCGTCATGGGAAGATCTGCGGCTTGAGCCCCGGCAACCGCGGCGAAGCCTGCAGCGCTACCGAGTAGAAGGCTCTTAACGAGCTTCATTCTGACCTCCAAAAAATCGAGACCCATTGGGAGCAGGCTTAATTTCGAAGCACAACCGACAGCTGAACTTCAAAGGTACCTATTTCCCCGTTTTTAGTGGGCTATCCTCCGGTCATCTGCTCCTTGGAGCCCATGCCAGCGGTTTAACCCGCGATGCGTAACGGGTGCCCCCGACGCCTCATTACCATGCTGGACGGACGCCTCAGGTTCAATCGGTTCCAAGGCATAGACGGCGGGTTGCGGGTGTTTTTGACCCCGTTGTTGCATAAACGACACTTTGAACGCCCAGCCAGCAGGCCATTTCCGCCTGCTCGAGCGCTCAACAATAAGTTGCCGCATTGCACAATCCACTTCCGCGTCCTCAACGCCTCAAAAAATGCGGCATCGCCACCGCTCGATTCGGAGAATCAAGGCCACGCCCATCGCCGCCGCCACCACTGCTCGGGACACGCGCATGGCCAGCTTGCGTCGCGTCCACTCGCTCAGCGCTCCTCGTCGGGCCGAGAAGGCCCTTCACTTTGAAGAACCCGAAGTCGAAAGGACATACGAGGCTGCAAGCTCACGCACACAATGGGGCAGCGACAAGGAACCTACTTATCCGCGGCCGGCGTCGGCACCGGACAAGGGCGGCACTGACCTCTCAAACGAATCGCCGGGGCTATTGACAATCTAGGGTTGCAAACACCCCAGCGCTTTGCATTTTGCGCAGAAGCACCAGCAGGGACAGCCGACCTCGGCACCGGAAATCTCCTGCATACGAAGCAGTTGGCTTCGCCTAAACCCAACCACCGTCCACGACATAATGCTGGTTGGTGCAGGCTGATGCTTCTTCCGATGCGAGAAATACGGTGAAACGCGCGAGTTCATCGGGAATCAGCTTGCGCTTCAAACATTGCCGCCGCATCAGCTCCTCTTCGCCCTCAGGCGTCAGCCACTTCTCGATCTGCCGTTCCGTCATGATCCAGCCGGGTGCGATGGCATTGACGCGGATATTGTCCGGCCCGAAATCACGGGCCAGCGACCGGGTAAGGCCAATCACCGCTGACTTCGACGCGGTATAAACGGCCATGTTTCCCTGGCCGACCATCCATGAGGTCGAGCCGAAATTGATGATGACCCCGCTTTTCCTGGCCTTCATGTCCGGCAAAACGGCCTGCGCGGCGAAGAACTGGTGCTTAAGGTTTACGGCGATACGGTCGTCCCAATAGGCGGGCGTGACGGTTTCCGTCGCGTGGCGCTCGTCATGAGCTGCATTGTTAATAAGAATGTCGATCGGCCCATATTGGGTACGGATCGCGGCAATCGCTGAAACAAGCGCGTCGATATCCGTCACATCGGCCTTTTCGAAATGGACGGTGCCGCCCGCTGCGCGCAGCTCATCCACCAGCGCGCGGGATTCAGTGTCCTTTATATCAAGGAAGCCCACCTTGGCGCCCTGGCTCGCGAAACGTCTCACGATGCTCGCGCCGATGCCGGAGCCTCCGCCTGTTATGACAACGGTCTTGTTGGCTAAATCGGGATAGATCGCTGACATGGGCTGCCCTCCTTGGCCGGCCGCGATTGGACCGGCTCCCATTCTGATGATCGCCTCTCAAGAGGCGGGGAAAGCGGGCCGTACGTCAACCCTGCACGTGTGAACCAGCCCGCAAATCACCCCGGCTTCATTGGTGCGAAACAAACATAAATTCAATATTATTTTGTCATATCAGACTGTTATATCGAAATGCCTCCAAAAGTGTCTGCAAGGGTAATAGGATAATATACCTGACCATCGGACGTCATTATTCTACGCTATTGGACCAAATGAGGGCTTGCGGAAGACACAGCCTTTGGGCATCGTCACGTCAATTCGCCCGTTGAAGGCCAGCAACCAGACGAGGGAGAGAGACTTGACGCTCCTAAGATTGCAGGGGGTGAGCAAGGAATTCGGCGCCATACGCGCCTTGTCGGAGATCGACTTGACGGTCGCCGCCGGCGAAGTCGTCGGCCTGATGGGTGACAATGGCGCTGGGAAATCGACTCTCGTGAAGATCATCGCGGGCAATTTTCCGCCCTCGCATGGAGCGATGGTCTTCGATGATCAGAACGTGCATTTCTCTCGCCCGATCGATGCACGCTCGGTCGGGATCGAGGTGGTCTACCAGGACCTTGCTCTCGCCGATAATCTGACGGCGGCGGCCAATGTCTTCCTTGGCCGCGAGTTGAAGCGACGGCTAGGGCCTCTTACGGTTCTCGATCACGCGGCGATGAACAAGCGTGCCTCGGAGCTTTTCCAGGAACTGAAGTCAGAAACGCGCGCCGATGACCTCGTGCGGCAGATGTCCGGCGGCCAGCGCCAGGCCGTTGCCATTGCCCGGACCAGGCTGAAGAAAGCCAAGCTCGTGTTGATGGACGAGCCGACTGCGGCAATTTCGGTGCGTCAGGTCGCAGAAGTACTCGATCTGATCCGCCGCCTGCGCGACGCCGGCATAGCAGTCATCCTGATCTCGCATCGCATGCCGGATGTCTTCACCGTCTGTGATCGCGTCGTGGTGCTGCGACGCGGATCCAAGGTGGCGGACAAACCTATTGGAAATTCAAGCCCGGAAGAGGTCACAGCCCTGATCACCGGGGCCAAGGAGGCCGCCTGATGGATGATTTGTCGACGGCTGGACGACATACGAGCGAAAGCGGATTTACCAATGTGGGCCGCGCGGCTTGGTGGCAGCGCGGCTTTTTTGCGTCACAGACCGCCTATGTCGTCCTTGCCTTTTTCATCATCACCGTCGCCATCTCCTTCGTGGCTGATAATTTCCTGAGCCCGGAGAACCTTCTGCGCACGTCGCAGAATTTCTCCTATGTCGGCATCGTGGCGCTCGGAGCAACGCTTGTCATCATCACCGGCGGGATCGACCTCTCGGTCGGATCCGTCATGGCGCTGACGGCCGTCGTGACGATGATCGTCATGAAATGGATCGCAGAGACGGCATTCGGTTTCGTCTCCATGCCGCTTGCGCTCCTCATCGGACTGGCGATCGCGGGCTGCATCGGGCTCGTCAACGGGCTGCTCATCGCGCGCCTTAAACTGTCCCCGTTTGTCGTAACCCTCGGCATGCTGTCGATCTGTCGCGGCCTTACTTACGTCATCACCAAGGGCCGCAGCCAAGCACCGGGAGGGCCCGGGGTCGACATGTTCTACGCGCTCACCAATGGCAAGCTTTTCGGACTGCCCATACCGCTCGTCTATCTTCTCGTCGGAGCGGCGATCATGGCCTTCGTGCTGCATCACACCGCAGCAGGACGCCATATCTTTGCCATCGGGGGCAACGAACGCGCAGCCGCGTTGACCGGAGTTGCCGTCGAGCGCGTCAAGATCGGCGTCTATGTCGCCTGCAGCATGACGGCGGGTTTTGCCGGCATTCTCATGTCGGGCTGGCTTGGCGCGGCGCAGGCCAATTTGGCAACGGGCTACGAACTCACCATCATCGCTGCCGCGGTGATCGGCGGCGCCAATCTCGCGGGCGGAACCGGCGGTCCCGTGGGGGCAATCATCGGCGCCGCGCTGATCGAGGTCATTCGCAACGGCCTCGTGCTGGCCGGCGCGGACAGCTACTGGCAGACCGCCATCATCGGCATGATCATTATCTTCGCTGCCATCGTCGACCGTCTAAGGAGTCTACGGGCGGCCTGAATACTATCGGCCGCCAGCACGTGCATATCAGGGGCACGATAAGCCTCATCCGCAAGACAGGGAGATAAATTGATGAAACGCTTCATTTTAACGGCTCTCGCCGCGGTCGCCATCGCAGCGCCGGCGTTCGCGCCATCGGCCATGGCGCAGCAGAAAATGCGCTTCGCCATCGTCCCGAAGGCGATGAACAATCCCTATTTCGACCTGTCGCGTGACGGATGCATGAAGCGCGCGAAGGAACTCGGCAATGTCGAGTGCATCTACAAGGGGCCGATCGAGCACGAGCCCGCAAGCCAGGTGCAGATCATCCAGGATCTCATCACGCAGCGGGTGGACGGATTGGCGATCTCAGTGTCCGACGCGGAAGCCGCCATCAATGTCATCAAGCAGGCACGTGACGCAGGCATTCCTGTCATCACCTTCGATGCCGATTCACCGAAATCCGCGCGTCAGGCCTATGTCGGCACCGACAACAAGGAGATGGGCCGTCAGCTCGGGCGCGAACTGATCAAGCGCAAGCCGCAGCCAGGCACCTTCATCACGCAATCCGGCGGACCGGCTGCGGAGAACCTGAACGAGCGGCTCGCCGGTCTCTATGAGGTGGTGAAAGCGGCTGGATGGAAGGAAGCGAGCGGATCACCGAGTTACTGCAATGACGACTCAGCGCTCGCTGTTCAGCAACTCAGCGATATGGTCACCGCTAATCCCAACGTGGATGCGGTCGTGCCCGTCGGCGGCTGGGCGCTCTTTGCTCCCGAGGCCTACAAGGGCTTCGTGAACGCTCACAAGAAAAACTATGAGAGCGGCAAACTCGCGCTCGTCATGCCCGACACGCTCAAGGTGGAGCTCGAACTCTTGCGCGACGGCTATGCCAATGTGCTCGTCGGGCAGCGGCCATTCGAGATGGGCGAGAAAGCCATGGACATGCTGCTGGCGCTGAAGAAGGGCGAGAAGGTCGAGCCAATCACCTATGTCGGCCTCGATGTCGTCACCAAGGACAATGTGGCCGAGTTTCTAAAATGAGCCCACCGTGATGGGAGAGGTCAGCTCTCCCATCACCCGCCGCACGAATTGCAAGCATCGGTATCACTCCTGCAAAAGATTACTCCAGCATAAACATGTACAGGCACGGGCAAGGTTGTCCGGCTTTCGATCAAATAACCCGTTGGGGAGGCATCAAATGAAAACCTTCGCTCTTGTCACCGCGCTTGTGGCTGGCGTTTCCTTGGGCAGCGTTGCGGCCCATGCTCAGTCCGGCGCGCTCTCGAAGGCTGTAGGTGGTTATTCCTTCGAAGACGCAGCGAAGGAAGCGCCAGACACCAAGAATTTCAACTCGAAGGATGGCAAGTTGACCTTTGCCATCATCACGCATACCGCTGGCAATGGCTTCTTCGACCCGACCTATGTCGGTGCAAAGGCAGCGGCCAACGCCTTCGGGATCAATCTGATCACGCTCGGCTCCGAGGCTCCCGTCGACGACATTCCGCGCGAGATCGAGATCATCAACCAAGTGATCAATGACCCGACGATCGACGGCGTGATCATGACGACGCCGCAGTCCGGCGCCTATGACGACATCGTCAAGAAGCTCCAGGCCAAAGGCATCCCTGTCGCGACCACCAATTCGTTCGATCCCAATCTCGCCAGCCGCTCGCAGATCTCGCATACCGGCCAGGATGCCGGCGCCGCAGCGATCGGTGGCGAGGCGCTCGCGCAATGCCTGATCAAGAACGACGTCAAGGGCGGGAGCATCATCTTCCCGTCGACGACCACTCTCGGCAATGTCGAGGTCAACAACCGCATCACGGCTGCTTTTCAGGCTACGGTGAAGGCGCTGAACGCGGCGGGTAAGTTGAAGGATTTCAAGGTCGATGCCGGTCCCCAGAACATCGGAATCGACGTTGACAAAGACAATATCGTCGGTTCGATCGTTACGCTGATCGAAAGCCGCAAGGACGTGGTCGGGGCCTTCGCCGCGAACGGCTTCGTGACACCGGCTCTGGGTGACGCGATCAGTCAGCTCAAGCTCAACGGCAAGGTCTGCGCCTTCGGTTTCGATCTTGGTCCGAAGCAGCAGGAGCAGATCCGGACGGGTGCCCTCACCGGCTCGCTCGGCCAGCAGCCTTTCCTGCAAGGCTTCTGGCCGGTGGCACAGCTCTACCTGCAGATCGACCGGGGCATCTCGGCAGCCAATCTCGACACGCGCGCCCAGCTTGTGACCAAGGATAGCGTCGAAAAGGTCGGAAAGCGCTTCGAAAACTGATCGATTTGCGTGAGGGGCCCGCAGATGCGCCGACACTGCGTAGCCCTGCCGGACGTGAACACTCACTAGTGGCGGACGATCGACGCCATCGCGGTAGGAGCCAGCTGATTCTGGCGGTTCTCACTGCATTCCGGGGGGCGATCAGCCCGCCACTGATGTCGGTCGGACGCGTCTCTGCACAGATGCGCGTTCGTGATGGCGCACCCCCGCCAGCGCGTTTGAGAATGGAAGCTTAATGTCGCTTGAAATGACCGCCGGCCCGACCTCACCCGGACGGGTGAAGTTGCCCTCGCAGTTGCTGGGCAGCTGGGAGGCTGGCCTTCTCGTCTTCATGGCCCTGCTCTACCTGGCAGGCGTGCTGATCAACCCCGCCTTTTTCGGTACGACTGACGCCATTTCGGCGGTTCTGCGCGACACTGCACGCTTCGGGGTCATGGCGGTGGGGATGACATTCGTGATCGTCAATCGCGATCTCGACCTCTCCGTTGGATCAACGCTCGGTCTGGTGGCCGTCAGCTTCTCGATCATGTTCGCGCCAACCCACCTCAATATAGATGCCGGAACGGCCATGGTGATCTGCCTTGGCCTTGGGCTTCTGGTCGGGTTGATCAACGGCGTCCTCGTCGCCATTCTGCGTGTTCCTCCCTTCATCGCCACGCTAACCATGCTGTTCATCGGCCGCGGCGTCGTGCTCGGGCTCACCGGCGGCAAGACCATCGGCTATGAAATCAAGGCCCGCGACTACGGTTTCTTCGCCTTCGGCGAGACCAATGCGCTCGGCTTCAACAACCAGATCCTGATCTTCCTGCTTTTTGCGGTCGTCGGCGCGGTGCTGCTTGCGAAGACCCGCATCGGCTATGAGACCTATGCGACTGGCGGCAATGATCAGGCTGCCCAATATGCCGGCATCAACACACGCTGGGTGCGTATCCGTGCCTTCATGCTGTCGTCTTTCTGCGCGGCGGTCGCCGGCCTGATGAATGTCGCCCAGGACAAGGGCGTGACGTCGCAATACGGCCAGGGCGCGGAGCTCATCGTCATCGCAGCCGTCATTGTTGGCGGTGCCTCGATCGCCGGCGGACGCGGTCGTGTGTTAGGCGCCTGCCTTGGCGCGGCTCTGGTCGTGCTCATCGACAAAGTGCTGCGCGAGGGCGTGCCCACGACACGCGTCATCGATGTTGGCGGCGTCAAGATGGAAGTGGCGGCCATGGCGCAGCTGCCGCCTGGCGCTGTGCCGGCCTTCCTTGGCCTTCTCCTGCTGGGCGCCGTGTTGCTCGAACCCCTGGTCGTCCGGGGCAACGTGCTCGGCCGCCTGAAGGGCTGGCTCTTGCGGCGGGACGTGCCTCCATCCCACGACAGCGGTGGCATAGCCATCGTCGGCGTCAAGACCATGGGCGCAGCCAGCGAGGCGCGTGGCGTCGGCGTGCGGGGCTTGCGAGCCTTCCTGCATCGCCGTGATGCCGCGGCCATCATCCTGATGGTGGTGTTGTGGACGGCCGGTTTCTGGCTGCGACCAGATTTCTGGGGCTCGCTCGACAATTCATTCAACCTGCTTCTGGCCTTCACGGAAATCGGCTTGCTGTCGCTTGGCCTCACCTATGTCATCGCCAATGGTGACATCGACCTGTCGGTGGGCTCGGTCCTCGCTTTGTCAGGCGCGGTTGCGGCTTTCACCATGAAGGAACTCGGTGGCGATCCGGCAACTGCCGTGATTTTGGCGCTTGCGGCGGGCGTCGCCTGCGGACTGTTCAACGGCTGGCTCACCGCCAAGATCGGCATGCCCGCCTTCGTGGCGACGCTCGGCATGTTCTATATCGCGCGTGGGCTCGCTGCCTGGCTCGTGTCTGGACGTCAGCTGTCGGGCTTTCCTGAGACCTATAATCTCCTCGGCCGCAACCTTTCGGTCGTACTCGAATCGTTCGGTGTTCATGCGACAGGAGCCTTTGCCGCTGTGGCGCGCGCGGTCAGCGTGCAGACCCTGTTCCTCGCCGTGGTCGCTATCCTCGCCGCAGTGGTTCTCGGTGCCATGTCCTTTGGACAAAAGGTTTATGCGACGGGCGGCAATGAGCGGGCGGCCAGCTATGCGGGCATCAACACCCAGCGCGTGCGCCTCCTGTCGCTCGTGTTCTCCTCGCTTTGCGCGGCTGCGGCCGGCGTCATCTATGTCGCCTATTATCGGAGCTTCAATCCGGCCGCCGGCCAGCTACGCGAACTCGACGCCATCGCCTCCGTGATCATCGGCGGCGGCTCGATCTTCGGTGGCTATGGCACGATCATCGGCTCGCTCGCCGGCGCGGCCGTGATCACCCTCATCCGGGCGCTGCTGTCCCTGCAGATATTCCTCAGCGACGGCTCGTCCTTCGTAATGCCACAACATTGGATGAACGTATTCATCGGCCTCATTCTTTTGGCGGCGGTGATCGGTGACATCTGGTTCCGGCAGAACAACATCTTGGGAGAATGGAAGCGGCGGCGACAAGCCCGCGCCCAGGCCCGTCACGATGCCCGCGCGGCAGGAGTAGCAGCATGACCACCCCGATCATCACGATGCGTGGCATCATCAAGACTTTCGGCGCCGTGCAGGCCTTGCGGGATGTTGATCTCCATCTGATGCCGGGCGAGATTCTCGGCCTCGTGGGCGATAACTCTGCAGGCAAATCAACCCTCATGAAGGTGTTGACCGGCGCCTATGCACGCGACGGCGGCGATGTGCTCGTGAATGGTGAGATCACCCATTTCAAAAGCCCGCACGAGAGTCGCGACCTCGGGATCGAGATGATCTACCAGGATTTCGCGCTGTGCGGGAACATGGATGTCGGACAGAACATCTTTCTCGGACGCTGGCCCAAGCGTTTCGGTCTCTTCGTCGACCGGCCGAAAATGTATGAAGAGGCGCGTGCGGTCCTCTCCCGGTTGAAGGTGGATGTGAACTCCGTCTTCCAGAAAGTCGAGAGCCTCTCCGGTGGCCGCCAACAATCCGTGGCCATCGCACGCGCCATATCCTTCAATCCGAAGGTCGTGATCTTCGATGAGCCTACCGCCAATCTGTCTGTCATGGCGACGGAGCGGCTGCTCGAAACCATGAGCGAGCTCAAGCGGCAGGGTGTGGCGCAGATCATCATCTCGCACCGTCTGACCGATATCTTCGAGGTTGGCGACCGCATCATGGTGCTGAAGCGCGGCGAGAATGTCGGCGATCGCTACATCGCGCATACAACCGAACGCGAGGTGCTGGAACTCATTGTTTCGGGCACGCGCGACACCGCCCTGACGGCCGACGAAGCGATGAAAAAGGCGGCTTAAACACAACCATAGCCCCCTTCGACGACACGGGGCGCACGACTTTGGCTATCTGCGATCCAGCAAGAATGTCTGGACTGCACGTGTCACGATTTGGTCGGCTTCCGCCCGCGCGGCGGAGTTGCCACCGTAGGACGCGCCTCGCTGCATGCATGAACGCAAATAGCCCCCGATATCGCTCGGCGGAACAACCACATCCGAGTCCCAGCGCCGAGCTACGACAGGGTCGAGCGCGATATCGAGGCCGCAGTTCCGCGCGGTTTGAGCCCGAGGCAGGTAACGGACCGGTGTCGGCAAATCAAAGCCATGGTGGGCGCCGACGAAGACGAACATCTCCACGGGCGCACCTTTGCTGCGGAGGAAATCCGCGTAGCGACCGCAATGCGCCGCAGGGGTGTAGTCATCATCGCCGCCGAGCAGGAGAAATACAGGCGCCGGTGACACGGTCTCCGATTTGTAAGGAATCGAGCAGGATGAATAGAAGGCTATGTGCAGCGCGAAGCGCAGATCGTCGTCTATGACCGCCCGGCGGAAAGGCTCGAGCGTCGTATAGAGCGCGATCTGACCGCCCTTGGAATATCCAACGATGCCGATGCGGTCGGTCGCGATGCCCGGATGAGAAGCGAGCAGCTTCAGCGCGGTCAATGCGTCGGTCACGCTTGCTGCCAGCGGGAGCCGGCTCTGATCGTCGCCTGTGCTCGCGAAGCCCCGGGGCTGGAAGCTGTCGACGATGAATGTCGCCACGCCGAGCTCATTGAGGCGTGCGGCCCAATCATTCTCACGCCCTGGGAGAATACCGCCACTGCCATGCATGATGATCATCGCGGGTACGGGCGTTTTCGGCGCGGTCGGAATGGTCAGCTGCCCGGCGATCGTCGCGGGCTTTCCGCCACCCGCCATCATCTCGGTCGGGCCAGTTGGCGTTCGGGATACAAACGCGACGGACCCGACGCGGCCATCCGTGAGGTCCGACACCGGCTCAGCCTGACATAAGCCTACGGTGGCCATGCATAGCAGCACCCCGGCGAAAACGGCGCGCATCTCGATCTCCTCCACAAGCCGAATCCGATGCGATTGCTCAGTACAATGGCGACGATTCTATGGCTCAGCCCAGGCCCGTGTGCTGGTCTCGGACCAGGGCCTCATGCTCTGCTATTGCCTCAAGGCAGGTTGTCGCGGAGGAAGATGTCAATGCGGATGCGCTCCTGCTCCGCGATGATCGGCTCGCCGCTGCAATGCGCCAGCAAAATGCGGGCGGCCGAACGGGCCTCATGCCCCGGATCCTGGTTGATGATGGCATCGACCACGCCGTGCAGCAGAAGGCGCCGCGAGTGTCCGGTCAATTCATGACCAATGATGACGAGGTCCTGATCGCGCCGCGCGGCTCGCACTGCCGCGGCCAGCCCCTGCAGGCCAGCGCCGGCGTTGTAGATCCCGACCAGATCGGGATTACGGACGATAATATGTTCGACCACCTTCTGCGTGAGGGCGATATCGTCCCTGCCCTCCTCAGCGGCGAGCACGCGGAGGCCTTCGAACTCCCCGGAGACAACCTGGAAGAATCCCAGCAAGCGCTCAGCATGGTCGCGCAGCGCGAGAGAACCGGCAACGACGCCTATGGTGCCTTTGCGCCCGGCCGCGAAGCGGCCCAGCAGGGCACCTGCAGTGCGTCCGGCGGCGGTATTGTCGATACCGACATAGCGCAACCGCCGCGAGGCAGGGGCGTCTGATACCAATGTAACCACGGCGACGCCACGCCCCACCAGATCGTCGATCGCTCCCCTCACACGCGGGTGATCGAGGGCGACAACCGCAACGCCGCGGTAACGCGTGTCGAGCCCTTCCAATGCCTGCGCCAACGTCTCCGGATCAAAGACATCGACGCGCCGCACGTCGATGAAAGCACGCTGCCCCGCCAGCCAACCAGCTGTCGCGGCGATCTGCTCCTCAAGGAGGCGCATGAAGCTATTGCTGCCGGCTGGCATGATGAAGCAAAAGCGAAACGTCTCATTGCGGGCCAATCTTGCCGCCAACGGATCCGGCCGATAGCCCAGTCGATCGATGGCGGTCTGCACACGCGCCATCGTACGCTCCCTGACCCCCGGGCGTCCATTGAGGACGCGATCCACTGTGGCAAGGGAAACGCCCGCCTCTTCGGCAACGTCCTGGAGGGTGACTCGCGCGATGGGAACAATCATGATGTCCCATGCTGCCTTCATTGTCTGAGGTGCGCAACTCATGCGCGACGGGACATTTATGAAGTCCACTCACCAGACGAGCGAATGCCCAAATTCGAGAGACGCGGACTGCGTGGACAGTTACCGTTGCGCATAAGCACATGTGCTTTTCAGGCAACACACACGACAAACATGGGCAGATCGGGCATACTCGTAGCACACTATACCACTATCGAGCGATGTCAGCGTCACGCTGGCCGGAAATGGCGATTTCCTCTATCCATCTCATAAATAAATGTTTTTCGTCGGGATGAACGTCATAAAGCGATGGCTGGCGCGGTGCTATCCAGATTTCAGTGTGTAGGTGCCATGCACTCAGGGCATAGATTGACGCTTGCAACCTTTGCGCCAGCGAAGTAATGTTGCGTTGCGATATGGCGATGTCATGTCGCTGCCCTCCTTGGGCGTTTCCTCCCTAGACTTGGGCCGCGCATCAGCGCGGCCTTCTTTCTTTTTAGGGAGGGCAGCGACTATGTCCGCCGCCGGTCTACACCGCGCGGCTCCCTCTGACCCCGAAAAACCCTCAACAAGAGCAAGACCGCCCAACCAGGTTCGGGGGCGGTCGTGCTGTTTCCTCCTGCGACTTGGGCGCAGGGCTATAGTTGCACACGAAACCGCACCGCATAGCAAGCGGAAATCCGCGCTTTCGTCCTATTTTTTGCGGATCGCTCCAAGTCCATATTCAAAAGTGCGGCAGAGGTCGCGAAAGCTCGTGATTTTCTCGAAATCGGCGCCAAGAACGCGTTTCTGCACCGCAAAAATCGACGACGGTTACCTCGTGCTACCACCTGCGCCTCATGCTGCGCTAGCGTCAGGCGGTGATCAGATTTTGGCGTGCCGCGATAAGATCGCGCAACGTCGTCAATGTGGAGGTATCCGCGATCCCGTCGACACGCGATGGCCGGAAATGGCGCTGGAACGCCGTCACGACCGCCTCTGTCTCAGTATCGTACACACCTGTTATCGAGATTCCATAACCGTAGAGGGCGAACATCGCCTGCACCGCCTCGATCGGCTGACCGCGATCGCCGGGACTGAAGAAGCGCCCGCCTGTGACGTCGGCGGGGCGAACCCAATGCCCAACGCCAGCTGCATTGAGGCGCTCCCAGGGAAAGGACTCGCCCGGATCCAGCTTGCGGGCTGGGGCAACGTCGGAATGGGCGAGAACACGGTCCGCCCGTATGCCCCAGCGCGTGATGATGTCGCGTGAAAGAGCAATAACGGCGGCGATCTGCACGTCCGGATAGGCGGGCATTCCGCCGGGATGGCCGGGATTGGCGATCTCGATACCGATCGATGCCGAATTGATATCCGTCTCACCCTGCCAAAACGAAATGCCGGCGTGCCAAGCCCGCCGCGCCTCCGGCACAAGTTGCAGGACATGCCCATTCTCGAACACGAAATAGTGGGCTGAGACCTCCGAGACCGGGCTGCATAGCCGGTTCAGAGCCTCTCCCGCCGACGGCATCCCGGTGTAATGCAGAATGAGCATGTCCGGCACGCGAAAGCCCGTGCCCTCGGGTGGGGCGCCATTGATGAGGCGCTCGCCATGATTGGGGGACGCGAAGACCTTCTCGGCAATGGGACTGTCCGGACGGGGCAGGCGGCTTGGCGGCTCTGTCATGAGCAAACGACTTCCATTGGCAGGCTTCCTTCGCATTGAAGCGGCACTAGCCGATGGTGTCCCACATGACTTACCCACTCGCAACATGGGTCGTGCTACCAGATCTTCGATCGTGGCGCGGCACAATCTGTTCTCAGGCCTCAGCGCAGACGATGTATAGCTCCTCCCCTATTGCGGAAAGGCGTCCGGGATCCGGCAAGATTCTTTTGACGAGGTTGTCGGCAGGCTTCGCTGGAGAATTGGGCATCTCCGCCGCCGCCCTCTCTAGTGGCGCATGTGCGACGCACCGTTATGCACAAGGTGAGGCCCGGTGAATTCCCGGAAGCGTGTTCTGCGTGAGCGGAAATCACGCCCGATCGTCAGGCGATCGCCAAGCGTCAGACGCTGGTGCGCGATGGGCAGCATAATGCCGTTTTCGAGAGCCAGATGCGCTTCGGCCAGGAAGACAAGCTTCAACAAGTCGGCGCGGAGCGCCATGGGGAGGAGGATACCACCCTCCTGACGGCAATTCGCAAGCTGCACCATGACCATCGTGGCAGCGCCTTCCAGAGCATGGTGCTCATCAAGCAGCTGCCTGATCAAGGGCTCCATGTTGTCTTCCCGGCGTTTACGCTGGAACAGCAGCGGAAAGAGACTGTCTTCTTCGTCAGCGCGATGCAGCGGGGCATCGACCGCCAACGGACGCATGACCGACGCCACAGTTGCTATATCGATGTTCTGATCTTCGATCGCACGGATAATGCGATCGAGCTTCGCTCGCTGGCGAGCATGCTCTACGAACAGGATATCGACCGGATCGGTGCAATGGTCGAGATCAGCCCTCGACATAAATGCGCAGGACAGGCTTTCCGATGTCATGACTACGCTTTCGCCCTCAGGGCACGGCCGAGAAAGCACATCCCTGGACGTCAATCCGAGGGCGAACGCGCTTCTCGATCAGGTCATGCCCAAATTACCATTATGGAGCGGCCGAAACCCTAAGAACCGCCGCGATCGCAAAGCATTCATGCGATCATCCAATCATAAGGCGAATTTTTAAAAAGTTACAAAATGATAACAGCCGCAGAATGCCGCCATCAAACTTGCATTTTACGCACGACTGCGGGGTAAGCATCGCTGAAGTAGCGCATCTCTCACCCCGCCGCGTTACGGCCCAGCGGCTTCACAAGCGCGTGTACGAACCGTCAGCGCAAATAGTCGTGCACCACCTTGCCAAGCCCCAAGGTCAGATCGGCGATGATATGGAGCGCCGACACGACCTCCAAGATCGGCAGCTCTGCCACTGGCGCCAGCGCATGGGGCTCCAGGGACAGCGCCGCGGGTCCTGACCACGCCCCTTTTATGGTGACATCTTCGAGATAGTACTCGACGATCTCACAGATGCGTGGCGACCCATCGACATGCGGGACGATCTTCAGGAGAAAGTTCGGCGCCAGCAGTGCAGCTTTCACCGTCTCCTCGGGCACAACCCTGTGCTTGTAGCCCATGGTGCCCGTGGCGACGCGCACAGGTCCATAGTCGAGCGTCCCAACAAGCGTATCAATCTCAGCACGCAGGACCGGGGACGCGAGTTTCTTGGGAAAGCCCCAGAGCTCTCGCCCGCCGGCGATCGGCGGATGGTCGTTCAGGAACATGCAGTGCGTATAGCCGCCCTTGCGTCCCTGAAAGGAGACGGGGATGACCTGCCCAGTCTCCGTGTAGTCACCAAATCCGGTGGAATTGGGCATCCGGATGAACTCATACTTCACGACCGGCTCGGTGATTTCCAACGGTTCCGGCACCAAGGCGCGCAAACGCTCAGGGTCCGTGCGATAGGTGATGATCATATATTCGCGATCGACGAAACGGTAAGGCCCTGGCGGATAGGCCGGGCTTGTCAGAGGCATGGCGAAAGCCTGTTCACGCACTTCATGCTCTTTCATGACGCACTCCTCAATCCACCTGGATGGCCGTTTTCATAGTTGAGATGCGCGCGCCGCCTAGTCATAGCCGCTCGTCGCACAGTCGAAGGTCATGACGCCCTCGATATTCGTCGGACGCTGATAGATCTCCTCGTGCCGCAGGGAACGGACGGCGTCGTGATAACCCGCGCGCCAATGATCTTCCATACTTATCCGGGAAAACTCATAATCCTTGCTATCGCCCTCGTAGTTTTTTGAACGATAGATAAGATGAACAATATTATAAAGATGCCGATCAGACGCATCTTTCAAAATGTCGTAATCCGATCCGGTCTTGTATTCATCCGGCAATGAGGCAAGAAAATCTGCGAGCGTTACGCGCAGCCGCTGAATTCGCTTGAATTGATCAGTACTGGCACGGGTCCGGCTGGAGAACTGCACTTCCTTCTGTCGCACAGACACCTGTGTCAGATCGGCGGGAAACTGACCACGCGCGCTCCAGAGATCCACCTGGAAGGCCAGGGTGTCCTGACGCGAGTTCTGCACGACCCACTGAAGTGGCGTGTTGGAGACAAGGCCGCCATCCCAATAGAATTCACCATCGATTTCGACAGCGGGAAACCCAGGCGGCAGCGCGCCACTCGCCATGATATGTTCGGGGCGGATGACGTGGGTGGCTGTATCAAAATAGGAGAAATTGCCGCTGCGAACATTCACGGCGCCAACACTAAGCCGCATGCCATCATGATTCAGCCGGTCGAAATCGATGAGCCGTTCAAGGGTGCTGCGAAGTTCGCTCGTATCATAGTAGCTCGTTGCCTCAGGTGATCCCGCCGGCATCATCCACGGAGGTGGATAGCGGGGCGTGAAGAAGCCAGGGGCACCTCCTGACAGGGCATAGAGGGCGCTATACTGGTTAAACGCACCACGTGCAGCATCGCCACGAACCGTCTTCTGAGCCACCGGCGTCAGGAAATCCCAGTAAGGGCGCGCGGTTATCTCTTCCCAAAACTGGCGCAGCTTGCCGACGCGCTCGTTTGGGGCATTCCCGGCGATAATGGCGGAGTTGATCGCTCCAATAGATATTCCGGCAATCCAATCTGGATGAAGCTCGGCCTCAGCCATCGCCTCATAGACACCCGCCTGGTATGATCCAAGCGCTCCGCCGCCCTGAAGCAAGAGCGCGATAGAATCAAATGGCGGTCGCTGGACCGTCTTGTGGCTCTTCCTCAGGACTTTTCTCGGCATAGCCAACTCCCTCTCGCCACATGCAAGTGCGTACATAACAGACCACTATCGCTATCGAATAAAGCTAGCGTGACTTGCCCTGGTGAAGCTAGAGGCTCTCGGCGAGTATGGTTGAGGAATGGGTTGAGACAAGGCCGATTGCGGGAAGCGGGAGCCATGGTGATTTATCCCCAAGCCTCTCCCACAAACAAAAAGCCCCCGGGAATAACCCGAGGGCTCCTGCTGCGATCGCAGCCAAGCATTCAAGTACCGGGCACCACGAGCAATATGCCATGGGCAAACGTCCCAAACGCGTTCCCACGCGCTCGGGCGTATTAGCTACAGTCCCCGTGTGAACGGAGATCAGTAACTCTCGGCAATATTCGCCGCTTCGCGCCCCTTGGCACCAGCCACCACGCTCATCTGCACCCGCTGACCTTCAGCGAGATCATTGAGGCCGGCGCGCTGGAGGGTCGAGGCATGAACGAACACGTCCCGTCCACCATCGTCAGGCTGGACGAAGCCAAAGCCCTTGTCGCGGTTGTACCACTTGACCGTGCCGTTCAGCTCCTCGGACGGGCCATCGGCGCGGGGCGGATAGCCGCCCCCACCACCGCCGCCGCCGAAACGAGGCGCGGATGGACGCGGCGCGCGCTGCTGCGGTGGCAGATCCTCGAGTTCCACGACTTCCGACACCTGCGGACCCTTGGGTCCGTCGCGCAGGCGTACCATGGCGCGCGCACCCGCTTCTGCGCCGGCATGACCGGCTGCCTCAAGCGTACGCAAGGACAGGAAAGCGTCACCCGAGCCGTCGGAGCAGGCGACGAAGCCAAAGCCCTTGCTGGGATTAAACCACTTCACGGTTGCTTCGATGACAGGACCGGAGGGCGGTGCGAACATGCTGTCTCTCGGATCTCCGCCGCGCGGATCTCCACCAGAGCGCGGGCCCCCAAAGCCGCTATCGCGCGCGTCAAAACCGTCTCTACGGCCGCCCCGGCGGCGCGCATCACGGGAATCATCATATCGGTTCATACAGGAAGATCCAACTAGAGAGATATAGCTTTTATCCGAACAAGGTTTCGGCGCACCACACGTTTACACGTCTTAACTTTATTCAACCCTCATGCTCGTGGCGAGCGAAATCATAACCTCGATTTGGGCAATGCGCGAGCACCCAAATGCGGTAAAATTGCAAGTTTTTTATGGTCATTTTTCCAGACCGGCGCTGGAGAAAAAGGCATGCCAAGTCCCAAGCATCCGCCTTCGAGGTCAGACGCGCGTCGTGCTTCTCCCCCTTGGAGCTTGAAAGCCCACCGCTCCAGCAAGCAACACAAGCTATATCGCCGACCCATCCCAACATATATTATCGCTTTTATTTCAAATCGTTACATTCATTTCCTCTGGCGGGACGCTCCCTCCAAAGCGTGCGGTGGAAGGTGCTTCCAAGACCCGATCGGGAAACATAGGGACAGCCAATCAACCCCTTCGATCGGCCGTCCCTATGTGAGACCGCCTTATGACAGCACGATCAGGAGGTCCTTGGCATCGATGGGACTGGCACGATTCACGAGAATCTCGGTCACAGTGCCATCACGTGGCGCATGCAGGGTGGTTTCCATCTTCATGGCCTCGATCGTCAGGAGGACATCGCCGGCCTTCACGGGCTGGCCGACTGTCACGGCGATAGAGGAGACAGAGCCAGGCATTGGCGCGGCCACATGAGCGTCATTGCCATCCTCCGCCTTGCGGCGTTCGGGCTGCGAGGCGACAGCGGCGCGGTTCGGTACCTTGGCGATGCGCGGCTGCCCATTGAGTTCGAAGAAAACCCGGACCTGGCCCTCTTCGTCCGTCTCGCCTATCGCCTGCAGACGCACGACGAGCGCCTTGCCCTTCTCGAGCTCAACGGAGATCTCGTCGCCGACCCCCATGCCATAGAAGAACACCGGTGTAGGCAGCATGGATACGGGCCCGTATTTACGCTGCGCGCCCGCGAATTCCGCGAACACCTTGGGGTACATAAGATGCGCAGCCAAAGCCGCGTCATCGGCGTCCTCGTCGAGCACCTTCGTCGCATCGGCGCGCGCGGCATCGAGATCGCAAACAGCGAGAAGCGAACCCGGCCGCGCCGTGGACGGCTTCTCACCCTTGAGGGCCTTTCTGACGAGCCCCTCCGGCCAACCACCGGGCGGCTGGCCGAGATCGCCGCGCAGCATTTCCACTACCGAGGCCGGGAAAGCAATCTCCCGGTTCGGGTCGAGAACATCCGCCGAGGTCAAATCCTGCGCCACCATGGTGAGCGCGAGATCGCCGACCACCTTGGACGACGGTGTCACCTTCACAATGTCTCCAAAGAGATCGTTTGCCGCGCGATAGGCTTTGGCGACATCATGCCAGCGGGTCTCCAGGCCGAGGGAGCGCGCCTGCTCCTTGAGATTGGTAAACTGGCCGCCCGGCATTTCGTGGAGATAAACCTCCGAAGCGCCAGCCTTGAGGTCGCTCTCGAAAGCCGCGTACTGCGCCCGCACCGCCTCCCAGTAAAAGCTGATCTGGCGGATGGCTTCCGGATCAAGGCCGCTTTCGCGCTCGCTGTGGCGCAGGGCCTCCACCATCGAGCCGAGACAGGGCTGGGATGTCAGGCCGGACATGGCATCCATGGCGCCGTCGACCGCATCGGCGCCGGCATCGATCGCCGCCAGCATGCTCGCCGCCGAAATGCCCGATGTGTCGTGGGTGTGGACGTGAAGCGGCAGCCCCACCTCTTCCCGCAGCGTCTTCACGAGAACACGGGCGGCGGCCGGACGCAGCAAGCCACCCATGTCCTTCAGGCCGAGGACATGGCAGCCAGCCGTCTCCAGCTCCTTGGCCAGGCCGACATAGTACTTCAGTGAATACTTGGAGCGGTCCGGGTCGAGAATGTCGCCAGTATAGCAGATGGCGCCTTCGGCAATCTTGCCGGTTTCTCCAACGGCGTCGATCGCGACGCGCATGTTCTCGACCCAATTGAGACAGTCGAAGATGCGGAAGAGATCAATGCCGCCCTTGGCCGCCTGACCAACGAAGAAGCGCACGACATTGTCGGGGTAGTTGGTGTAGCCGACACCGTTGGCGCCGCGCAGCAGCATCTGGAGCATCAGATTGGGCACGCGGTCACGCAGGAGCGCGAGACGCTCCCATGGATCCTCGTTGAGAAAGCGCATGGCCACGTCGAAGGTCGCGCCGCCCCAGCATTCGAGCGACAGAAGTTGCGGCAGGCCGGATGCATAAGCATCCGCGATACCGACGATGTCATGGGTGCGCATGCGTGTCGCTATCAGCGACTGGTGCGCATCACGCATGGTGGTGTCGGTGAACAGGACCCGCTCTTCGGTGCGCATCCACTGGCCGAAGGCTTTGGCGCCGAGATTATCGAGCAGTTGTTTGGTGCCCGCAGGCTTCTCGGCGGCAAAGACAGGGGCTACAGGCTTGCGCGCTTCAGCCGGCGGGCGCGGACGGTTCTTGACCTCCGGATGGCCGTTGACCGTGACATCGGCCACATAGGTCAAGAGCTTCGTCGCGCGGTCGCGACGCCGGCTGAACTGGAAGAGTTCCGGCGTATCGTCGATGAAGCGCGTGGTGTACTCGGCCTTGATGAAGCTCGGATGATCAAGCAGCGCTTCTAGAAAGGTGAGATTGGTGGCAACGCCGCGAATACGGTACTCGCGCAGCGCCCGGTTCATGCGGTGCGTTGCTTCCTCCGGCGTCTGAGCCCAGGCCGTGACCTTCTCCAGCATCGGATCGTAGAAGCGCGTCACGACCGCTCCGGAATAGGCTGTGCCGCCGTCGACCCGGATACCGAAGCCGAAGGCGCCCCGGTAGGCCGAGATCCGCCCATAGTCCGGGATGAAGTTGTTTTCCGGATTTTCCGTGGTGATACGGCACTGAAGCGCATGGCCGTTGAGGTGGATGCCATCCTGGGCAGGAATGCCCGTCTCCGCGACATTGCCGATATGGCCCCCCTCAGCAATGCGGATCTGCGCCTTGACGATGTCGAGCCCGGTCACGACCTCGGTGACGGTGTGCTCCACCTGGATACGTGGGTTCACCTCGATGAAATAGAAGGCGCCCGTGTCGGCATCCATCAGAAACTCGACCGTGCCGGCACCGACATAGCCGGTGGCGCGGCCAATCTTGAGCGCAGACTCGCAGAGCGCCCGCCGCTGGTCATCGTCGAGGAATGGGGCCGGAGCGCGCTCCACAACCTTCTGGTGGCGGCGCTGAATGGAACAGTCGCGCTCGAACACATGCACGAGATTGCCATGGGTATCGCCGAGAAGCTGCACCTCGACATGGCGTGCGCGGCGCACGAGCTTTTCGAGATAGACCTCGTCCTTACCGAAGGCCGCCTTGGCTTCTCGGCGGGCGGTCATCACCGAATCAAGGAGCGCGTCTTCGCTCTCGATCGGGCGCATGCCACGCCCGCCGCCACCCCATGAGGCCTTAAGCATCACGGGATAGCCGATCTCGGCGGCCAATCGCTTGATCTCGGCTGGATCTTCGGGCAGCGGGTCCGTCGCGGGCATCACCGGCACGCCGACGCTGATGGCGAGGTTACGCGCGGCGACCTTGTTTCCGAGCGTCCGCATGGTCTGGGGACGCGGACCGACAAAGACGATCCCGGCGGAGGCACAGGCCTCGGCGAATTCAGGACTTTCCGACAGAAAGCCATAACCGGGGTGGATGGCATCGACTTTCGCCGCCTTGGCCACCCGGATGACCTCATCGATCGCGAGATACGCCTCCAGCGGACCGAGTGTCTTCTCCCCATGGGCGCCCCGCCCCACCTGATAGGCTTCGTCAGCCTTGAAACGGTGAAGCGAGAGCTTGTCCTCCTCGGCGTAGATCGCGACCGTCTGGATGCCGAGCTCGGTGGCGGCGCGGAAAACGCGGATCGCGATTTCCGAACGGTTGGCGACTAACAGCCTTTTGATCTTCATTATGCATCGCTCCTCATGGGCGCATTGCGGCGCACCTTATTTTGCTGCGATGCAATATTCAGACTATATTGATGAGAAATTCAAGCCTGACATGTCAGCATGCGCCGGGTACGCCACGGAGCATGCTCAAGCGGAGACGAAATCCGCAGCTGAATGCTTTGCGGGCTACGATCCAGGGTTAGTCACGTCCGGGCTCACTTAATCCGCGACGGACCAGGCGGTGTTCTCCCCGCCGCGATAGATATGCACGGCCTCGCCCGTCCCCAGCGTGACGTCCTCGGCCACGAAACGCGGCCTCTTGATCAATGTGATCGTGTCCTCGTTCGGCTCCAGCCCGTAGTGCCGCGGGCCGTTGAGACTGGCGAAGGCTTCGAACTTGTCGAGCGCGCCCTCTTCGTCGAAAACCTGTGCATAGGTTGCAAGCGCAACCGGCGCGACGAACAAGCCAGCGCAACCGCAGGCGGCCTCCTTGGCGCCGCGTGTGTGAGGCGCGGTGTCTGTGCCCAGAAAGAAGCGGGCGCTGCCCGAAGTCGCGGCCCGTCGCAAAGCCTGCCTGTGGTTCTCGCGCTTGGCGATCGGCAAGCAGTAATAGTGAGGGCGAATGCCACCCTGGAAGATGGCGTTGCGGTTGAACATCAAATGATGCGGCGTGATGGTCGCGCCGATTCCGGGCCGGGCGCCCTCGACATAGGCGACGCCCTCCGCGCTCGTCACGTGCTCCATCGTGATCACGAGGCCCGGAAAGCGCTTCGCCAGCGGCTCGAGCACCCGTTCGACGAACACCGCTTCGCGATCGAAAATGTCTACGTCCCCATCCGTGACCTCCCCATGCATCAGGAGCGGCACGCCGGTGCGTTCCATCGCGGCAAGGACGGAGTAGACCGCCTCTATGCGCGAGATACCGAAATGCGAATTGGTCGTCGCATGCTGCGGATAGAGCTTCACCGCCGCGATCGTGCCATTGGCGTAGCCGGCGACCACATCCTCGGCGTCGGTATCGTCGGTCATGTAGAGGGTCATCAGCGGCTTGAAGTCGCTGCCCTGCGGCAAGGCCGCCTCAATGCGCTGGCGATAGACGAGCGCATCGGCGGTCGTGACGACCGGAGGCACCAAGTTGGGCATGATGATAGCCCGGCCGAACTGGCCGGCGGTGTGGGAAACGACCGCCTCGAGCATCGCGCCATCACGCAGATGGACATGCCAGTCATCGGGGCGGCGGATGGTGATGCGTTCGCTCATGTTCAACTCCAGTCTGTCAGCGCGTCATAGACCAGCCATCACGACAAGAACAGATACCAGTCGCGGACGCCGCCATGGACAAAAGACCCGTGGCTGCACATATGGTCCTACGGAACGCAGGTCCGACGATTGACGCAACACGTCAATCGGTTCATGACACCCGTATCCGGCCATGATGGCCGGGGCTTTGGAGCCATCCCCACGATGTCAAGCGACAGTAGTACCGCCCGCCCGGAGATGGCTGCCCGCTGAGCCGCAAGGCTTACCGTGCCGCCCTGCTCCATGGCGCGGCAACGGAGTAAGCCATGCAAAACGATATCCTGATGCGCGGCCGCGCCGTCTTGGCGCAAAACGTCTTGGCGCCAGAAGTGTTGGCGCAGGACCTCAATGCAGACAATCCCTCGACCGCCCTTCTCGTCGAGCGTCTCACAGCGCTTGATCCAAGCGACGCGGCGGCGGCGCTCCTCGTCCTGCCGCGCCGTCGCGCGGTCGCCGTCTGCGACCGCCCGGAATTCCTGACAGCAGCCGAGGTTTTCGCGGCCCTCCCGCGACAAGAGGCGGCGGCCTTTCTCGCGGACATGTCGGCGGACCGCGCGACCGACGTGCTGGGCACGCTGGCCGCGCATTTGCGCAACGAACTCCTGGCGCGGATCGAGCCCCGCACCCGGGCCACGCTGAAACAGCTGCTCGCCTACCCCGTCGATACGGCGGGCGGCATCATGACCACGGAATTTGTGGCCCTGCCGGAAACGACGACGGTCGCGGGCGCGCTCGCCCATATCCGCACTGTCGAGCAGAGCCGTGAGACCATCTATGCCATCTACGTCGTCGACGGCGAACAACGGCTGACAGCCGCGATAACCCTGCGCCGGCTGATAGCGGCGGACCCGTCCGCGACGATCATTTCCCTTTCCGCGGGACGGCCGCCTGTCGTGGTTCGTTCCGACACGGATAGGGAGACGGTTGCCGCGACCATCCGCCGGCACGATCTTCTCGCCGTGCCTGTCGTGAATGACGCCGGACATATACTCGGGATCGTCACCGTCGATGACGTCCTCGACGCGATCATCGCCGAAACGACGGAAGACGTGCACAAGTTCGGTGGCCTGGAGACCTTCAGCGAGCCTTATCTGCAGATCGGCTTCCTGTCGATGATCCGTAAACGCGCCGGCTGGCTCTGCGCCCTGTTTCTCTCCGAAATGTTGACCGCCTCGGCGATGCAGCATTTCGAAGCGGAACTGGAGCGCGCCATCGTGCTCACGCTGTTCATTCCGCTCATCATGAGTTCGGGCGGTAACTCCGGAAGCCAGGCGACCTCGCTTCTCATCCGGGCGCTTGCCCTCGGCCAGGTCAGGTTGCGTGACTGGTGGAGAGTGGTTCTGCGCGAGATGCCGGCCGGACTGACCCTCGGCATCATCCTCGGCACCATCGGCATCGCGCGCATCAGCATCTGGCAGGGACTGGGGCTCTATGACTACGGACCCTACTGGATGCTGATCGCGGCAACGGTCGGGGCAGGCCTCATCGGCATCGTGACCTTTGGCTCAATGGCGGGGGCCATGCTGCCCTTCATCCTGCAGCGCCTCGGCTTCGATCCAGCCAGCGCCTCTGCACCCTTCGTCGCAACCCTCGTCGATGTCACAGGCCTCATCATCTATTTCTCGGTTGCGACAGTCATCCTCAGCGGAACCCTGCTGTAGGGCGCGTGGACAGTTGCCGGGGTGAAGCGACCGGGACCTCCGTCGTCATTCCGGGGCGGGCCACGGGCCCGGGCCCGAAACCCATGAATACAACGCCAGACAAATGGAGGGCCTCGTCCGACGCGTTTTCTTGTCAGACCTCGTGTTGATGGATTCCGGGCTCTTCGCTGACGCGAAGCCCCGGAAAGACCGCGCCCTTGGGAAAGGGCAAATCCGCCCCTCGAAAAAAATCTAAAAAAATCGCGAGGGGCGTGAACCTTTTCCCGCCTCGTCGCGACCAATGGTCATCGGGATCGCAGAGGGCGATACCGCACTCGAAATGGAGAACACCGATGACCGCTCTCTCTTTGAAATCCGCGCCTTCCCTGAAGACCGCACTCGCCGCCTTCGCTCTGGCCACGGCCGCTCTCACTGTCTCAACTTTCACAAGCACGGCCTATGCCGGCCCCGGCTTCGGCGGGCCTGGCACTCTCTCGGGCCACGGCGGTCATGGTGGCGGTGGGGGACATGGTGGTGGAGGACATGGTGGTGGCCACGGCTGGGGCGGTCCCGGCAAGCCCGGCCCACACTGGGGTGGTGGCTACCGCCCGCATCGTCCGGGCTACTGGGGACCGCGCGGTGCTTTCTATGCAGGCATCCCGATTGCCATCGGCATCGCCGGCGCCACCGCCTACGCAAGCGGGCCAGATTGCTACCGGGTTTATCGCAAGGTCTTCGTGAAGGGTGTCGGCAGGGTCGTGCGGCCAGTGACCATCTGCGATTGATCGCGCGACACAGGGTACACCATGTGGAAGCGACGAGGGGGCGGACCGCCATCCGTCCCCTGATCATCAGGCGGCCAGCGACCCATGATCACGATAAGCGATTGGCAACGGTATCAGACTGCGGCAGGCTCGCGCCAAGCTGTCCTGTGGCGGCGACCAGGAAAAACGATGGCGGGGATGTCCGAGGCAGAACTGGTGGAACGGCTCGTGGTCGGCGACAAGGCCGCCATGCGGGCGATCTTCACCGCCCATCATCTGCGCGTCTTCCGGTTCGTTCTGCGATTGGTGGGGCGGGAGGATGTCGCCGAGGATGTGGTGACCGAGGTCTTCCTTGACCTTTGGCGACAGGCAAGCCAGTTCGAGCAGCGATCAAGTCTCTCCACATGGCTCCTGGCGATGGCCCGCAACAAAGCCTATTCCGCCCTGCGCCGACGGCGTGAGGAGCAGCTCGAGGATGGGGTAGCCGAGGCGATCCCCGACCAGGACGACACGCCGGAAATCCATGCCCAGAAGATCAACAAGGCCGCGATCATGCGTCAGTGTCTCGACAGGCTCACGCCGGAGCACCGCGTGGTCATGGATCTGGTCTATTATCACGAAGAGCCGATCGAAGCCGTCAGCCGTATCCTCGAGATCCCCGAGAACACGGTGAAGACGCGGATGTTCCATGCGCGCAAGCGCTTGTCGGAACTCTGCAAGGCGGCTGGATTGGACAGGGGGTGGCCATGAGCCCAACCACGACCCAACACCCCGGCGACGCGCCGGAGCCGATCGAGGCCCTGCTACCCTGGTATGCGGCCGGGACCCTAGACGATGCCGAAACGGCGGCGGTCGAGAAGGCGCTTGCCGCTGATGCCGGGTTGCGCGTCCAGCTCGCGCTGATCCGCGAGGATCAGGCAGACGTCATCCATGCCGCAGAAAGCATCGCCGCGCCGTCCACACGCATGGCCGGAAAGCTGTTCGCGGCGATCGACGCGGAGCCCACACCCGCCGCGCGTCAGCCGCCACGCCAGTTCCCCTGGCTCGAACAGCTCGGCATCTGGCTCGGAGCGCTGACACCACGCAAGCTCGCATTCGCGGCGCTGTCCGCCGCCGCACTGGTGGCCCTGCAGGCAGGCATCGTTGCCGCGCTGATGGCCGCGCGCACCCCGGGCGCGACCTACGAAGTCGCGTCCGGATCGGGCAATATGACGTCGGGCGCGCATTCCGTGCTCGTCGCCTTCGAGCCCACCGCGCGGCTTGAGCAGATCACGGCGCTGCTTGGCGAGCTCAATGCATCAATTGTCGAAGGACCGCGCGCAGGAGGCCTGTTCCGGCTTCGCTTTGCCGATAGCGGCGACAGCACGGCCATGGCTTCCCGCCTGGCGCGGCTGAACAACGCCAAAGGCATCGTCAGGCTGGTCGCTCCGACGAACTGACTCATATCGGGATCTCCCGGTAAGATTAAGGAGGCGTCTATGACAGGAACAGCAAGTCTGGCGCCAGCCATAGCGCGGCGGGGGAAGACGCTAAACAGCGACCACCTCGCGGCGACTGTTGCCCTCCTGGCCGGCTTCTCAAGTCTGGTGTTCGTCACGCTGGCGCAGCCAGCCAAGGCCGACATCCTAGGCAGCCATGGACGTGGCCAGCTCATGGCGCAGGCGAGCGGGCGCTATCCGAGCGAAACGTCCCCACGCTACGATCAGCGGCCAGAGCGTATGCCGCGTGGCGGCTATGATACGCGGCGGCGCCCGCGCGACCCCGGTTACCCCGGCCGGCCGGAGCGCCCCTGGCGCCCGCCCGGTTACGGCGGTCCGCCGCTCTATGGCGGCCCTATCGTGCCTCCGTTCGTTCGCCCTGCCCCGCCGCCGGTCTACGTCGACGACGGCGGATACGAGGCTGAACCGCGTCCGCGTCGTCCCCGCGCGGTCCAACCGGCAAAACAGCCCCCGAAAAAGACGGTCAAACAGCCGCCGGCGAAGAAGCCACCCGCGGGCGCCCCCGCCCGTACGACGCCGCCGGCCTCCCCGCCCGCGTCAGTCGCCAGCGACCAATTCGTCGCCGATGAGGTTCTCTTCGAGCTGAGCGCCGACGCTGCTACAGCCGACGCCGACGCGGTCGCACAGCGCTTCAATCTGACCGTTCTGGAACGCCGGCCGATCGATCTCTTAGGGATCACCATCATCCGCGCGCGGCTGCCACGCGGCCAGAATGTCCCCGCCGTCGTGCGTGCGCTCACTGCTGACCAGCGCGTGGCAAGCGCCCAACCCAACCATATCTTCCGCCTGCAGGAAGATAGCGTTCTGGCGGCGGAGCAGCCCGCGCCGCCGACGGCCGCAGCGAGCACGGCCACCGCGGCACCAGCCGTCACGGGTTCTGCCGATCTCGCAAGCGTGCAGTATGCGCTGGAAGCTATGAATCTGCGTCCCGCACAGTCCATCGCGCGTGGCAAGGGCGTCACCGTGGCGGTCATTGATTCGGCGATCGACGGCGCCCATCCGGAGCTCTCCGGCAGCCTTGTACCTCAGTCGAGTGCGCGAAAACCTTCTCCCCATGGAACGGGCATCGCCGGGATCATCGCCGCCCGTGCGCGCATGATCGGCGCCGCCCCTGCCGTGCGCATTCTCGGCATCGACGCCTTCAGCGAGACCGGCGACAGCGCGAGCGGCACGAGCCTCGATGTCGTGAGTGGGCTCGACACGGCGGTCAAGCATGGCGCCGACATCGCCAATCTCAGCTTCGCCGGACCCCGTGACGGGCTTCTCTCCCGAGCGCTCAGGGCAAGCAGCCAGCGCGGCCTGTTGCTCATCGCGGCGGCGGGTAATGGCGGAGCCAAAGCGCCGCCCGTCTTCCCGGCGGCCCATCCCGACGTCATCGCCGTCACCGCCGTCGATGTCGAGACACGCATCTACGAGAAGGCGGCGGCGGGGCCGCATGTGGCGGCAGCGGCGCCAGGCGTCGATATTCTCGTTCCCATTCCCGGCGGCGCCTATGAGCAATCGTCAGGCACCTCGTTCGCGGCCGCGTATGTCAGCGGAACTGCGGCCCTCTTGCGGGAGACGCGTACCGAACTGAGGGGGGAGGAGTTACGCGCGACGCTCAGCGCGACAGCGCGCGATCTCGGCCCCAAGGGGCACGACAACACGTTCGGAGCCGGTCTCATCGATGCCGCCGCGGCGCTGTCACGGATCGTGCAGCCGGCCGAGACGGCCAAGCCCAAGTCTGCGCCGACGCTCACCGCTACGCCCTGAGGTTAACGTGGCTGAGGCGACGTTGACCACGATGAGCAAGACGATCGGGAGGATACAATTTTGCCGTTGAAATCCCGCAACTGATACCGCATGACATTCATGTGACAGTCGCAATGGTGCTCTGGCGAACGGGGACGAGCCTGTTTCTGAAAGCGCGCGCGGCACGACTGAATCTGAATATTCGCGCCTCTGGATATTCATGCGTGCCATCTAGGGAACTAATATCGCCATTCATGTCGCGAGTTCGGGAATGGAAGACCTTCATTATCGCGAATACAAAATACTTCTGCGGCCGGAGCGTTTCTTCAATCCTCAACAGTTCGAGGTTTTCTGGAAGAAAATCTGCGCCATCGCCGCCAAGCATAAGGTCAATGTCGAGACCAACAAGAACGCTTTCCAGCGTCAGGTTCGGGAAGTCCTGTTCTACGATACGAACGACCATGCGCTGTACAAGAACGCGTTCATTCTGCGTCGCCGCACCTTCTATACCGATGGCTGGCCAGACCCCGCGCATGAACTGACGTTCAAATATCGCCACCCCAATCTTGACAGCGCGGCGGCCATCGATATGACGCCGCATCTGCAATGCAGCGCCGCCATCAAGTTCAAGGAGGAGATTCTTCCGCTCAAGGACAGCCTCGGGGGAATGCGCAGCCTTTATTCGCATAATTGCGTGCTGATAAGCCCCGGCCTCGAGCTGAATCAGGGCATAGAGCATATCGCGAATGTGTTTCCCGCGCTTGGCCAGCTTCGCAGCGGAGCCGGCGCATCCAAGATCAAGCTTGTCAATAATCTCTCGGTCGAGGAAGTGCAGGTGAATGTGGGCACGTTCTCCTTCGGCCGCGACCTCGACGCGAAGGCGACAATCGCGGTATGGCGCAACCGCGCGAGCGAAACACCGCTCATCGGGGAATTTGCGTTCCAGACCAAGTTCAGTCGGTACGACGATCTGCATGCCAAGGCTAAGAAGCGCTCCGAGGACTTCTTCTTGGACGTACAGACGCAGGAGCCGGAGTGGGTCGCCCTGGGAACGACCAAGACCGCACTCGTCTACGGCCTCGGCAAAGCCGTGACGGTCGGCCACGAATGATCGCCCCGGCATCCACCGACACCGGCCAGCCGGCGCGCGTCGGGCTGGCCGAAATCTTTCTGACGTTTCTGGTCATCGGCGCCACAAGCTTTGGCGGCGGGGTCGTCGCCTATCTGCGCAACAGTCTCGTCTTGCAGAAAGGATGGCTGGATGAGGAGCGCTTCCTGTCAGCGCTTGAAATCGCCCAGACGCTTCCGGGGCTCAACGCCACGAACATGAGCGTCATTGTTGGCGACCGGCTGCGCGGGCCGATCGGCGCTTTCATCGCTTTCCTCGGCATGACGCTTCCCGGTGCGACACTCGTGATGGTGCTCGGCGTTCTCTATGCCGCGCATTCCCACAATCCAGCCGTCAATGCGGCGCTCGTCGGCGTCGGCGCCGCCTCCGTCGGCATGCTGTCGGCGGTCACCTTGCAAATCGGCCGGAAACAGTTCGGCTCGCTGATCGACATCGCGATCATTGTCGCGACGATCATCCTGGTGAGCTACTTCCGCGTTTCATTGCTTGTCGTGCTATTCACGGTGGGACCTGTCGCCGTCTTTCTCTATCGGCCAAAGGCGCCGACGCGATCGGCGACCGCGGACTCATCGGGTGACGCTGCGCCCAGCGCCATAGCGCGTGAAGCCTCGAGGGCCCGTGGGCATGAGTGATTCAAATCTCAGCGTCTTCGGCGTTTTCTCGCTTCTGTCGGTGCTCGCCGTCGGCGGAGGAACAGCCGTTCTGCCAGAGATGAAGGAACTCGTCGTCAACAGCCATCAGTGGCTTAACGACGACCAGTTTCGCGACATATACGGCCTCGGCCAGGTCGCACCCGGACCCAATATGCTGATGGTGCTGGTGATCGGTTACCACGTCTCCGGCTATCTCGGGGCGCTGCTTGCGTTCACCGGATTTTTCCTGCCCGCGAGCCTCATCTCCCTTGGCGCATCGCGAGTCTGGGACCACTTCGAGGGCTCGCCCTGGCGGGAATCCCTGCAGAAGGGCCTGGCCCCGCTCGTCGTGGGCCTGATGGCGGCCGGCGCGATCGCCATCGCGCGCACTGCGATCGAGGGAGCCGCGACGATCGCCATGGCGATCGCCGTCTTTCTCGGCGTCTATTTCGTCAAGCGCGTGAACCCCGCCCTTTTCATTCTGGCGGGCGGGGTCATCGGCTTTCTCGCACTTCAATAGGGCGTGACGCCTATAAGGTGCGACGACTATCCGCGGCGGGGCGACGGCTGGGTCCGGTTGGCGCCCTGCCGCGTCAGCATCCAGCCGGGGTATTCCGGTGACAGAGCGCTAACCGCATCAAGCGCGGCCAAATCGTCAGCCGAGAGCTCAACCTCGGTGGCGCCGATATTCTCCGTGAGCTGAGAAACACGTTTCGCGCCGACAATGACGCTCGTGACGACGGGCTGATGCAGCAGCCAGGCCAGCGCGACCTGCGCGATGGTCGCGCCACGTGCCTCGGCGATCGGTCGTATAGCCTCGATGATCGCATCACCCCGATCGCGCGCGACAGGCGGGAAATCGAAACTGGCGCGACGGCCCTCGCCCGCACCGGCGCCATTACCGGCATATTTGCCAGACAGGAGGCCACCGGCAAGTGGGCTCCACACCATCAGACCTACCTTCTCCGAGGTCAGCATCGGGACGATCTCACGTTCGAGATCACGACCCGCGAGGGTGTAATAGGACTGCAGCGAGCGGATCGGCGAAAGGTGGCGACGCTCCGCTATGCCCAGCGCCTTGGCCACATGCCAGGCCGCCCAGTTCGACACGCCGATGTAGCGGACATGCCCATGACGAACTAGGATATCGAGCGCCTCCAGCGTCTCCTCCATCGGCGTCACAGTGTCGAAGCCGTGGATCTGATAGAGATCGATATGGTCGAGTTGGAGACGCTTCAGGCTCGCCTTGACCTGGTCGAGAAGATGGACGCGCGTCGCGCCGGAGCCGTTGGGACCTTCACCGACACGACCGAAAGCCTTGGTCGCGATCACCACCTGGTCGCGTGCGACACCAAGATTGCGTAACGCCTGGCCGGTGATCTGCTCGGACATTCCGGCGGAGTAGACATTCGCCGTATCGATGAAGTTGACGCCGGCGTCGAGCGCGGTGCGGACCAGTTCGTCGGCCTCGGTCTGCTGGAGGCCGCCCATATTCTGCCAGATGCCTTCGCTACCGCCGAAGGTCATGGTGCCAAGGCACAATTCCGAGACAAAAAGGCCGGTTTGGCCAAGAGTGTTGTAACGCATTGCTGGAATCCCTTGAGATAAAGCGGGCCCCGACACGGAAAGCGCGAACGGGCAAAACAACAGTGATGGAACCGATAAGGATGATTGTGCCGCGATCAGGACGCGATACATTTTGAGGAGACAGGCACAGCGTTATCGTGTCCGAGGCTGGTAGAACGACGAAGCAGCTTGTCAGTCGTCCCAGGACACAACGACCGATGGGGCAGATCTCTCCGCCGGGCCGTGAAAGACAGCTTCGATATTATTTCCGTCCGGATCGAGCAGGAAGGCGCCATAGTAGCCCGGATGATAATCACGCAGGCCCGGCGGCCCGTTGTCCCGCCCACCAGCGCCGAGACCCGCCTGGTAGAAGCGATCGACCATCGCACGATCCGTCGCCTGGAAGGCGAAATGGACATGGCTTATCTGCTCGGACGTTCCCTCATCGACCCATAGCTCGTCCGCGAAGAAATAGCCGTCGCCATCGACGATAGGAACGCCGACCGCTTCAAGGACGGCACCGTAGAAGCGCCTGGAGGCACCGAGATTCTGAACCTTGAGATGGAGATGATCGATCAGGCGGCCGCGGTGCAATTGCATAGGCAGGATCTCCCTATCGGTTGACCGATCTTGCGCCTATGTCGTGACGGTGGGCCCGACCTGCAAGGGTCGGACGACGGACTTTCTCCTCTCCTCGCTTGCTTACAGAAGCACAAGTACCCCCTGCCCCGGCCGCCTACTCGCTTTTTGGCAAGGCCGTGGCCCGCAACCTGCGCAAAGCCTGCCATGGCCGCCCGTCGATCGCCGCGAGGCCAAGTCCGATCAGGACTATGCCCATCACATGCTTGGGTAGCAGGGTTTCGTCGAGAAACAGAATGCCGAGCAGGATCGCGCTCACGGGGATGATGAACGTCACCAGAAGCAGGTTCGTCGCCCCGGCCGTCGCGAGAATACGGAAGAACAAAATATAGCCGAAAGCGGTCGAGATCGCGGCGACGCCAATGAGGGCCCCGATCGCCGCGAGGCTGGGCATCGGGAGTGTCCACGGCCGATCGATGGCAAGCATCAACGGGAAGAGCAGAATGCTGGAGGCGATGACCTGCCCCGCCGCCGTCGCCATGGGCGTGACGCCCATCCGGTGGAAGCGGCGCCCGTAAATGCCGGCCAGCGCATAGGACAGCGCGCCAGCCAGGCACATCAACTGCGCCGTGACATGAACACCGAGCTCCTCGACCGCGTCGAACCCGATCATCACGGCCACACCGGCGAAGCCGATGAGGACCCCGGCGAGCCGGCCACCGCTCATCTTCTCGTCGTTGGTCAGCAGGTGGGCGAAGATCACGGTGAAAAGCGGGGCCGAGGCGTTCAGGATGGAGGCGACACCCGACGCGATATACTGCTGGCCCCATACGATCAGCGTGAAAGGTATGGCGTTGTTGAGCAACCCCATCCCGAAGAAAGCGGCCCAGACGCGCCGATCCCTCGGCATCCGTGCTCCGGTCAGCTTCAGGATGATGAGCAGCATGACGGCGCCCAAAGCCACGCGGGACACCACGACGGTGAACACCGGCAGCTCACGAATGGCGACGCCGTTGAAGAAGAACGAACCACCCCAGACCGCTGCCAGAGCAAGGAGCATTCCCCATTCCAGCGCTGTCATCGGCCGGTTTCTCGAGGGGCGTTGAGACACCACATTTCTCCATGCCAAGATCCAGCCAATGTTCAGGCGGCGAACATGGATGCACCAGAGCCTTCACCGCACGCTATCCGATTCTTGCGCCGGAACCGCTCCTTGTGCCGGAACCTGTGCAAATCTTAGCCAACCGGCGCCACTCTCGGGCAAAACAAGGTGTCGACCGGATGCCCCGCGCCGGGAAGTGACTTAAGTCCGCGGCTCCCTCCCTGGGAGAACGACGCCACGCCTTGACCATGGTCTCACGGTAACGTTCGTGCTGGTGTATCCCGATTGGGTTTCACCATCGCCGCCGGGTCCGGGAAAGCTCCGATCCCCTGCGGAGACGCAATGTGGTGCTTGCATGCGCAGGCCATTCCGGGGACAATTCCTTCTTGATTCAATGAGCTAGGATTCTTCACTCAGCAGATGAAGTCGACACGCCGCAGAGCTGCTAGAAATGGGGAACCCCTGCGTCAGGTGGCGGCTTTGCCGTTTCGTCTGACGGAAGGCGGCGAAATCGAGGTCCTGGTCCTGACATCACGCGAAACGCGTCGTTTCATTTTGCCCAAGGGCTGGATCGGACGCCGGCACAAGGCTTGGAGATCAGCCGCCCAGGAAGCTCGGGAAGAGGCAGGCGTGATCGGAAAAGTGAAGCGCAAGCCGATCGGAAGCTACATTTATTGGAAGCGCCTATCGGATCACTTCGCGCTCGTCGAGGTCGATGTCTACCCGCTGAAGGTCCAGAAGCACCTCAAACGCTGGCCGGAGCGACGCCAGCGCGTTCGCCGATGGCTTCCCATCGGTGATGCAGCCCTTCTCATTGATGAGCCACAGCTGCACCGCCTTATCGAGACATTTGGCGACGGCGGCACAGCGACGACCACCAAGGATAACTAGGCCGCCCTAGCTGCGTGATGACGGTCGACTGATCCACAGGGACGGCAGGCTCGTAGACAAGGCTGACATGGCCGTAGTCATGAAAGCAGGTTTACGGCGAAATGCCGCGACAGGCGTTGCACATGGTCTCGCGGCGAATGACCTCATGGGCTCATGCTGCGTCATAAAAGGTCAGATCGGATACCTCATCGATCCGTCCGATAATGTCCTGCGAGTTCGCAATTCACCTATTCCGACTTCGTTTCCCGCAGAGAAACGCCGCCGCATTGTGTCTAAATTCGCGGCGTTTCCGAGACATGCACCCGATACACTGGAGGTGAACGTCATGCTGCAGGAGCAGAAGGTCGCATCACGGCGGCCAGCCGATCTTGTCGATCCGTTTGATGCCGTCGGCGTTCCTATGATCACGTTGTCCTAGTGGATCGAAGATCGTGGCCGATATCATTGTTGTGGACGACGACCCCTCACTCCGGGCCATGCTGGAAGATGGCCTTTCGCTCGCGGGCCATACCATTCGCACCGCGGGAGACGCTCCCGCGCTCGAAAAACTTCTCGCCAGGCCCGCTCCGGAACTGGTCGTTCTGGATGTCGGCTTGCCGGGGGAAGACGGCTTCAGCATCGCCCGACGGCTAAGGCTTTCCCATGGCTTTGGCATCATCATGCTGACTGGAGCCGATGATCTGATCGACAAAATCACAGGATTGGAGGCCGGGGCTGATGATTACATGACGAAGCCGTTCTCGCTGCGCGAGCTCTCTGCAAGAATGGATGCGGTGCTGCGGCGTCGGCGCGTTCTCGACGCCGAAATACTACCGTTCGGGGTGTTTTCTCTCGATCTCAAGAACTGGAGACTGCTCGATGCCAATGGGATCGAGCTTCCCCTGTTCCCCACCGAAATCGACCTCATCGCGGCCTTCGCCATGAACGTCGGGCGGATGCTCAGCCGCGATGAAATCCTGCGGCTGGCACCTGCCCACGGAGAAGATCCGATGGATCGAAGCATCGACACGCGAATAACGAGATTGCGGCGCAAGCTTAAAAGCGCGAACCATGACTGCGATCTCATCCAGACGTCGCGCGGCAAAGGCTACATGTATCGCGGTCCCAGCCGGGCGATACAGCTCACGGCCACCACGCAACGCGCGGTTCCGCGTCAGCCTCCCTCCCTCTCCCAATCCTTGCGGGAAGCAGCGGGAAACTCGCTTACAATATAGCCCGAAAGTGGGGCGACGAGAACGCAGGCCGGCATTTGCGACCGCGTTTAACACCGCTGTCGCTCAGCACCCCATCAACGCGGCTCACTTTCACCGTCGATGCCGAGGGATCGGTTTCGGCCGCGCATGATATGCCTCGCCATGGCCTCCACCGCGCCCACCGCGTCACGCTTCTCCAACGCCGTGATGATGGACAAGTGGTCTTTCATGGCGAGCGGCAGCAAAGCCATCGTCAAACGACCACGTTCCTGGCGGACGAGGCTCAGTTTCAAGGAATTCACGCGGTAGGCATCTGAGATGATGGCATTGCCGAGGGCGTCGACGATCGTCGTATGGAAGTTGAAGTCCATGGCCTGCGCCTCAGCCAGAAAGACCGCAGGGTCCTTGTCACCAAGACCACGCTCGCAAGTCGCCAGAACGGCCTCATGCATGCGTCGCCAATCGGCGATTTCCTCCGCGGAAGCAGCAATGGCGAAGGAAGCGACAGCCTCCCGCTCGATCATCGCGCGATACTGGAAGGCGTCGCGGATGAGATCGATCCCGACATAGGCGATCTGCATGCCACGGTGGGGCACCGTCATGACGAGCCCCTCAGCTTCAAGCCGCGAGACCAGCTCGCGGACGACGCCAACCGGAAGGCCCGTCAACTCCACCAGCTCGCGCTGCGAGACGAACTGGCCGGGACGTACGGCATGGGCGAGAAGATGGCGGGTGAAGGCTTCGTAGGCTCTCTGACGCGAGGACTGTTGCTCGGATATGACCATTGTCGTCGGCCCCTATCCCTTTGTCGCGCCACGCATGGCACCGAAGAACATCTGCCGCTGGACGATCCACGCGAAGGCGAGGACCGGTATCATCTGCAGCGTCGCAGCGGCGAATACCTCGCCCCAGGTCGCGGTCCCCTCCCCGATGCCCGACAGCATATCGGCCAGGACGACCGGTGCCGTGACGGTGCGCGACGTCGTCAGGATCAGGCCGAACATGTAGTCGTTCCAGGCAAAAAGGGCGACGAAGATCGCCACGGTAATCATGCCCGGCCAGATCAGCGGCATGATGACCCGCAGGAAGGCCTGCAGCCGATCGCATCCATCGAGAAAGGCGGCTTCCTCCACCTCAAGCGGCACATTGTCGATGAATGTCTTCAGGATCATCACACTGAGACTGACTTCGAAAGCCGCGTAAACGAGGATCAGCCCGATCCGCGAGTTGTCGAGTCCGATCGTGGAGAAGATCGGGAAGAGCGGCACGGTCACAACTAGCGGCGGCAGCATCTTGATCACGAGGAGCGCGCTGGACGAACGACCCACACCGTGTTGTGGCAGCCGGGACAGGGCGTAGGCCGCCGGCAGGCAGACGGCGAGAACGAGAGCGATAGCGCCGGCCGTGACGACAGCACTATTCGCAAGTCCGAGCTGGAATTTCCCCCAGCGCATGCCGAGGCTCGTGTAGTTTTCGAGCGTGGGCCAGAAGAAAATGACCGGCCGATAGGAGAAGATATCCCGTCCTTCCTTGAAGGAGGAGGCAATGACGACAATGATGGGGATGACCGCGATCGCCATGGCGATCGCGAGAACGATGCGGTCCAGCAGGGTAACGGAGGTGCGACTGTCCATCTCGGGCTCCTGCTCAGGCCGTGTTGCCCGCCGCGTCCCGATAGAGACGCAACATGTAGAGGGATGATGCGACCGCCGTTAGCAACAGCATCAGCCAGGCGATGGCGGCGGCCTGGCCAAAATTCCAATAGCTGAATCCAGTCTTGTACAGGTAGATCGACAGCAACTCCGACGACTCGAGAGGCCCGCCTTTCGTCAAGATCCAGACGGTTCCGAACGCCCGCATGGTGATGATGATGCGAAAGATCATCGCTATCAGCAAAGCCGGCATCAGAAGCGGCAGTGTAATCCGCCAAAAACTTTGCAGCGCCGTGGCTCCATCGAGATCAGCCGCCTCATAGATGTCCGGCGACAGGGCGGCGCGCACGGGAAACAGCATGATCAGCACATGCGGCATGCCGGCCCAGAACTCGATGAACGCCACGGTCGGCAATGCGAGCGCTTCCGACGACAGCCACGGAAGGCGCCCGAGGCCCATCATTTCCGTGAGGAAATTTATCGGGCCGACATTCAGATCCAGAAGGTAGCCCCACATCGTCGCCGTCACCGCATGGCTCATGGCGATCGGCGCGATCAGGCAGGCGATGATGATGCCGCGAAAAGCGCGCAGGCGAGCCAGGATGCACGCGAGCCACAGGCCGATGACGACCTCGAACGAGACAGCAATTGTGACGAACAGGAGTGTCCGCCAAGCCGCCATCCAGAACTCGGCCGCCGATAGCGTCGCGCGGTAGTTCGCGAGACCGACGAATTGCGGCGTGCGCCCGACGGAGTAGTCCGTGAAGCTCAGATAAAGCGCCCAAATCTCGGGAATGACGATGACGGCGGTGACGAAGAGATATAGCGGCGCGACAAGTGACCAGCCCCGCGCGACCTCACGGAAATCGCCCCGCGCCCCACGTCGGCGTCTGGCCGGCCGAGCCAGCGCGAACTCTGTCACGACGTGATCTCCACGCGCGGCACATCCACAAGCAGCACGTGGTCTTCGTAAGGCCGCTGCTTGAGCGTTTGCGGGTTCGGCTCCGGCTCGCCGATGGGGGCGAAACGGTCTTCCGAGCCCTCCCAGAAATGTACCGCGCCATCGCGATCGGTGAAGGCTGCGGCACAGCCGATTGCTGTCGGAATGAGGTCCGGCCAGACCGCGCTGTCGTGATCCCTGGACAACACGCGATAACGCACGCGCTCATCCGCGATGATCAGGACAAAGAGCCGCCCCGGCTCATCCGTTGTCGCGTGCACCTCCCATCGTTCTTCGCCGCGCTGGCAGCGCTTCAACAGGACGCATGCGACCGCGCCTTCTCCGGCAGCCGGCGCGGGCTGTTGGGCTTCGTCGAAGGCGAGGATCGAGCCCGCGGCGTCGAAACACACCTTGCCCATGACCGCATTCGGCCGCTCGTCGTCCAGCGCCACACGCTGTGCTTCTTCGGAAGGGGCGATCCGGGCCCAGGCGGTATGCTCGCGGAGCGCGGATGCAACGGCGTTGCCGCCTCTGACGAGCGTGGCACGCGTGCGACCGTTGGACAGGCGATCGAGCGCCAAGCGGTCGCCGTCCCGGGCGTGGATCGGGATGGTCTCCTCGATGAGCTGCAGGCAGCGCAGATAGTCGCCATAGCGGGACAGATCGAGGATCTGACCGCCGGCCTCGATGGCGGTCCGCAGCGCGGCCGGATCAAGGGTTGTGAGGGAGCCGCCGGTCGCCAAGGCGAGATGAGCGGCGGTTCCAGCCCCAAAACCCATCTGCGCGCAGGTGGCCATCGCCCGGTAGGAACTCAGCGCCATCTGGTCGCCGGACAGGGAACGGCCCGGACAGAGCAGGTTGTGCATTCCCTGCGGCAGCATGGCGCGAAGGGGGATGTGATAGGGCTCCACCATGTCGGTGATGCCCGTGCCAGCGCGCTTGTCCGTATCGGGCCAATGGAAATCGAGATGGTAGGTGCCGACCGCGACAGCATCGTCGAAGACTGCCGCGTGGCGGACATCGTCCTCGGTCAAGGTCGCACCGCCGACGATGCGTCGCCCTTCCCGCTGGCCGATGGCCCTTGAGACCGAGGCCAGCGTATAGGTCGCGAGTGGCTTGCCGCCACCCGCGGCATGCCTGCCCCGGTAGCCCCGCGTCTGCAGATGATAGATCAGCCCCATCATTTGCCGTCGGCCGTGGATCTCCGCCTCCGACAGGCTGAAGCCATCGGCGGCGTCGAAGCCGACGACCTTCATCTTCACCTCGATCCGTCCGTCCGCGAAACCATGCAGCGACGTCATCGGCAGATCATCGTCACTGTCCCAACGCGGGCAGCCTTCCGGGAGAAAAGGGTGTACCGGCCGCCCAGTGTCCCACAGCGTGAAATAGAGACTCATCGGCAACTGAGCCAGGGCGCCGAGGTGACGCGTCGGCAAGCCGAGTATATCCGCCATGAGGGCATTGCCCGTCGCGTCGATCACGGCTCCAGGTTCAACGACCACAAGCGTGGGCCCCACGCTGATCAGCACCTCCGTCACCCAGCCCTCGCGCGCCTTGCCGTCGAGCGCCACGGCATGAAGCCAGGTCTCGATGCCAGCCTCGGCGACCATGTCCTGCAGATAATAGCCACAGCTCTCGAGATCGTAGGCGCGCCGATCATCGTTGCTGCGATAGGGATCGATCTTCCCAGCTCTTTCGAGCCGTGCGACGAGTTCGGCGAAAATCGCATTCACCCGCGCCGTGTCGCCGACGAAACCCGCGACCCCTCCAACTGTGCCCTGCCCGCCCAGGATATTGCTCTGCTCGACGATGACGACGGACCGGGAGGGATCCGCTCGTTTTGCTGCGAGGGCGGCAAATGTGCCCGCCATGCCGCCGCCGATGACAAGGACGTCAATGGCGCGGCGTACCGGGACCGTTCTGGACAGGGTATAGGATTGCATCGGTTCAGCCATGTCAGCAGGGTAGCCGCGCGGCGCGCACCGCGTTTACTTGCGTGTGGGACCATTCAAGACTAACGCCCATCCCGCATCGGCCATCCCCGAGGCGGCACGAGGACCGAACCCCGAACCCGGAGCCGATGCGGTCTGCGAATGGGCAACGCCCGTCAGCGATCACGACGCTTGTCGACGATCGTCTTGATGTCGGTCTCGGCGGTCTTCAGCGCCTCATCGACCGGCTTTTTGCCGATGATCGCAGCGACAGCCTCCTTCACGAAGATATCGCGCACCTGATTGGTGCCCTCGAAGATCGGCAGCGGCTGGGTCGCATTATCGAGAGCGGCCGTCGACGCCGACGCGTAAGGCGCGCCCTTCAGGAATGCCTCATCCCGCAGCGTATCGGCGCGGACGGGGCCATTGCCGTTCAAGGCCATCTGGAGCTGCACCGGCGCCGAGGCAAGATAGCGAATGAAGGTCTTCGCGGCCTCCTGATTGTCCGGCCGGCCGTTCTTGGGCAGCGCGGCCGCCCAGAACGCGACCTTGGCCGGGGCGTAGGTCTGGGGCGGCGTGCCGGGAATAGCGAAGAAGCCGGCCTTGCCGGCGATCCGGGACGACGCGGGGTCATTGAAGCGATTGAAGTAGTTGTCGCCGAACAACGACATGGCGACCAACCCCTCGCGCATCATGGTTTGAACGGAGGTCGCATCCATGGAGAAGAAATTGGGCGGAAGCGCGCCCTTGTTGAACAGGTCTTTCAGGCGTTCCACAGCGGCTTTCGTTTCGGCGGAATTGACGACCACCGCGAAATCATCGGTGAGAACATTCCCACCCATGGCCTTGACCACGGCAATGATGTCCTCGTCGGGCTTCAGCGCAAGCCCGTAAACCGGGGCGCCATCATCACGCTTGAAACTCGCCTTCTCCGCAGCCGTCAGGAGATCCGCGAAGGTCTTGGGCTCGGCGATACCCCGCGTCTCGAAGATCGCCTTGTTGTAGTGGACGATCTGCGGATTGGAGCGGATCGGTATGCCCTTCAACTGTCCGTCCAGCGTGTAGGCCGCCCGCATACGCGGGAAGATGGCGTCGAACTCCTTGGCTTCCGCCGATCCCGCCGGCGCGTCGAAGGTCACGAGCTTGTCCAGCACGTCGCGGGCCGGCCAACCGCTCTCGATCATGACGACGTCGAACTGGGAGCTTCCAGACGACAGCGCGCGCAGAAGATTCTGCTGCATCTGCGGCCAGGGAACGGTCTCCCAGTCGATGGTGATGCCGGTGTCCTTCTCGAATTTTTCCTGGAGGTTACTGCCAGGCACCTTCGGGTTGCCCTGCAAGGCCGCCTGGTGGGCCGAATTCGCGAAAACGCGCAATGTCGCTGCGTCAGCCTGGGTCGTTGCAACGGCAAAGCCGATACCCACGGCCACTCCAAATATCCACCGCATGAGATGATCCCTCCCGTTGTTCCGCTCGCGCGGCTTGTTTGGCTTCAACGCATGCGTCGGAACGCGCTCATCGCCAGCCTGAATCATCCCTAACCAATGAAGAGATTATCGTCAACTAACATGTTAGTCGTGAATAGCTCTATAAGCCTTATCAGCGCCATCCATCGACGCCGGGTTGCAGTCGCCAGCGTGCCGCGCGACAGCGCAAGTTGCGGCAGGCGCTTTCACCCGGCGCGAAGGTGCCAAACCGCGCTGGAACGTGAGAACGGAGCAATGGGCTGGAACAACGGGGCCAGTCAGCCCCGACCTTTGGAACATGCGCGCGCTCAATACGGCGTTGGCGTGGACGCATGATCATGTCGACGAGCTACGGCAGATCTGCCTCAAGGACAAATCGCTCGATCCCCTCGAACAACGCGCCCCACGCCTTTTCTTCCGGCAAGATAACGTGGTTGCGGCTTTCGAGCATGAGGAATTCGGCTTGCCGGATGCGGGTCGCGAGCCGATACCCCTGCTCGAGTGGTTGGATGCCGTCATCCCGCGAATGCGCCACAAGTGTTGGAACACTGAGGCGCTCCAGCAGATGGCTGACATCGAAGTGGTCGACCGCCAAGCGTATCGAAGCAGCGTTCTCTGGCGACGCTGTTTGCCGTTGAAGATCTGCCAGCGAGGCCACCTGCTCTCGGCTGCCATCGGGAATGAACATCGTCGCAAAAGCGTCCAGGAAGGGGCTGTTGGACTTACCCCAGCCATGTCGCATCAGCGTGAGCAAGGCCTCTCCCTGCTGCTTGTCGCTTTCCGCCCGGACAAGCCGTCCCTTCTCATACCCGCCCTGCAAAACCAAATGACTCACCTTGTCGGGATGCCGGCACGCAAAAGCGATGGCAATCGGCACGCCCTGTGAGCTGCCGAAGAGGGCAAAGCGCTCAAGGTGCGCGGCGGAAACGACAGCTTCAAGATCCTCGACGAACCTGTCGAGCGAAAAGTCACCGATATCCCACTCCGACAGACCGTTGCCGCGCTGGTCATAACGCGTCACTTGAAACCGCTGACTAAGGCGGTCAAGAAACGGCCGCCAGATAGGGCTGTGCCAGTCATGCTCCAGATGGGTCAGCCAATGCCCCGCCTTCACGAGACGATAACCGTTTCCACTCGTGGCATAGGCGATACGGGTACCATCAGCCGAGCGACAAAACGCTACCCGCTGATAGGCCTGCATAGGGGCCGGTTTTTTCGAGGGCTCGTCGGGCAACGCCGGTGAGATTGTTTCAACCGCGCCGACAAATCGAAAGCCTCGCCGGGGAATGGTTCTGATCCATTCCTGGCGTTTGCCGTCGTCTCCAATGACCGAACGAGCCGCGCTCACGCGCGCGTTGATTGCGGAATTCGATACGAGGCGACCCTTCCAGACGACTTCAAGCAATTCGTCGAGGGACACCACGCGATCGCGCTCCCGCATCAGATGAAGAAGCAGGTCGAACACCTGGGGTTCGGCATCAATCGGCCGGCCGCCAGCGAGAAGCTCGCGGGTATCCGTCGTCAGCTCGAATGATCCAAACCGGTAGCGCATGGCCGCACTTTACCATTGGGCACGGCTGCGCTGAAGCGTCTGACGCTCCCGACAAGAGAAGGACAATGGAAACACAAGCCAGGGGCAAGCAGCCGGCCAAGCGGGGAACAGGCCGCCGACGTAGGCTGCGGGACTGCCGAAACGGAGGCTGCGATGGTTGAGACTGGTGAAACGCCTATTCGCCGTGACCGGACTGGCGCAATCGACATAAGCTTCTATGCACGTCGCGCAGTTCACCTGCGGCGCGACGCAATGACTGACGAACGCAAGCGCTGCGCACAGTGGTTGCGAGGGTTGCTCATGCGATTCCGCAGATCGGGCTTGAGCCTGCCGCCGCGAGCGACGTGGTTTTAAAACGCTTGGCCAGCGGGTGATCATTGCCGGCACGCTGCAATACCGTTGCGACCCGAAGCATCAAAATGTCGGCGGTGTATTGATCCACAAGATCACGGCTTCGTCGGGGCCGGGATTATAGAAGGAATGCGGCGCCTCTGATCGGAAGCAGAAGGAATCACCGCGCCCGAGCACATGCGTCTGCTTGTCGATCGTCAGTTCGACGAAGCCTTCGATCACGAAGCCCGCCTCCTCGCCGATATGGGAATAATCGCCAGCCGAACCATGCCCCGCCGCTATGGAAATGAGATTACCCTGAAGCATCCGATCCGGTGAGTGCGGGATGATCTGTTCGATCCGAAGCCCCTGCTGGGAAGCGCCCAGATAATCAAGAGTGACCTCCTTACGGTCACTCGCCCGCACCACCATGCAACTCTCGGTTTCCGATCCGGACAGGAACGATGCCATGCTTGTTCCCAAGCCCGCCACAAGCTTGTGAAGCACGGAGAGTGACGGCAGGAGCCGCCCATTCTCGATACGTGAGACGAGGCTCGCGGAGCATCCCGCCTTCGCCGCGAGATCGACCAGCGTAAATCCCTGCGCCCTGCGCATGGTCTGCAGACGCCGCCCAAGTCTTGCCGCCTCCAGCGTAGGTTCAGTTGGCGTCGGGCTCTCCAAACCAACAGGGCTGATCGGTTCGACCACGACGGGCTGGCTGCGCTTCACTCCGGATCTCGACGTTGTCTCGACCGTGCCCCTCCCCGTGAGGGGCTGGGGCACCTTGGCCGTCGCTTTTGACCTATTCTTCATGGCAATCCAAATATCAGATCAGAACGCTGATGTTTACGGCCGCCATCCGGCCGGCGGCCGCAGATGGGCCTTATCCACCGTCTTCAAGTTTTCGGGCGTGATGCCGATCAGTGGAACATTGATGATCTTAGGTTCAGGCTTCTTTCCCTCCAACAGATCCGAGATCACGCGGACCTCTGTGCGGCCGATCAACACGGGCTGTTGCGCGACCACATAGTCGGCGCAGCCCGCGTTCATCATTTCCTCGGCCTCCTCGCCCAGCACGGAAAAGATGACGCGCGTTTTTCCACAACGGTCTGCCGCCTGGGCGGCCCGCGCAGCCCCAACGCCATAGACGTCATCCGCACCGTACAACATGTCCAGCTTCGGATGCCGTTGCAGGATCTCGCTGGCGCGCGTCAAAGACGTCGCGGCATCCTGCTCGCTCGTTGTCTCCGCGACGATCTTGATACTTGTCCCGGCGATGTCCTCCTTGAAGCAGCGAAGCCGCTCCGTCGCCCAGAACGATCCCGGCGGTCCGGCCAGGACACCCAGGCTGCCGCCAGCCGGCATGAGAGCTTTCGCGCCCTTTGCCAGTTCTCGCCCGATATTGCAGTGGCTCGACGAAACGGCAGCATCCGGCTCCACCGTGCTCGCGACGACGTTGACGCCGGCGCCAACCAGCAGGATCCCGGCGTCTCGCGCCTGCTGCACGACACCATTCAATGCGGCGGGATCGCTCGGATCAATCAAGATCGCCGCGACTTTCTTGATCGCCAGATTCGAAATCTGATCGAGCTGCTTGTCGATATTGGCATACCCGCCCGCATCCTGAACAATGACCGTGAAACCACGTGCTTTCGCCTCGTCAAGAATTCCGTATAGTTCGGCGGTGGGGTAAGGGCCCTTCAAATTGGGCTTCGACAACCCAATGACCTTCTTGGGCTGCTGAGCCTGAGCCGTCGAAGTACCCATTGATGCAATTGCCAGTATTGATGCAAATCCGGCTATCGATTTTATGATCGCTTTGGATATCATGTTTGGTCCCACTTCTGGTTATTGATTGCGATTCTTAACGAGGCACAGCTTCAGTGGCCCTGCTTTCTCCGGACATTGGCCTGGTCAAGCGCGACAGCGGCGATCAGCGAGAGCCCTATGATCATCATCTGCGTGTAAGACGAGATGTTGAGAAGGTTGAGGCCATTCGCGAGGATGCTGATGAAAGCCACTCCGAAGGCCACGTTCACGATAGAGCCACGTCCACCGGCGAGCGAGACGCCTCCGAGCACAACCGCGGCAATGGACTCGAGTGGCAGCGTCGCCCCCAGGGTCGGCTGCCCCGAGGAGACACGGGCGGTCAGGATGATCGCGCCTATCGCGGCGGTCAATCCGCAGATGGCATAGGCTATCACTCTGACCCGCTCGACATGGATCCCGGACAGCCTGGCCGCCTCCTCATTGCCGCCAACGGCGCAGATATGCCGGCCCAGCCTGGTATAGCGCAGCGTGAGTTCGGCAATGATCAGTGTCACGGCGGCAAGAAGAACCGGAATGGGCAGGCCAAGCCAGTATTGATAGGCAATTCGGCCAAACGCGGGAGGAAGCCCGAGTATCGGAACACCGCCCGCGAGATTGAGCGCGAGCCCGGCGGTCACCGACAGCATGGCGAGGGTCGTGATGAAGGCTGAGATGCGAAAGCGGGTTATGATCAAGCCGTTCACGATACCGACCAGGGCACCGCAAAGCAGCGCGGCAACAATTCCCGGCACGATTCCGAACTCACGCATGACGAAGGCCAGCACCACGCTGACGAGAGCTACGGTGGAGCCGACGGACAGATCGAGGCCGGCGGTGAGAATGACAAATGTCTGGCCGAAGGCGACAGCGGCGAGCGCGGCCGCGGCGATGCCGATATTTCGGAAGTTCGAGCCGGTCAGGAAAACATCGGACAACAACGAAAACACGATGACGAGACCTAGTGTCGCCACCGGCAACGCGATTTCCATGGCACGTTCACGCGCGATACGTCCCAATCCAGCTTTCCATTCCTCCCTTCCAAAGACTTGAAGTCTTTCACCGTAAGACTGCATGGAATATTCCCCGATTCATTATTGCAGCGCATCCGCGCCGGAACCACCGCTTATCTGTCATGCCCCTTGAACGCGGCCGCCAGGATCCGGTGTTCGTCGAACTGCTCTTCCGGAATTTCGTCCTGAATCGTGCCTGCGGAGACCACCACGATGCGATGGCAGAGGTGAAGCAGCTCCGCGTTTTCCGATGAAACGACGATGACGGCGGCTCCGCGCGCCGCAAGATCCTGTATCAGTTTATAGATCTCGGCCTTGGCGCCGACGTCGATACCCCGTGTCGGTTCATCGAAGATGTAGACGTCTGCCTCCGCGAGCATCCATTTGCCGATGACGATCTTCTGCTGGTTGCCGCCGGAATTCGTGCGAGCCGCTCTTGAAAGCTGCCCACGGAACTGCAGCTTCTGCGCCATGCTGGTCGCCGCCTGGCGCGCGCGCCGCCATGAGATCAATCCGCCGCGGCAATGGTCGGCAAGAGAAGCCATCAGCAGGTTCTCGTAGCCCGAAAGTCCGGTAACGAGGCCCTGATCTTTCCGATCCTCGGGAATGTAGGCGATGCCATTGCGGATAGCGTCGGCGGGCTTCCGGATGGCCAAACGATGTCCATCCTTGCGGATCTCGCCGCTATCGAGTGGATCCGCGCCGAAAATGCTGCGCATGATTTCCGTACGGCCGGCACCTACAAGGCCCGCGAAGCCGAGAACCTCTCCCGCGCGCACGTCGAAACTGATGTTCTCGAAGACATCCTTGCGCGTCAGCGCGGAGACAGATAGCCGGACATCGCCGATCCGGCGATTGCGCGGCGGAAACAGCTCGGTCAGCGGTCGCCCGACCATGAGCTCGATCAGTTCCCCGGTTCCGCGCAGTCGCGAGGTTTCGAGTGTCTCGATATGACGGCCGCCGCGTAGCACCGTGATGCGATCGGCGAGCCCCATGACCTCCGCCAGCCGATGCGATACGTAAAGTATCGTCGTGCCCTCCGCGCGCAAGCGACGCAGGATGCGAAGCAGGGCATCCGCTTCCTTGTCGGAGAGCGAGGCGGTCGGCTCGTCGAGGATAATGATGGGGGCTTTCAGGGCCAGCGCTCGCGCGATCTCCACGATCTGCTTGTGGCCCGTGGACAAGGACGACGCCCGCGCCCGCGGATCGATCTCGTCCTCGCAATCAAGGGCCCTGAGCATGTCGGCAGCGATCGCTTCCGCCTGCCGACGGCTGACGACATGCCGTCCGGCGCCGGAAGCCGGTTCATTGCCGAGCACGATGTTCTCGGCGACCGTCATTCCGGGGACGATCATGAGCTCCTGGAAGATGGTGACAATGCCGCTTCGGCGGGCAGCCCCCGGCGTGTCGAGGATGATCGGTTGGCCGCCGAGCAACACACGACCAGCCGAGGGCCTTGCGTCCCCCGAGAGAATGCGGATCAAGGTCGACTTCCCCGCACCATTCTCACCGACGAGGGCATGCACCTCCCCTCGCCGGATGACCATGTTGAGATTGCTGAGCGCCCGCACGCCGGGGTAATCCTTGCTGATGGCCTCAGCGGCGAGAATGGCGTCGTCACCGCCGGCGGAATTCATCGCTAGCATCATGCGCTGCCGCCTTATGCTCGCGGGAATGTGTGATCGGGCGGGATCGCCGCGATCATGTCGAGTTCGACCCGTGCGCCCGGCGCGCTCAGGTTGTTGATCGCGACGAGGGTTCCAGCCGGGCGCCAATCACCAAAATGCTCACTCAGCACGGCATACATGTCGTCCATGTCGCGCATGTCCGTGACGTATTTCGTCAGCTTGACCACGTTGCGCCAGGTCAGGCCTCTCGCGTCCAGGACCATCTTGATATTGGCCAGGGCCAGGCGTGTCTGCTCCCGCATGTCATGGGGAAGCACATGCTCCTCCGCGACATGTGGATGCCTGTGATAGAGCGGCGAGGCCGTGGCCCCGGCGATGAACAGGAGATTGCCCATGCCGGAGACCTCGACGGCCGGCGCATAGGGCATGTCCTCGGCTTCCTCCGGGCGTGGATGAACAGCGTGAATGGTCATCATAGCCTCCCACCGGGCTGGATCAGGCAGCGCTGCGGCGCCTGCGCCACTCGACCTTGGTTTCACGGGGCGGCATTATGCGATTGCGGAGAACACCAAGCCCCGCCGCCTCGAGCTCGACTACATCACCGACCGAAATCCACCGATCGAGCTCGAAGCCGCACCCGTGGTTCACTGTCCCAGAGCCGAGCACGTCACCGACGTTGAGTGTTTCATCCTGGGAGGTGTAGGAAATCATTTCCTCAAAGCTCCACTGCATCTCACCCGGGGTGGATTCCGCCCAGACGTCACCATTGATCAGCACGCGCATCGGCGTCCGCGCCACATCCGGCAATTCATCCGGTGTCACGATCCATGGCCCCAAGCCCCACGCGAAATCCTTGCCCTTGAATGGGCCGGTATTGTTCGCCATTTCGCCGCGCTGGGTGTCACGTGCCGAGAAGTCATTGAGAAGCGTGTAGCCGAGGATATGTGCGCCGGCATCATCCACATCCACGTTGCGGGCTGGCAATCCCACCACTGCAGCGATCTCGAGCTCGAAATCGAGTTTGCCGGTATATTCGGGCCACTGCACATTCTCGTCGTGCCCCACCATCGAGGTCGGATTGGCCTTGAATGCGAACGGGCGCTCATACCATTCGGCGGGCAATTTCAGGCCCATCTTGCCGAAGGTCGACAGCAGATGGTCCTCGAATGCAGCGAAGTCGCGCAGCACCGGCACGCGGACCGGCGGCATCAGTTGCACCTCGCCGAGCCTATGGGCGAGAGCCTCGCCCTGGGGGCCGCGAAGCTTACCCGCGGCGATGGCTTCCCATTGCCCCGCCAGCCATGCCGAGACCTCCCGCACAGGATCAAGTGCCGGCCCGTAGAGTGCTGCGCAGGCGTTGAGGTCGGCCGGAGCGAATGCGTTGGCGCGCAGGCTGGGAGCAGGCTTGCGTTGCGAAGCCGAAAGCGCCGCAAAGGCCGCATTGACGTCGACCACCCAGCCGCCACCGGAGCGCGCGATAGCTACCGGGTCGGCATCGATATCGTTGCCTGCCCAGATGATGCCGAAGCGATCGACGGGGCCGAGAGGCGTATTGAGGCGAAAGGTTCCAAGTTTCATCGCGTCACCTCAGCAATATCGACCTTGTCGTCAGCGTCCGTTCCCGGGAATGGGCCTTGTTTTATCTCGATCAACCGGGTTTTCGGCTCGAGGAATTCAACCTCATGTCCTTCAATCATCAAAAGAAGATCATTAGGCACAAGATTGACATCGCCCAGCCACGCGCCTTGGCGTGTATAGATCGCGACGCGCGCGCGCCCGCTTTGGCAGATAAGGATCTGATGACGCGTTGGCCATGCCGGCAGCTCCTCTCGCGGCACATGATAGTGCGGCAGGGTTGTCGCCCCCGGCTCACGCTCCAGCATGATGATCTGCAGCGGCCATCCATTGTCCGTTACATGGGCCTTTGTCGTGCGCTCCAGAGTTGGGTCTGATACCCGATAGGCCTCCTGCACATGGCGAATTTCGTCTTCACTCTCCATAAAGGGAGGGAAGCGCTCGAATGCGGAAAACTGCGCGCCAACATGGATGGCAATCGTTCGATTATCATCCGGCGCCCGATAGAAGCGCACATGTTCGACGTCGTCACTAGACTGCGAATGAGACATGCCTTTGCCCGCGTGATTGTAGGGAATAATCCAGATGCCCGGACCAGCGGAGACAGGCCTCGAGCTTTTCAGGCGATCAAGGTACAAGCACGACGTCAGACCAACAGCCGGTAAATTCGAAACATAACGTTTCCAATCTGATCATACTGCCAATCTTATTGCAATTGGAAAACATTGTTCTCCTATGTTGCATTTTGAGAAAAAAACTGAGAAATTTTGCATAGCAGTTGCGTAAGGGCGGGCCGGCGGCGCGTCGTCATCGCTCATGAGCGTCTGCCCTTGCCAGAACGCAATCATAAAGAGGGGAAATTCATTGATAGACTTCAATGAATACTATTACTTCGCCTATGTGGTCGAGAGTGGAGGGATAACACCGGCCAGCAGAGCCCTCAGCCAGCCCAAATCAAAAATAAGTAAGAGAATTTCAGAATTGGAAAGACGGCTCGGTGTCCGACTGATCCAAAGAACTTCGCGCAACTTCGCCGTCACCGATCTCGGTGAAGAATTCTACACACACGCGAGAAAAATGCTTGCAGAGGCTCGGGCCGCCGAGAACGTCATCAAAGCCCGCCTGTCAGATGAAAGCGGCACGATCCGGGTGACGTGCTCGGCCCAGGTCGCGCAGGCCGGACTGGCCAAGATGCTACCGAGTTTCCTTCAACGCTTCCCACAAATCCAGCTTCAGCTTGATGTCGTCAACGGGCCGAACGATCTGACGTATCGCCTGTCAGATCTTGTTATCGTCGCGCATGACAGAGAACTCGGCGACTCCAGCATGATACAGCGACGGATCGCGGTCGAACCGTCACTCCTGGTCGCGAGCCATTCCTATCTCGCTGACCGATCTTCGATCGAAATGCCCGCGGAGCTTCCAGGCCATCGTTTACTTGGCCCCACCGAGGCCAATGCTCGGTCCCGATGGGAAATCGTGCACCAGCGGACGGGAGAACACGTTGCGGTCGCGTTCAACACGCAGTTGGCGAGCAACGACGTGCTTGTAGTTGCGGCCGCCGCCCGCGAGGGCGCCGGGGTCGCGGCCCTTCCTGCCTCGGCCTGCGCTGACGACATCCGCGAAGGACGGCTCGCTCATGTCCTTCCAGAATGGACCGCCGGCTCAACGACCATCAGCGCCCTTCTGCCGTCACGGCAAGGTGTTCTTCCAGGGGTACGTGCTCTGTTAAATCATTGCATCGAGCATTTTTCCGTGGCCACGGCAAAGCTCAAAGAGCGGCCACCTGAACCGTCTCCAACAGGGATAGCCAACCGTGTTCTTTATTCCAGAGCCGTCCAGCCATGATCTATGAGCTCAGACAATACGAGTGCTTGCCCGGAAAACTGGCAGCTGTTGTCGAACGCTTCCGACGGGAAGTCGCTCCGCTTTGGAAGGAAATGGAAATCCAGTGTCTGGGCTTCTGGACAACAGCCGTCGGTCCCAACGATCAGACATTACACTATATTCTCGCCTGGCGGAGCCTCGCCGACCGCGATGCCCGGTGGCAAACCTTCGTGCAGGATCCGCGTTGGCAGGCCGCCAAGGCCAACACGGAGCTGGCCGGTCCCTTGGTGGCGCGCATCAGCAATATTCTGATGCGGCCCGCGAATGTCATGGAGATTGTTGCGGAACCCGCCGAGCAAATTTTCTGTGCGCCCCCGGCAGACAGGTGATGAGATGCTGAATACGGTCAGATCACGGCGCGGAATGGTCACTGCGCCTCATCATCTCGCCAGTGAGGCGGGTCTGCGCGTGCTGCGCGATGGCGGAAACGCGATCGAAGCAGCGATTGCCATGGCGGCGGCTCTCGCCGTCGTCTACCCGCATATGACCGGGATCGGCGGTGATGGCTTTTGGATCATAGCCCCGGCCGGCAGCGATCCGATAGCTATCGATGCGTGTGGCCGCGCTGCACGTGCCGCCACGGTCGATTTCTATGGCAATGCCGGATTGTCTCAGATCCCGGCACGAGGCCCCCTCGCCGCAAATACCGTGGCGGGCACTGTGTCCGGCTGGAGTGAGGCGCGGCGGATGAGCGCTGCGCTCGGCGGCCGTCTGCCGCTTGGACGTATCCTGGAGGACGCCATCTGGTATGCGGAGCACGGCTTCCCTGTATCGGCAAGCCAGGCTGAACTCACGCGGGCCAAGCTACCTGAGCTGCAAGGCGTTCCTGGATTCGCCTCGACCTACCTTATCGGCGGACGACTGCCCCGGACGGGTGAGTTCATGGACCTGCCTGCCTTGGCCGCGACCCTCCGTCGCCTCGCAGAAACAGAACTTGATGACTTCTATCGCGGTGAACTTGGCCGCCGGCTCGCATCCGATCTCGCTGCCGTTGGATCGCCGCTGACACGTCTTGATTTCGAGAAACATCACGCCATCCAGGCCTCGCCCTTGGCCACGACATTGCGCGGAGGCATTCAGCTGTTCAATTGCCCACCTCCCACGCAGGGGCTTGCGTCTCTGATGATTCTGGCGCTCTTCGATCGTTTGAATGTGACGGTCGAGGCTGAGACCTTCGGCCATTTGCACGGCTTGGTGGAAGCGACCAAGCGGTCATTCGTTGTCCGCGACCAGGTTGTCGGAGATCCGGGCACTATGTCCGAGAGCGCGCAGGATTATCTATCGCCTGAACGGCTCGACGCTCTCGCCTCCACCATCGATATGCACCGAGCTATGCCCTGGCCGGCACAGCCCTCGGCCGGTGACACCGTCTGGCTTGGCGCCGTCGATGCGAACGGCCTGGCGGTGAGCTTCATCCAAAGCATTTTTTTCGAGTTTGGATCCGGATGCGTGCTGCCGGAAACAGGCGTGCTCTGGCAGAACCGAGGCGCGAGCTTCTCGTTGTCAGATGGTGTTCGCCAACTCGGCCCGGGAAGAAAGCCGTTTCATACGCTCAACCCGGCGGCCGCCCGCTTTCCTGACGGTCGGCTCATGGTTTACGGGACCATGGGCGGAGAGGGTCAACCTCAAACCCAGGCTGCCATCTTCACGCGCTACGCGCTCCACGGCCAAGATCTCCAGGCCGCTATCACGGCGCCCCGGTGGCTTCTCGGCAAGACCTGGGGCGAAGACAGCGTCACCCTCAAAGTCGAGAATCGATTCTCCGAGAGCCTGATCGCAAAATTGCGTGGCGCCGGCCATGACGTTGCGGTGGTCGATGCCTTTACGAGCACCATGGGGCATGCTGGTGCGATCGTCCGCCACGCGAATGGGCTGATCGAGGGCGCGAGTGATCCACGGAGCGACGGCGCGGCACTTGCCTACTAGGACCACCCTCGCGCTACACAGCCCAAAACCCAACAGAATAATCCATCCGAGGTCTTTGCTTGGCTCTCAGGGCAGGCTACTCAGCATCAATAAGCCAGAGGCTCCGCCCATCCAGAAGATACCTCGCTTTCGTGGATCCCCAGCATGTATGGAATACCGTTGTACGACCTTGCCTGGTTGGTGGTCGCCTTGCTGTGCGCTGGGGCCGTCACGGGTCTTCTGGCCGGTGTGTTCGGTGTCGGTGGCGGCGCGGTGGCCGTGCCCGTGCTTTACGAGCTCTTCCGTGTGACGGGTGTGCCGGAGGAGGTGCGCATGCCGCTCTGCATCGGCACCTCACTCGCGATCATCATCCCGACGTCCATCCGCTCCTTCAACGCCCACAGGTCAAGAGGCGCGGTCGACATGGCCATACTCCGGCAATGGGCGATACCCGTCGTGGTCGGGGTCTGCATGGGCAGTCTCGTGGCGCGCTATGCGCCGGAGGCCCTCTTCAAGTCTGTTTTCGTCGTGGTGGCCGGCGTCTCGGCGATCCGACTGCTGTTCGGCAAGGATAGCTGGAACCTCGGCCTCGACATGCCGCGCAAGGCCATCATGACGCTCTATGGCTGGCTCATCGGCGTGCTCTCCAGTCTGATGGGCATCGGCGGAGGGCAGCTGTCCAACCTCTTCATGACGTTCTACGGCCGGCCGATCCACCAGGCCGTGGCGACGTCCTCGGGCCTGGGGGTTCTCATCTCGATACCGGGCACGCTCGGCTATATCTACGCAGGATGGCCGCGCGCGGCGGAGTTCCCCCTGGTTGCCGCGCTCCAGCCGCCCCTGGCCCTCGGCTATGTTTCGCTGGTCGGCCTCATCCTGTTCATTCCGACGAGCGTACTCACCGCGCCGCTCGGCGTCAGGCTCGCCCACGCCATGCCCAAACGCAAGCTGGAGATCGCATTCGGCGTTTTCCTGCTCCTGGTCAGCGGCCGCTTTCTCCTCAGCCTTCTTCCTTAATAGCTTCACCGGCAAATAGCTTCGCGCGCGCGGGTTCGCGCTTGAAGGGACGGCGTTGTTCAAGCAGGACGAAGCAGGGGGAAGCTTACACCCACCGCTGTGCCCTTCGCCCGGGGCAACCAGAACAATTCGCCGCCGAGGCTGCGTGCCATCGACTGAACGATACGGCTGCCGAGGCCGGTGCCCTTCGGCGCGCCTTCACCGTGCCAGCCTATTCCTTCGTCCTCGACGGTAATCCTCGCCGTATCGTCCTCACAGGACAGCCGAACCAGAATATCGCCTTCACCACCCTCGGGGTAAGCGTATTTGAAGGCGTTGGTCACAAGCTCTGTCACCAGGACGCCTATTGATACGGCGCGGTCGGTAGGCACTTCGCCCGGAGAGGTCTCCACCCTGAGCTGGGAACGGTGACCGGCTTGACGCATCGAACTGGCGAGGTCGCTCACCAAGCCCTGCAGATATTCGTCAATCGCGACCGAGCGGACATTGGCCGAAGTGTATAACCGGCGATGGACACCTGCGACCGCGAGAATTCGCGCATCGGTTTCGGCAAGCGCCGCCCGGCATACTGGATCCTCGATCGCCTTCAACTGGTATCGCACCATTGACGAGACAATCGCCAGACTGTTCGCCACGCGATGGTTGACCTCGGCGAGAAGCGCCTCGGCGCGATCGCGCGCTTCGCGAACCTCCTGCTCGGCAATCTCCTTCGCACGCTTAAGACGCGCGTTCTGGATGGCCTGATCGATCGCGCTCGTCAGGAGTTCGAGGAACTCCGCCGCGATCGTCTTCGGCACATAGTCCACGGCGCCCGCCTTGAGGGCCTGAACCGCGACGGTCGTCTCGGCGGAGGCGGTCACGTACACGACCGGGGGAGCCCCCTGTCGCCCACGAAGCACCTCCAGCACGTCAAGGCCAGTTCCGGTGGGCAGGAAATGATCGAGAGCGACGACGTGAAAATCGCCTTGGTCTATGAGATCAAGACCACTGTCGGCATCGGTCGCGAGTTCCACCTCAAAGCCGCGGCGGGCCAACGCCTTCTGCACCAGCCGGCCCATGCCGGGATCGTCGTCGATATAGAGAACGCGGCGGATGCTCAACGGCATGTGCTAGGTCGTTTCCGGGATTTGCATGACTGAGAAGAACAGTCCGAGCTGGCGAATCGCGTTTGCAAAGCCTTCGTAGTTTACTGGTTTAGTAATGTACACATTCGCGCCGAGATCATAGCAGCGCTGAATTTCCCGGGCGTCGTCGGTCGTTGTCAGAACCACGACCGGGGTCCGCTTGGTATGGGGGTTCGACTTCACCTTCTCCAGGATCTCGATCCCAGTCATGTCAGGCAAATTGAGATCCAGCAGGATGAGAAGGGAGCGCGCCATTCCATCCGTGCCGGAACCATCCGGTGACAAGAGATAAGCCAACGCCTCCGTCCCGTTGGTGAACGGCACGATCTCGTTGCTCACTCCCGCGCGGCGAATGTTCTTCTCGATGAGACGCGCATGACCCTCGTCATCTTCGATCATGACGATCGTTACGGATTTGGCGTTTCCAGTCATGCCTTGCCACTCCCCAGTACGGCCCGCAGATCAGCTGGCAGGCTCAGAGTGAATAAACTGCCCTTTCCGAATTCCGAGTTAAGGGTGATATCCCCTCCAAGGTTTCTTGCCATCGCGCGAACATGAGCGAGACCGATGCCTTCACCCGGTTGATCCTGCTGGCCCGAGCGCCGGAACAACTCGAAGACGCGCGCGAGATCCTGGGCTTGAATGCCGCGGCCGTTGTCCTCCACCGAGATACTCACCGTGTTCGCGCGCTCCATCCGAACCCGGATCGATACCTTCAACGGAACATCTGTCCTGCGGTATTTCACTGCGTTGTCAAGTAAATTTCCGATTATCTGCTCGAGCGAGAGCCTGTCGCTTATGATCGCGCCGGCTTGGATGTCGGTGACAACCTCCCCATCGGCGTCGGCGACTTGGTGAGCAATGACGGCCGTGGCCGCATTTAACAAGCCGCCAAGATCAATCCGCTCGGGTTTGAGCGTGCGCCTTCCCTCTCGAGAGAGCTTGAGAATGGCGTTGATAAGACCGTCCATTTTTCGCGTGGACGACCTGATAAAGCCCAGAGCTTCGGGCAAGTCGCTTTGTGCGGCGACGGCGGCTTCCTGGTACGCGGTGTCGGATGTGTCACCGTGATAATTGCCGACGAAATGCTGGACCGCGGCGACGCCCTGCTCCAACTCGGCCGTGAAGCCCATGATATTGACCAGAGGCGCCCGGAGGTCATGGGTCACGATATAGGCGAACCGTTGGATCTCCTCGTTGGCCCTTCCGAGTTCAGCGGTTCGCTCCCGCACACGCTCCTCAAGGCTGGCATTCAACCCTTGAATTTCGAGGCGGATTTCGGCCAGTTGCCGGAGATAAACGAGGATGGTTCCGATACCGGCGAGTGTGGCGGCGATGACGATAAAGCCACCAATGACCGAGACCCACCAGAGCGCCGTAGCGCTTCTTGCTTGAACGGCCGCGATCTCGCTCAGTTCCTCTTCCGCCCTGCCAATCAGTTCCTGGAATGTCGTCCGCGCCCGGTCCATCAGATCCTTACCGCGATCGGTCCGGACCATTTCGAGGGCCTGCTCTCTCTCGCCACGCCGGCCTAACGCGATGGTTTCACTCAGCTCTGACATCTTGTCCTGCAGAGTGGAGATCAATCCGGGCGCCTCAACGCCGGCCTGCTGGAGGGGGTCATTGGCGGCCGCGTTGAGGAATCGCTGCTTTGACGCATCGAGATTGGCGATCGCGGCCTCGAAGGGGGTGAGATATCTCTCGTCCCCCGTCAGGAGATAGCCTCGCTGGCCGATCTCGGCATCCTGCACGAGGGAACGCAGCTCAATCGCGGCATTACGCAAGCGCCGCAGGTCCGTCGCGTCCCTGGCGAAGGTCTGCGTCCGCTGGACGAGCCAGATATTGGCCGTGACGACACTGGCGAGAGCGATGAAGCCGAGCACGAGCAGTGCCACGGTCGCCATGAAGAACGAATTTCGTGAGAGAGGCATGCAGGAGCGACCAGGACACCGAGACGAATGGGGACGACCGCCTGCCGCAGCCATGGCATTTCAGGCGACGTTCCCGACTACCATGCGAATAGATATGGCGGCCGACACACCAGAGGGAGCAAGACGGCTCTATGGAGCCTATCATCTTCCCTTCTCTCTCGACAGCCCCGATCCACAGCTCTCCCTGGGCTCTTTCGCGGCGGTTTTCCGTCTTTTTGGGCTCGCTGGCAGGACATTGTAATGGCACCGCGCCTTCCCCGCCACCGTCGGCTAACTCGCGACCACACGAACCGGGATCGACTTCGCGGCGGGCGTGCCGCTGATCTTGTCATGGTATTCCAGTGGCAACAGCGGATTGAGCTCGGGATAGTAGCCGGCGACCGCACCGCGCGGCATGGGATAGTCGAGTACCGTCAAGCCATCGACCCGCCGCCGGACACCGTCATCGGTGATGGTTTCCAGGACGACTGTCGAGCGCGCTTCCAATCCCCTCTCAACGCGATCCTCGACGTTCATGAACAGCACCATGCGGTCGTTGTAAACGCCGCGATAGCGGTCATTATAGCTGTAGATCGTCGTGTTGAACTGATCATGCGAGCGCACGGTGGCCAACCTCAGCATCGCGGGATCGGCGACCGGCGCGGCGGCATGAAGCCCCGGGAATATGAGGAAATTCGCCTTGCCATTCGGTGTCGGCCAGACGAGACGCCGTGGCGGTATGTCGAGGTGGAAGCCCCCTGGTTCTTTGATCCGCTCCGAGAAGTCATGGTAGATGCCGGGATAGACTTCAGCGATCTTGTCTCGGATCAAACCGTAGTCATCAATATAGCGCTCCCACGCGACCTTGCTGTCCGGCAGCGTTGCCATCGCCATTCGGCAGACGATCTCCACCTCCGGCATTAGATGGGGGCTCGCCGGCGTCAGCACACCGCGCGAAGCCGTGACGTTCGACATCGAGTCCTCGATTGTCACGAACTGCTCACCGGCGGCCGTGGTAATGGTCTCCGATCTGGCGATCACCGGCAGCATGAGGGCGTCGCGGCCGTGAACCAGGTGGCCACGGTTTAATTTCGTGGTGACGGCGACCGTCAGGCGGAGCTTCCGCATCGCCTCATAGGAACGCTCGGTGTCGGGAACGGCCCGGATGAAATTGCCGCCCATGCCGATGAAGACCTTGGCCGTCCCGTCCTGCATCGCAGCGAGCGACTCGACGGTGTGATGGCCATGCTCCCGGGGCGGCTCGAAGCCGAAGACATCCCTGACCCGGTCGAGATAGGCGGCCGTCGGCTTTTCGTCGATGCCGACAGTCCGGTCTCCCTGGACGTTCGAGTGCCCGCGGATCGGAGAGATTCCGGCACCGGGCCTGCCGAAATTACCCCTGAGCAGGAGCAAATTCGCGAGCTGCTGGAGGAGCCGCGATCCATCCTGATGCTGGGTCAGGCCCATGCCATAGCAGATCATTGTCGCCTTGGAACGGACATAGACCTCGGTGACGCGACGGATCTGCTCCTCGCTGATCCCCGAGATCTCCACGATATCCTGCCAGCTCTGGGCCAGCACCTCTTCGCGAACCGCTTCAAAGCCCGTCGTGTGCTCGGCGATGAAATCATGATCGATGACTGTCTCGCCGTCCGCCTCGCGCTCGAACATCACCTTCATCATGCCCTTGAACAGGGCTAGGTCGCCACCGATGCGGATATGGACGAATTCGCTCGCTATCCGCGTCGATCCGAACGTCGCCATCTGGATCACGTCCTGAGGCTCGGTAAAACGGATCAACGCCCGCTCAGGCATTGGATTGACGACAACGATCGGCACGCCTCGTTTCCGCGCCTCGACCAGGCTAGTCATCATGCGCGGCGAGTTGGTGCCGGTGTTCTGGCCGATGACGAAAATCGCCTCGGCGTGCTCGAAGTCCTCCATGATGACCGTGCCCTTGCCGACGCCGATCGAGAACGGCAGGCCACGGCTGGTCGGCTCATGGCACATGTTTGAGCAGTCGGGGAAATTATTCGTGCCGAACTCGCGCACGAAGATCGAATACAGGAATGCGGCCTCGTTGGGGGTGCGGCCAGACGTGTAGAACTCCGCGTGATCGGGGCTTTCAAGAGCGCGCAGATGACGGCCGATGAGATCGAATGCTTCGTCCCAGGAGCAAGGGATATAGCGATCCGTACTCGCGTCGTAGCGCATCGGCTCGGTGAGACGACCCTGCATTTCGAGCCAGTAATCCGACTGTTCCATCAGCTCGGTGACGGTGTACTTTTCAAAGAAATCGGGTGTTATCCTTGATCTCGTCGCTTCGAAGGCGAGAGCTTTGGCACCGTTTTCGCAGAATTCGAGTGTTTTTTTGTGCTTGGGATCAGGGAAGGCGCAACTCGGACATTTGAAACCACCGGGCTGGTTCATCGCGAGCAACGCGCGCGATCCCTTTGCCACCACGCTCTGCTCCATCAGCACCTTGGCGGTCGCGGCCGCGGCTCCCCAACCGCCGGCAGGATGGTCATAAGTCTTGAACCTGGGTTTCTTATCCGCCATGGTCAAACACTCCGTCCGACACCAAAATTACCTAGCAAAACGAGGCATTATATTGTCTCGCGGACATCATCTCCCAGCCCCTTTCGTTCAGATTTCGACGTGATTTGCGGGGGAGCGGGCGATCTGGATATCCCGCGCGCGGCGATCCCCACGCCAAGGCGATTATGAAGACGACAAGAAGGCCGCTCGGCCGTGCATTTTGGAAAGAGTGTCTCGTCAATTTCCGGCCGATACCATCCTCCGGATGTCCAGCGGCCCCGACATCCAGGCTCGGACAGCATCTCTCCCGCCACCGGCTGGCAACCACGCGGATGAATGCCTAGATAACCGGAACCACGTTGACTTAAGCGAAGCTTTCTCATTGGGCGCGGCTATCTCATGAAGAAGATCGGATTTCTGTCGTTCGGGCATTGGTCGCCCTCCCCCCAATCTGGAACGCGGTCGGCTTCCGATGCGCTCCTGCAGTCCATTGACCTGGCGGTCGCCGCCGAGGAACTGGGCGCTGACGGGGCCTACTTTCGCGTTCATCACTTTGCCCGCCAACTTGGCTCCCCGTTCCCACTGCTGGCGGCGGTCGGCGCGAAGACCAGCCGCATCGAGATCGGCACGGCTGTCATCGACATGCGCTATGAGAACCCGCTGTATATGGCCGAGGATGCAGGCGCGGCCGATCTCATCGCGAAAGGGCGCCTTCAACTCGGCATCAGCCGCGGCTCGCCTGAGCAAGTTATCGATGGATGGCGCTATTTCGGCTATCAACCCGCTGAAGGCGAAAGTGACACCGACATGGCGCGGCGCCATGCCGAAGTCTTTCTCGATGTACTACGGGGCAAAGGCTTTGCCCAGCCCAACCCCCGGCCGATGTTTCCCAATCCCCCCGGACTTTTGCGCCTTGAGCCGCATGCGGAAGGTCTGCGGGACCGGATCTGGTGGGGGGCGGCCACCAACGCCACGGCGGAATGGGCGGCCAAGCTTGGCCTGAACCTCCAAAGCTCGACGCTCAAGTTCGACGAGAGCGGACAGCCCTTCCATGTTCAGCAAGCCGAGCAGATCCGGATTTATCGCGAAGCGTGGAAAGCCACGGGGCATGCACGCGAGCCGCGCGTTTCGGTGAGCCGCAGCATCTTCGCGCTCGTGAACGATCAAGATCGGGCCTATTTCGGCGGCAACGAAAACGAGGATCATTTCGGCTATATCGAGCCGGAGAAGCTCGCGGTCTTCGGCCGTAGCTACGCCGCCGAACCGGACGTCCTCATCGAACAGCTGAAGGAGGACACGGCAATCGCGGAGGCTGACACGCTGCTCCTGACGGTGCCGAACCAGCTCGGCGTCGACTACAACGCCCATGTCATCAATGCGATCCTCAAGCACGTCGCTCCGGCGATGGGGTGGCGCTGAAGGCGGGCAAACCGACGCAACATAGGCCGGCGGGAACACATCGCGCGCAATCGCGGTCAAGGAGCGAGACCGATCGCCCGGGCCGCTGTCCGATAGAGGGATTGGGTGTCACTGTCGAAGCGAAACGTATCGAGGAACTGCGCAACGCCGTAGCCGGGGCTCTGCTGCCTGACCCGTGCGGCGTGCGTGCGCGCTTCGTCGATGCGTCCGGTCAGCGAAAGGCAGTGAGCGGCTATGGCCAGAATGTGGACATGAGCGTTGGGGCGCGACGCGGCCTTCATACCCCAATCCGCCGCTTCCTCGAACCTGCCGAGCCGCACCAGCGCCATGGCGCGCGTGCCCAACATGCCGAAGAGCAACGGATCGCAGGGGCTGAGCAAACGCGAATGGTCAGACGAAGCGATCGCGGCGTCGGGATCACCCGCCTGGGAATGGACAAAGGCGACCGAATAATGCCCGAGCGCAAAGTTCGGGCTGAGGTGAACGGACTCCTCCAACGCGCGCGTCGCCTCGGCGGTCTCGCCAGTCAACCAGAGCGCACGTCCCATCGCCCAATGGGCGGCAGGGTTCCGGTTATCAGCCTGCAGGCTTCGGCCTGCGGTTTCCAGTGCCTGTCTTGTCTGCTCGCCGCGATCCTCCCAGCGCTGGAACGCGCTTTGCCAGTGCGTGAACGACAGACCGGCCCAGGCGCGGGAGAATGTGGGATCGAGCCGTGTTGATTGAAGGAAGAAATCGGCGGCACGGCCATTCTCCTCGCGCGTGAAATTGTACATGTGCCAAAGACCGCGATGGTAGCATTCCCAGGCATCGAGGGCCTCTGGCGGCTTCAAGATCGCCCTATTGCGCTCCGCGTTTTCGATCTCAGCCGCGATCGACGAAACGATGCCGCCGCACACCTGGTCCAGAACAGTGATATGTGCCGAGGTAGCCGTCTCGAACCGGTCGGCCCACAAGATCCGAGCGGTCGCCGCCTCCGCGACCTCCACCGCCACGATGGTGATATCGCCATGGCGTTCCAGGTAGCCGGTGGCGACGTAGTCCACGGCGAGCCGCTCCCCGATTTCGCGTGGGCCAAGCGTTTCCGCGGCGATGGCGAAGACCGAGCCCCGCGCGATGACGAACAGGCTGCGCAACCGCGCCAGCCTGCTGATGATATCGTGGGTGATGGCATTTCCGAGTTCGCTGCGACTCCCGAGACCTCCAGCGACGTCGATAAAGGGCATGACGGCGATGGAAGCGCGCCGTGTCGTGGGCGGGGTGACAGCCAGCGTAAGCCGCTCGACTGAGCCCGCGGCGACTTGCACGGAGGGCGCCCCACCACGCATCGCGGCCCATTGGGCCCGAACAGGGGCGAAATCCATGCCCTCCCCGGCAAAGCGGCGAGCCGCGGCCTCGATGTGCCGGTCCCCTTCCTCGATCATCCGCCTTTGCAAGAGTTCAGCCAGAAACCGTTGGTGCGCCTCAGCATCGAGTGGCGCGTCCTCCAACCACTCCCTGGCCGCCGCGAGACCTTTCGCCGTGCCCGGCACGGACCTGCGGGCAATCTCGGCCGTGACCGCTGCCTTGAACGAGCGAAACTCACCGCGCCTGGCCATCAGCCAATAGCGCAGGTCGAGACTGGCCTCTGCATCCAGTCCATCGAGCAGGTCACCCGCGAAAGCTGCGGGCAGCGACATGAGTACGTCGTCGGTCAGCGGCCTGGTCCCGCCGCCGACAACCGCGAGAATCCTGAGGGCGTCAACGTCGCAACCCTCAAGGTCGAGAGCCACGCGCCCCTCGTCGGTCTTCACACGCGGCCTGCCCGGCTCGTCAAGAAGCGGTCGCAGTTTGCTCAGGCACCATCGGAGTTCGCCGCGCGGGTCGTTAGGCACCTGCCACAGGAGTTCGCAGAGACGCTCGCGCGACACGGGATGCGGCGCAAGAACGAGGTAAGCGACCAGCAAACGCAGCTTGCGTGATGGCGGCAATTGAACGGCCACACCGGCGCGCAGCAGCTTGAACGGCCCGAGCAGCCGCAATTCGATCCCGGTCAGTTGCGATGCTGCAGCGGAACCATGCGATTCCATGCTCGCTCCAACGCTGGCTCCCACGCCACGTCGTCTACCGCCACTCTAGCATCTGCCGCGCAATCGCAAAGCCTTATCCGAGGCAGAGCGCGACGGCGCGCGTGACCTCGACGGAGGAACGAGATGACCAATAAGACAGCGTCCAGAATCACCAACGGCCGTGGGCGGCTATTTGAAAGCATCGTGGAGACAATCGGCGACACGCCAGCAATCCGCGTCAACAATCTCGGCGTCGAGGGCCGGACAATCTACGTCAAGGCAGAATTCTTCAATCCCGCCGCCTCGGTGAAGGACCGGCTTGCGGTCGCCATCATTGAGGAGGGTGAGCGGAGTGGAGCGCTTCGGCCGGGGCAGACCGTTGTGGAGGCCACCAGTGGAAACACCGGAATTGGACTGGCCATGGTCTGCGCGCAGAAGGGTTATCCGTTGGTCGTCACAATGGCCGACAGCTTCTCCATCGAACGCCGCCGACTGATGCGCATGTTCGGCGCGAAGGTCGTGCTGACCCCGCGCGCGCAGAAGGGGTTCGGCATGTATCTGAAAGCGGTCGAGCTCGCCGAAAAGAACGGCTGGTTTCTGGCCCATCAGTTTGAGACGGCAGCAAATGCAAACATTCACGAGATGACGACGGGGCGTGAGATTATCAACGACTTCGCCGGGTCGCGCCTGGACTGCTTCGTCACCGGATATGGCACCGGCGGGACCGTCGTCGGTGTGTCACGCGTGCTACGCCGCGAACGCCCCGAGACGAAAATCGTGCTCAGCGAACCAGCCAATGCCCAGTTGATCGGTAGCGGTTACGTCCAGCAACGCGGTCCGAATGAAGAGCCGGCGGCAAGCCACCCGGCGTTCGAGCCGCATCCGATCCAGGGCTGGACACCCGACTTCATCCCTTATGTCCTGCAAGAGGCCATCGACCGGCAATACTACGACGAGGTCTTGCCGATCGCGGGCGCGGAAGCTGTCGCGGCTGCCCAGGCGCTGGCCCGGAAGGAGGGAATATTCACCGGAATTTCAGGCGGCGCGAGCTTCGCCGTCGCGCGGCAAGTCGCTGAGAAGGCACCGGCCGGCTCGGTCATTCTGTGCATGCTACCCGACACGGGCGAACGCTATCTGTCGACACCCATGTTCGAGAGCATTCCGGCCGACATGAACGAGGAAGAATTGGCGATCGCTCGCTCGACGCCAGGCTTCCAACTGGCCACGGCCTGAGCGGGAGGAGGCAATGACACGGCATGCCGCGCGAACGATCGCGCTGCCGGTCGCGAGGCCGACCGAAACGCTAGACCCACCGGACTGGTCGCGGATCAAGGAACTCGCGCACCAGATCGTCGAAGACGCGGTCGAGCATGTTAGCGGCGTACGCGACCGGCCGGTGTGGCGGGCGATGCCGGAAGAGGTCATGGCGACCTTCCGCGGCCCGCCGCCTGAAATGCCAACGCCCGTGGACGAGGTCTACAAGCTCGTCAAGCGTGACGTATTCGCCTATCCGATGGGCAACATCCATCCGCGCTTCTGGTCCTGGTATATGGGAACCGGCAATTTCGGCGGCGCGCTCGGCGACTTTCTCGCCGCTGTGCAGGGCTCCAATCTCGGAGGCGGCAGCCATGCAGCCGCACTTCTCGACCAGCAGGTTGTCGGCTGGCTGCGCGATATGGTGGGCCTGCCGCAGACCGCGAGCGGCACGCTGGTCAGCGGCGGATCCATGGCCAATCTCGTCGGCCTCACGGTGGCCCGCAACGCCATGGCGGGTATCGACTTGCGCGAGGAAGGCGTCAGCGCGCTCGAAAAGCCGCTTCGCTTCTATGCCTCAGACCAAGTTCATTCCTGCCATCGCAAGGCAATCGAGACGTTGGGCCTCGGCAACAAGGCCCTGCGCCGCATCGCCACCGACGCGGCCTTCCGCATCGACATCGCGACTCTGCGCGCCGCGATCAAGGAGGATCGGGAAGCCGGCTTCCACCCGGCCTGTATCATCGGCACCGCCGGTACCGTCAATACTGGCTCGATTGACGACCTCATGGCTCTAGCGGACCTGGCAGCCGAGGAGAGACTGTGGTTCCACATCGATGGCTGCATCGGCGCGCTGGTCGCGATCTCCCACGACAACGCATGGCGCGTCGAAGGCATCAATCGTGCCGACTCGATCGCTCTCGATCCGCATAAGTGGCTGCATGCCCCGTTCGAGGTCGGATGCGCTCTCCTGCGCGACCGTACCTTGCACCGCCAGGCCTTCGCCGTCTCGCCCGAATATCTCAAGGGCACGGCGCGGGGATTGGCCTCAGGCGAATGGCTGCACGAATACGGCCTCCAGACCAGCCGAGGCTTCAGCGCGCTGAAAGTATGGATGGCGCTGATGGAGCACGGGACCGCAAAGTTTGGACGGCTGATCGACCAGAACATCGCCCAGGCTTATCACCTCGCTGAGCTGGTGCGCGCCAATCCGCCACTCCAACTTCTGGTCGAACCAGAACTGAACATTGCCTGCTTTCGCTATGCTCCAGCCGGACTCGCGGAGGAGGCGCTCAAGAGCGTGAATACCGAGATCATGGTCAGGCTCCAGGAGACGGGTGTCGCTGCCGTCTCCGATACGGTCATCCACGAGCGCTACTGCCTTCGCGCGGCGATTTGCAATCATCGGACGCGCTACGAAGACCTGGAGTTATTCGTGGCCGAAATCATGCGCGAGGGCGCGCGGCTGTCGGGCGGCTAGGACATGCCATGGCTCCGGCGCAGTTGGAGGCGGCCGATCCATGGGGCACCGCAAGCCCCAGGTTGAACGCATAGCTGACGCCCCAAGCAGGGTTGCTCGCAATGCATGCCTAACTTGTCAAGGCGCACCCGCTGTCGTGGCAAAAGAAGGGCCGGCGCTCCAAAGGAGGCCGGCCCAGTATAAATGTTTGACCGAAGTCGAAACATTCCAGAGGGGAACGGCCGAAAACAAGCTCTACGCCGGGAGGGGTGCGGAGCCCAACGTCTTCAGCCACGGGTGATATGACGTCTGCATCCGCATTGTGCAACGCGCCATGCTTCATGACAGCCATGCGCTATATGCAACACGATTGGCACACCAACCACCCATCCGTCATATTCGCCCGTCCCCCTCAGGCGACGCCTGACTTCCATTTTCAGGAAACTGCATCTCCAGGCACCCGCGTCTCCAGGAACGAGCCACGGGCGTCAACCAGCTCTCACGGAGACCTTCAGCCGGGCTGGGCTGGCCATGGCGTTGATAAGCGCAGCCCGGTGCGGGCAGTCACGCTCAGCCGAGACAATCAAGGGACAGGGCGTTTCGCCAGGGCGAGGCCAATGCCAAGAGCGATCATCGCGCCCCCCGAGAACTCACGCAGGCGCTGGATCGCACCCGGGCGCGCTGCCGCGCTTTCCCTGATGCCACTGGCCGCCAAGGCGACGATGGCGTCGGCGAGGGTGTTAAGCGCAACCGACACGAAACCGAGCACCACAAACTGCATCGCCACGTGCCCAGCGGCAGGATCCACGAATTGAGGGATGAAGGCGAGGAAAAAGGCCGCTGTCTTTGGATTTAGAGCCTCAACCAGCACCCCTTCGCGGAAGGCCCGCCGTGCTCCCATCGGAGGCGACACCGCGCCATTTGCCAAGGCTGACGCGGCCTCGCGGCGAGCCGTTCGAAATGTGCGAAAGCCAAGCCATACAAGATAGGCTGCGCCAATCAGCTTCAGCAGCGTGAACAGCTCCGCGCTCGCAAGCACGATGGCGGATACACCAAGGCTTCCAGCGACCACGTGAGCCATGCCTCCGAGCCCCGTGCCCAGGCTGGAGGCTATCCCTTCCGCGCGGCCGCCGGCGAGCGTACGCGAGGCGACGTAGAAGATGCTGGGACCGGGTGTGATGGCCAGCAGCAGCGCGGCGGCCATATAGACGATGAGCTGAGTGAAGTCTGACATGAAGGCGGTACCGAAGGCGGTTCAAATCGCTGAATTGCACGTCGCATTAAACGTCTTGCCCAGTCGCGTCCAGTGTCAGGGGGGACACGGCAGTCGCCGTGGGCTTCTGATCCTCGGCGCGAAGCGCGTCCCGAATATCCGCCCTGCGCCACTTTCTTTCAGGGGTTTTTGTTTCGGCTGCGAAGATATTGCAGGGGCATATATCCAATAACGATCACAATGAAACCTCCAATGGCAGTGTCGAGAAGCCGCTGCATTCCATAATTGATGTCGCCAGTGCCGGGCACGATCACGTCAAGAAGTATCAGGACCAGCGGCGTCAGAAAAACGGCCTGCAGAACATAGGAACGCTGCATCGCCCAAGGTAGTATCCCAGCCAGAATGGACAGGACTGCGATCAGCGGTAAGCCCTTCGGCACAAATGCCAGCGTTAATGCACCAATCAATACACCCGCAAGCGTTCCGATGATCCGTTGCAGAGCACGATCGCGAATGGAGCCAAAATCCGGTTTCATAACAAGACCGACGGTCAATGGCACCCAAAACCAATGTGCGGCGTCATAAATCCAGTGCGTGCCGTAGGCCGCGCCTAGACACAGCGCAAAGGCCACAGCCGGTGCGATCATTGAGGCAACCGGCCCAGCTGTCTTTTCAGAGAGTAACTCTAAAGACGGCTTTTCATCTGGAGTATCCTGAGCATGCCAGCCACGAATGAGAATTTCGACACCGAGGACGAGGGCGTAGAATACTGCGCCGATCAAATAGAGAACCGCAGGTTGCGAAAAAGGAGCGATGGCTGGAACGCCCAATGCAATTGAAGCAACAAGCAATGTCTGCAACGTACCGATCGACAGCGCTCTATTCTTGCTGCTCAGCAACGCGGATACGAACCCAATAACCATCATGCTGACCACAACAGCACCCCATGGCATTGAGGCAAGGTAGCCCAGCAGGTATCCAGCCGCGCCGATAGGAGCGGAAATCAGCATTTTCGTGTAGATGGCGCGATAACTGCCGGAACTTTCACCCGTGATCATCATCAGGCAACCCATGGCGATCCACATACCAGACATGATATCGTCAATAATCAAGCCATACGTGAATGGGAGCCCGAGGCATAAGGCGGATCGTATTGCGCGGCTCCAATGCCACGTTGCAGGATTCAATCGGAAAAGCCCCAACAGCGTATCGTCATTTACAGCTGACTTAGACATCGCCCCCCGCTTGAGCCGTTCAAAGACAATGGAAAATTGCCGCCGCCCGCTACGGCGATGCCAACGACGTCATTGTGGGTTAATAGCTCATTGCAATCAATGTAGTGGTAATGAACTTCCACCGGGAATTGCCTCCCTCGCGAACTAGAGTTACGGCCCGCGAAGGATGGACAAACGTCAGCCCCACACAGTTTGCTCGTCAAAGCAGCAACGCTGCCGTTCGGACTATTGCAAACGAAGCAAGAAGAGAGAAAGACGGGCGGCACTCGATAGGATGGGTCTTGGTATGACGGTCAAAGCGAGTGTTTGGCGGGGCGCGACGGCCGAACGCAATCCTGATGGCGACAAGCAGCATTTCGCCGGCGAAGGGAAAAGCCAGTCGCATCCCACCGCGATGTTGGACGCGATTGCGCTGTTGAACTCTCCCGCGCCGGCATCAAGGCCGAAGATGGCGCCCATGAGCGACGCACCTGAGATTCGGCCGATATTGCTGGACAGGCGGAGGGCTCCCGCAACCATGCCGCTTCGGTTATCTCGATGAAGGGTCTGGTCTGATAGACATCGGACGGCGCCATTCGGCGGTGGGGGAACCGCTTTCTCGACGGTTAGGGCGTCGCTGGCGACGTCAATCCAGAAAAGCCGTCGGAATCGGCACCGGAGCCGCAGGGCCAGGGTATCTAGGTCATGTAATTTATCGTGACCGCCCTACTCGCCGTGGCGGAATTCGTCGTAACCAGAGGCTGAATAAACGCGATGTATTGGCGTCGTCCTGCCGTCCCGGGTCGCGTTAAGCCCGATCGGTTTACAGGCTGCCCCGACTCATTTCTCAGCCATCTGAATAAAGATTTCGTCACGGCCAAGGCTGAGCGTCAACCCGGCGCTTGCGCCTGTCAGGTGCATGATCACGCCAGCTTTGTTCTCAAGCCAAAGATCGCTTCCCCCCGACGCCTCCAGACCCACCTTCCCAGTGCCTTGCGCGTATGTTCCCCCGAACATTGCGACGTCATTAAGTTTGTAGACATCGCCCGCGACGACCAGTTTAGACGCACCGCCCGGGCCTATCACGCTGCCGACTAGTCTGAACGGATATTTCTTTCCCTGAAACGTCAAGACACCCTCGCCTCCGACGAAGCCTCCGACGAAGGCCTCAGTGAGCGTCACGGTGCCGGATGGCGACAGCCCAGCAACGCTCGCCGCGGTCGGGACATTTACTGGAATTGGCGAAGATACGCAGCTTGTGAGCGACAACAGCGCCGCTATTCCAAAGACCATTGACCATGAGGGCATGCTCCTGCGCCGAGCTTTAGCGATCATTCGTGCATCCTCGTGGGTAGCTCACTGCGCGGAAGCGAAGGTAGCAAGATAGGAAGGGTATGATTACACCGGAGCGGACGCCGAGTCTATCAGACTTGCCGTCGATTACGATGGTGCCTGGAGCCGCCTCGGGCGCATGCCTGCTGAAGCGGAATTCCAGTTTGGCGGTCGTGCCTGGATTATTCCAGCCGGGTGACAATCCTGACAGCGCGGGGTTACGGATACGGGGGCGGACCAAGATCCGCGCCCACGAGGAAACCGGCAAAGAGCAGCGGGGACACCGCCCTTTATGGACGGCTTACCGGCGAGTGCCTGGCCAGGCGTGGAGGCGAGCTGAGCAAAGCCCGTTGCGCGCACTGTTACTACTACGGCATATTGCGGCTGCGCGTTATTCGCTCCGAGCGACTGCTACAGGATGCAAGCCTCGACGAAAGCCACTCGTTCAACCGGACCAAGCCCTTTTCCCGCTGCTTGCCTTCGGCATTCCTCACGCTTGTCCAGTCGCTGCTCAACCCGCTGCAACAAGGTTTCGTTCTTCGTCCCGTCAGGGCGAGCTTCACTCTTCTTTCCGTCGGCGCCGCCGGAAACAAGTTCGATCTCGCTTGGCTGCCAAGTCTTGTCGAAGAATGACGGAAGCGGGCTATAGAGGCGTAAGATCGTGAACCAGCCCTTCTTGGGATCGGTTTGGATCCAGTTGCCGCGCGTGACGCCTGCTGGCTGCGTCGGAGCGAAATAGACTGTCGTCGTCCCATCGGCGGCCGCCTCCGCCGCGGGCGAGGGATAGCTCTGGCTGCCGGCGCGCGGGTATCTCTGCGGCGTCTGGAGCATCGAGCGTGTCTGGTTATCGTAGAGCGTGAAGGACCAGAACGCCTCTGCCGGAATATCCTTGGGTAGCTTCACCTTGTAGGTCTTGGCGCCGTCAAAGGCAGCCCCCTCCGCATCAAGGAAACCCATCAGGTACTGCGAGCCCACGCCCGGAATGCGCATGATCATGCCAGGCGAGTCGAGCGTATAGCCATAGTAGAAGGCGGTTCGTGAATCGAGCGTGCGTGCGCCAGTAGGCGGGAGCGGCTTGAACATGCCCTTCTCGAAGCGCGGCGGCGGCGTCTCGAAGAACGCGCCGCCTTCCCAAAGCATGCTGCCCCAGTGCGAACCCTCGTAATAGGCCCAGTCAGGGTGTTTCAGCGCGTAGCGCCAGTTGAGCGCACGTCCGGCTGCCTGGCCGACGGCGGCTGCCTCCGTCAAGATCTTCTTCATCCGTTCGTCGGGCGCGAACGCCTTGCCGTGAACGATACCGATCGCTGCCAGTTGTCCGGCGAGCTCGATGTCGTAGCTCGTGGCAGGCTCGTTCTGGACGTTCTCGTTGATCAGCTCGAAGAATCCGTAGTCACTCGGCGGGATCGTGTTGAACGACCGCCCGCTGACCTCGATGAACTTCGTCTCCGGGATCTGTGGCTCACCTTCGATTCTCACCGTGCCCCCGAGAGCCTGCGCGATGCTCGTTCCGAAGGAGCCTGGACGATAGGAATAGATCTTGAGGCTGCGCTTGATGTTCTCGACGGCCGGCTTGGGGTCGTTATCGACGAGATAGGCCCGCGCAGCATAAAGGGCGAGGTTCGTCTTCGAACGCGCGACAAAGTAGCCGCCCTCAGGCAGGGGGCCGTTATAGTCGGGGCCGACGATCAGGTATTTGCCGCCGAGGCCGCGATCCGGGCCAGGGGCGCCGATATCGATGATCCAGGAGAACCACATATCATTGATCGTGCCGACAGCCCCCGATGGCTGTTCGACGACGACCGGGCCTTTGCTCAGATCGAGTGCGGTCAAGTAGTAGACCGTGTCGGCATTGGCCGTCAGGAACAACGAACTTGCATCCATCAGATCGGAGAAGATCGCGACGTCGCCGGGCTTGACACCGATGCTTGCAAATCCCTTCACAATCGCCAGAGCGGAAGCGCCGCGGAAGCTGTTGTTGTAGACGTCTAATGCGCGGGTGAAATCGAGCGCATCATACACCTTGCTGGCGGTCTCAGCGGTAGGCGCACCGTCCTTGAACTCCAGCGTGCCGATGCGCGTCTGCACCGAGGCGGGTGCACCAAGAGACCGGATGGTCTCCGGCGCCACTTGAGCGACAGCCGGGGCCGAAGACAGGGAGAGGACAGCGATCAGTGTAGTGCCAGTCGATTTCAAGCAGCGTTTCATCGTCTCACCTTCGTCGCAATCGGGCTGCGCGACGCTTCGAGCCACCCTAAATCAACGTCAGGGTCGAAAACCATCCATTTCATGCCAACCGAGGTCGTGCGGATCGGCTTTGGGCGAGTAGGCGATCAAACTTTGCGAAGCCAGAGTCCACACATCTTCTCGGGGTATCGTAAGGACGCCCGAATTCCCCGAGTTGTCTATTCAAGGTGTGGATGATCGATGGCGACAGCGGATTCTTTTCTGCAAGCGCCATCGTCCTGAATTACCGCCGGCGACGGAACGACATACCTAAGGCTGCGCTCTCAATCCGCTTGCCATGATTGCGCCTGACCGATATCAAAAAAACCCATTTTGCGCCAAAATGGTGCTTCGGAGCGTTTTCCCATAGCCGCCATTCCTGTCATTGCCAGCTATGTCCTGCAAGGCGTGCCCGCTTTCGTTAGAAACGAAATTGGCGCAAGGACATTGATCCGCGCGAATCGCGCAGCTGGCTTCGACGCCGAGCTGGTCGAGCAATCCCATTGCTTCATTACACAACGGTCGGTGGTCGATTTCATCAACGAAATCGCGCGAGCAATGGGAGAGCCCGGCCTGGGTCTTCTCTTGGTTCCTGCGATGAATGTTGGCACCTACGGCAACTTTGGACGCTACATTTTGGGTGCCGAGACGCTCGGACAAGCCATCCAGCGTAGCATCTCCGCACTTCCTTATCACAGCTCCTACGATCGCCTGACCGCTTCCCAATGCGGCGACGAACTCAAGTTCAGCTATACATTTGCGTTGGCCAGAGCTGAGGGCTACGATATCATCGCGAGCACCGCAGCTGGGGAGCTCTTGAGCCTTTTCAAGGCGTATTTGCCAGATGGCTGGAGACCCCTTCGAATCGAGCTCGACATAGCTGCACCACATAGAACCTCGCATTTCGAGGACGTGTTTCAATGCCCGGTCATTTTCAATGCACCTGCGGTCGCGATTGTTGTTGAGCGACACCGAATGACGGCTCAAGCGAGGCGCCTCTCACGACTTGACCTGACGATCGAGGATGTCGCCCGGGAGCGGGGTGGCGCGCCAGGAGTTTTGCTCGACGTTGCTTCCGAACAGATCCGTACCCGCCTAATCGGCGGCAACGTCTCGATCGATGAGATTGCGCGATCAATGGATACGAGTGTTCGCACCCTGCAGCGCGAACTCAACCGTGCCGGCACGGACTTCCGCAGCCTCACGAGCCTAGTGAGAGCCCAGCGTGCAACGGAGCTGTTGCGGGAAAGAAGCGTGTCGATAACTCACATCTCAGAAGATCTTGGATACTCCTCACCCGCAGGGTTCTCCCGTGCGTTCAGGAAGGCGACAGGCTTCGGGCCTCGAGAGTTTCGCAAGATGGAGCGAACCTAGGCGCGATCTCGATGAACAGCACGGGTCGCTCTGTTCTAACGATGTGCCGCATATTCAAAGCTTAAAGAAAAATGCTTCCCCGCAAGTATTGCCTCGGCTCGATCGAAGTGGCCGCCTTCCCGCAGAGAGTTTGGTAGACGCCGGTCCTGTGCGGAGATGATGCACTCACGCCGCGAACTATAAACGCGTGCGAGCTCACGCCCCATCGCCAGGAACAGCGGGACGAAGGACCCGCGATCAACACAACCGCGGCGACCGGTTAAATATCGGGCTGTCCGGAAGCTGTTGCGCATTGTGCCAGGGATCGCGGACATCGCCCGATGAAACCGGCAATAAGGCGTCCCGACGGCGAACTGACGTAGCCCCATGCCCGGAGCTGGCATCGGGCAGCGCACGTTACTCGCGATTTCTCGTGTCGCCGCGCCGGTGGCGTGAAATGGATTGTTTGCGTACCAGGAGCAGGATAGCATTGCATCACCTGATCGCTCTTATCTCAAGAGCTGTGCGCGATGTTTGGGCTATGACGAGGTCTACGCGTGAGGACCTCAACAAATGGAGTTCTCAAACTGACGCCGCAGTTGGAACGGATACGAGCGATCGCGGATCCAAGTACGTCCCATATGTCACGTGTACTGTCCTTATCGCTGATTCAGAAACACATAGACCCGCGGTCAAGAGTGCGACGAATACTTTTGAGTTGACCACAAAGAAGAACAACCTCAAATGAACTGATCCGGTGAAAGGATGCTGCTCGCGCCGACACGGATCGACACTAAAGTGGACTGGTCGCCATCCTTGTGTCTGCGGCCGCCCCGATTGGGCCCTCCCAGACATGGCTTCGGCACGATGGAAAGCGTCCAGTCAGTCGAATAAGTCCCGCATGAGGCTACCGATGATGTGTCGTCACCGAGCAGCTGCCCGATGCGGCAACGCCGATGCCAAACGAGAAACGACAGGAATGACGGCCATGCCCAAAGCCAACCTTAAAGCAAGGCGCCGTTTGGCACCGCTTGCCTGCACAGTCATCCCCCTCCTGACATTCGTGGCCGCGCCCGCTGAGGCGCAGAGCACTCCGGAGCGCAACGCCTATTTTGGTGAAACGCACGTCCATACCAGTTGGTCGTTCGATGCCTATATCTTCGGCAACCACATCACCGGCCCCGCGGATGCTTACAAATACGCAAAAGGGGAGCCCATCAAGCATCCCCTGGGCTACGATGTGAAGATCACAACGCCGCTCGACTGGATGGGCGTAACAGATCACTCCGAATATGCGGGCGTCGTGCGGCTTTCGAATGACCCGAGCTCTCCCATCAGCAGGTTGCCTATTGCTGACAGGCTGAAAGTGCGCGACGCGGCCGACATTCAGCGCATCTATCTCTGGCTCGGCACCAGCATGATCAAGGAACAGCCGATCGAGACCCTGGTGAAGCCCGAAATATCGGATACGGTCTGGAAGGCGAATAACGCAGCCGCGGACGCGGCCAATGAGCCGGGGAAGTTCACTGCGTTCTGTTCCTATGAATGGACGTCGAACCCCGACTTCCGCAACATGCATCGCAATCTCTTCTTTAAAGATTGCGCGAAGGTCCCGAGCCGCCCTTTCAGTTCGCTCGAGTCCCAAGCGCCGGAAGACCTGTGGAATTGGATGGACGGCCAGCGCAAGGCCGGTAACGAGCTTCTCGCCATTTCGCATAATGCGAACCTGTCTGGCGGATTGATGTATCCGACCGAGGTCGACTTCAAAGGCCGGCCTATCGATCAGGCATGGGCTGAATCGCGCGATCGCAATGAACGTTTGACCGAGATCAAGCAGATCAAGGGGGCGTCCGAGACGCACCCGTTGCTCTCGCCGAACGATGAATTCGCCAATTACGAGATCCTCAATTATTTGCTCGGTGATCCCCAGGGACAGTTCATCACCCTCGGCGGCAGCTATATTCGCCAGGCTCTGAAGGACGGCATCGCGATGCAGCAGGCACGCGGGTACAACCCCTTCAAGACCGGCGTCGTTGGAGGGTCCGATTCGCACAATACGGCCGTTCCCTATCGTCAGGAGAATTTTTTCGGCGGCCATGCCCGGCTCGATGGGACGGTTAAGGAGCGCATGGCTGGCCACAATTTCGCGGGACTCGATGTCCGTTTCGAGAATCCGGCCGGCCTGACCGGTCTCTGGGCCGAGGAGAATACGCGCGAGTCACTCTTCGAGGCGATGAAGCGCAAAGAAACCTTTGCCACCAGTGGTCCGCGCATCACGCTGCGCTTCTTCGGCGGCTGGGACTATGCCAAGGATCGGAAGGCCGAGGAGCGCCATGCGCTGGCGTGGGATCTGCTCCCGGAATGGATGAAAGATCAGTACTGGGTGAAAACCGCCTATGCACAGGGTGTTCCGATGGGTGGGGATCTTGCGCCCTTCGCCGCGGGGAAGACGGCGCCCTCTTTTGCGGTATGGGCGGTCAAGGACCCGACGTCCGGTAATCTCGATCGGATTCAAATCGTCAAGGGATGGAGCAAAAACGGCCAAAGCTTTGAGAAAGTGTTCGATATCGTTTCGGCAGGCGAACGCCAACCCGATCCCATAACCGGGAAAGTTCCGGCAATAGGGTCGACGGTTGATATCAAACAAGCCACGTATAAGAACTCGATAGGCGCCACCGAGCTCAAGGGGGTTTGGTCCGATCCCGAGTTCAACCCGGCCGACGACGCCTTCTACTATGCCCGCGCCCTCGAGATCCAGACACCCCGCTGGACGACCATCCAAGCCAAGGAACTCGGGATTTCCCCGCCTGAAATGGTCGCCTCAACCATACAGGAGCGCGCCTGGTCTTCCCCGATCTGGTATGCGCCAACCCCTGAACAGCGCCTTGCCGCGCACGAAGGAACGACCGAGGCGGACCTGAAGGGCCAGGGTGCCGTGCTGCTCGACGAGGCCGCGCTCAAGGCACTGCTCGTCGGCAAATATACCTGGATACGCAACAACGTTACCGGTGGCATCTTCAAGGTACAGTGGGCTGAGAACGGCCAGATGCTGGTGATGAACGTGGATCCGCGCATTCCGCAACCGTCAGAAGTTGGCGATGTGGTGAGCGGCTCCTATCTCGGTACCCCTAGCGACTACGCGATCCGCGACGGCAAGCTCGCGACCTGGTTCGGCAATCGCGAGTATGAGTTCACGGTGTACAAACTCGCTGGCGGCTCCAAAGACCTGCTGACGAAGGACGACACGTATCTCGCCGCGCGCAGCAACGAGTTCGGCTACGCGAACTATGAGATCGTCCCGACCCCAGTGTTCCTCGGAACGGAGGTCAAGGACCCGACGGTGCCACAATGAGGTCGGTATCGAGGCTTGCTGCGGCGCTGCTTGGCGCCGCATTCCTTCTGGCCGGCGGCCTCGGCAGCGCCCTTGCCTGCGCCATCTGCCTGTCGGCCATTGCCGTAACAACCGGGCAGAAGCTCGATGCCGCCGATCAGGTGGTCCTCGCCTCGCCGCTTCCCGGTGGCGGGCTGTTCCGGATCGTCGAGAGCGTGAAGGGCGATGCCCCTATCGGCTCAACGGTCGAGGCGAGTGCTGACCGCGTGAAAGAAACCACCTCTCAGGACGGGCAACTCTCTCTCCTCGCCCGTAATGGCATGTCCCTCCGCTGGTCGAACTTCGGGGTTGTCCAGGCCGAAAACGCCGGCTGGCTGCGTGAATTCTTGAAGACCAACGACGGTCGCGCCAAAGCACCGCCGCGTGCCTGGCCGCTCGTCAGCCCGGTGCAGGCCGTCCCCGACAGCATCGACTGGTCCAAGCGCATCAGCGTCATCGCACCGTCTCTCGAAAGCGGCGACCCGCTCGTCGCCGATATCGCGTTCGCCGAGCTCGCGCGGGCGCCGTATGACGTCATGCGCACGCTCAAGCCAGCCCTGGATGCCGCCGACCTGCGCCGCTGGCTTCAGGATCCCGCTCTCGTCAAGCGACGGGACGCCTATCTCCTGCTCCTTGGCATCGCTGGCGACAGCGACGACGCGGCGATGCTGGAAGAGCGTCTCATCAGGGCTCACACGTCCAAGGACGCGACAAATGTTGCGGCTTTACTGGCGGCGGATCTCGAGTTGCGTGGGCCAAATCGCGTTGCCTGGATCGAGGAGAACTATCTCCTCGACCACAGCCGCTCCCTGCCCGAGATCGAGGCGGCCTTGCTCGCCCTCAGTGTTCACGGCGGCCCGGGTGGTGTCATTCCGCAGCGGCGCGTCGTCGACGCCTATCGACATTTCATACGCGAGCGGAAGGCGATGGCCGGCTTCGTCGCGACATACCTCGGTGACTGGCAGGCTTGGGAGGTTGTACCCGACTATGTCGACGTGTTGCGGTCGAATGCGGTGAGGGACCCGGCGAGCGAGTTCGCAATCCTCGTGTATCTCCGCGCTAGCCCCGGCCCGGAAGGGCGGTCGGCCGCAGAGGCCTTTGTCCAACGGGCAAACTGAGCGGGGTCCAATATGAGTCATTTCACGGAAGACGGAAGCCCTGCCAGGCCATCTTTGTCCGAAACCTCTCCCGCTCGGTCGGAGGCCCGCAAACGTGCCTGGGCCGGACGTGTCCTGCGCGAACCGCTCGTCCATTTCGTCGTGCTCGGCGTGGTGATATTCGGCGGCTACAGGCTGCTCGATCATCAAACGCCAGTCGCCGACGCCACAACTTCGCAGATCGTGATCACCAACGACGACTTGCGCCAGCTCGCCGTCGTATGGCTCGCCCAGGGCCGGGAGAAACCGACGCTAGCGCAATTGCAGGCTTTGATCGAGCAGAAGGCCATGTCGGAAATGCTCGTGCGGGAGGCGATCGCACTGGGTCTCGACAGGGATGACGAGATGATCAAGCGCCGCCTTGCGCAGAAGATGGACTTCCTGCTTGCCGATATCGCGGCCCTCGCTCCGCCCACCAACGTGGAGCTGGCGGCCTGGTTCGCCGCGCACAAGGCCGAGTTCACGAAGCCGCCGCGGATCCGCTTCCGACATCTCTACTTCAATTCCGACAAGCGCGCGGGAGGCGCGCGTGCGGCGGCCGAGGCGAGCCTTCCGCTCGTCGCCGGTCGATCGCCAGGCTCGCTCGGAGCGGCCGGCATCGGCGATCCTTTCATGTTCCGTGATTACTATGCGGATATAACCCCCGAGCAGATGGCGAAGGAGTTCGGGGGGGCCTTTGCCAATGCCCTCTTCGGTCTCCGGCCCGGAGATTGGCGCGGGCCCATCGAATCCGGATATGGCTGGCACCTGATCTGGGTCGAATCCTACGAGGAGCCTCGCGTTCCCGCATTGGAGGAAGTGAGGCCGATCGTCGTTCAAGCCTGGCAAGCCGAGAAGTATCGTGAAGTCAAGCAGCGCGCGATGGTCGAGATCCGCTCGCGCTACAGGATCGTCGCCCCATCGCTTGATGATTTAAACGTCGACGACCTCACCATCGTGTCGTCCGGCCCAAGCCGACCGGTGGCCGAATGACGATGGGGTCGACCCGCCTTCCGGACCCGAAGAGGCTGCTGGCCCTGGTCGTGGTCGCCTTTCTCAACCTGATCGCTCCGGCACTGGCGCACGAGGTCAGGCCCGCTTATCTGCAGATCGATCAGACGGACACCAATCGCTACACAGTCCTTTGGAAGACACCGCTTCTGTCCGGCATGCCGCTGCCTGTCATCCTGAAGCTTCCCGACAGTGTGACGCATGTGATGGAGCCTCAGGAGAGACCCTTGCCGGGTTTCATTCTGCAGAAGCGCCTTATTTCCGCACCGGATAGCCTGGCGGGCCTGCGACTCGAGTTTATCGGCCTCCAGGCTACGATCACCGATGTCCTCATCCGCATAACATGGCTGGATGGCAGGCAGGTCAGCACCATCATACGCCCCTCACAACCGTGGTATATCGTTCCGGCCGAACAGACCAGCTGGTCTGTCGCCTGGGAATATCTCAAGCTTGGCATCCGCCATATTCTCTACGGTCTCGATCATCTGCTGTTTGTTGCTTCACTTATGCTGATCGTTCGCGACTGGCGCGTCCTCGTGAAGACGATCACGGCCTTCACCGTTGCCCATTCCATCACGCTTGCCCTCGCGACCTTTGGTCTCGTCACTCTGCCCGGGCCGCCAGTCGAGGCTATGGTTGCGCTCAGCATCCTCCTCGTTGCCGCGGAGGCGGTGCGCATGGAGCGCGGCGAAAAGAGCCTGACGATCACATGGCCATGGGTGGTCGCCTTCGGCTTCGGGCTGCTCCACGGTTTCGGCTTCGCTGGCGCCATGATCGAGCTCGGACTTCCGCAGCGGGACATTCCGCTTGCTTTGCTCTTCTTCAACGTCGGCGTTGAGATCGGACAGCTTGCGTTTATCGCAGCGATTCTTGCGGTCGTTTATGCGGCCAGGCTCATCTTCACCTTCGGGAGACCCATGCGGGTGGCCGCCGCCTATGGCGTCGGTGCCGTGGCGGCGTTCTGGACGGTCGACCGCCTGAGCGCGATTTTTCTTTGATGGAAAACCCTGACATGCCCTCTCTGAAATACAGCGCTATGGGCGTGACGCTCGGCCTCCTGGTCGTTTTTTCCGCAAGCTCCGCCCTGGCTCATACAGGCGCCGATCATGGCGGCGGCTTTGCGAGCGGCTTTACGCATCCGCTTCTAGGCCCTGACCACATCATCGCTATGGTTGCTGTCGGGCTCTGGGGCGTATTTCTCGGCGCACCGGCAATTTGGGTGCTGCCAATCGTCTTCCCGTTGGTGATGGCCCTTGGCGGCGTCTTCGGGATCATCGAGGTGCCGCTCGCGGGCGTCGAAGCCGGCATCGCCTTGTCCGCCGTGGTTCTTGGCCTCTGTGTCGCCTTGGCGCTGAAGCCACCGTTATGGGCGGCCGCGCTCATCGTTGGCGCCTTTGCGATCTTTCATGGCTACGCGCATGGGACGGAGATGCCTGCCGCCTCCAATGCGGTGTCATACGCGCTCGGCTTCGTCATGGCGACGGGCCTCCTGCACCTCTTCGGCATCGCCTTTGGCAATCTGGCACGCTGGCCCGTCGGACGGTTTGCCGTAAGGGCGGCCGGCGCCTTCATCGCCCTTGCCGGGGGCGTCTTTCTGTCTGGCATTGCATGAAATCCTGTCGCCTTATCCTGCCGGCGGCCGCGCTCCTGGGGGTGATCCCCCAGGCCGCCCACGCGCACGGAGCCCTCGAGGGCGTCGGCGATTTCTATGCGGGGTTGCTGCATCCTCTCGTGGCCCCCGCAGAGATGCTTGTCATCGTGGCCACCGGGTTACTGATCGGCAGGTCAGGTCTCGCGGCTTGCCGCTATGGGATCCTCGCATTTGCGAGCGCCGTCGCGGCGGGCCTTGTATTCGGCTCCATAGGCGCCGCAAGCACCGATAGGACGACATCGCTCGCTCTGCTTGCACTTGTCGCGGCGGCAATGGTGGCCTCCGGATTGCGGGCGCCCGCCTGGATCGCCGCCGGGCTCGCTGTGCCGGCGGGCCTTGTCCTGGGCCTCGATGCAACGCCGGAGGGAAGCATGCGCTTGGGGGGCGTCCTGAGCGGCTTGGCCACACTTCTAGGGGCCGTCGCCCTGATCACCATCCTCGCTGCCCTGGCACTCCGGATAGAGAGACATTGGCAGCGTATCGCCGCGCAGGTCGCCGGTTCGTGGATAACGGCAAGCGCGATGCTTTATCTTGCGTATCAAATAGTCGGGCTCCGCTAATGCGTAAGCGATCAAGCGCGTCATTTTGAGCTGTCAGCGCCGGGACAGTCTCCGACTTTGTTGAATCACGGAAATTCCGTTGTCGTGGCCGGATAAGAGACGACTTGCCAGGCTCGCAGGAAACAACGTACTTCGAACATTGAAAATCCCCCGTTAGATCAATCCCCCGTGGGCGCGCCGAGCACATAGTATCTCTGGAGTGACTTGTCCGACGACGGATCTAGCGCCTGACATTCCGCGAAGTAAAAGGACTCGGGCTGCCGATTGGCTGGGTCCGCACATATTTTAGCGAGCTGCGCTGATCGTGCTTGTGACGTCTGGCATGCCGTAAGGATGGAACTTGCGAAAAGCATACAGCAAGCATAGAGAACCGTTTTCATCGACATCTCCTCATTGCGTCGGCAAGCATACGGCACTCCCGAGCACCCGCTCCGAAACGATATCCTTACAATCGCGACGGCGATTGCACTTGTCATTTTACGACACACCGAGATTCGCCCCCGTTCGGAACAGTTCCCATCCATTTTGACCGACAAGTCACTGTCAGCCCCAAGCTGCACAGGATAGCGGATGGGGATAGCGTGTGGGGACGAAAGCTGGCCCGTGAGGGGGATAAGCCCCGACCGTTCAAGACCTTCCGGGATCGGCAGTCGCTTCAACATCTTATGGTTCTGCTGCGGCTGCTGGAGGAGTTGCGCAAGTACGACCTGATGACCGCCTCGGGGCCCGGGAAAGCGATTCTGAGCCGGGCCAGGGTGGTTGCGAGGAAACGGGCTGGCTTGCGGGCAGGGTGAGGATCTACGTAGCTCTATGTCGTTGATATCGAGGTAAAGCGCTGGTGCCTGCCTTCCAACGGACCCAAAGCACTCCGATGCCCGAGGATGTTATGCAGCGGGAGTATTCCACCGCTAGGATCTACGGACAAGTTCAGCCGCCTTTTCTCCGATGGCGATCGCCACCGCGTGAGTATTGCCCGAAGTAACAGATGGCATGACGGAGCAATCAGCGATGCGCAGACCATCAAGTCCGTGCACCTTCAAGTCAGGTCCGACGACAGCCCCGTGGTCGTCAAAAACCCCCATTCTGCAAGACCCCGCGAGGTGGTGGCTTCTTCCCAGATTGGCCCGCACCCAGTTGGCCAGAGCATCCCCATCAAGCTTCTCGAGTCCCGGACTCAATTCACTATCAACCAAGTCACTAAGGGCTGGTTGTTTTATGATGCTTCGAGCTATGCCTATGGCCGACACAAGCGCCTCGACGTCAGCCTTATCCTGGAGCGAGTTGAAGAAAAAATTCGGATGATGGGAAATGCTGCTGCTGACGATATGTGTTTCCCCCCTGCTTTTTACGCCATACAAATCTATGAACACCTGAAAGCCGTGACGGCTAACTTTGCCCTGGGCGTCGTCAGCAAGAAGTGGAAGAAATATCAGAAAACAATCCGGACGGTCAGCACCCGGCCGGGCTCGGACAAAGCCACCCGCCTCGAAATGGCTGGTGGAGGCCGGGCCGGTCCTCGCAATCAGCCATTGAACACCTGCCGCGAACGCCCCGAACCCATACGTCGCGGACTTGATCGAAAGTGGTCGCGAGCACGCATATTTCAAGGTCACAGCGGGATGGGTGTGAAGGTTCGAGCCGACACCCGGTAGGGAATGTACGAGCTCTATACCAGCACGGGCAAGAACTTCACCGGCTCCCACGCCAGACAGCTCGAGCAACTGAGGGCTGCCGATCGCGCCGGCACACAGAATGACTTCCCGCTCAGCGAAGATCTGACGCGGACCATTATCGGTCGCGAGTTCTACACCGATCGCGCGCTTATCGCTGAATAGAACGCGGCGGACCGTTGCTTCCGGGAGGATCTGAAGGTTCGGTCTTTTTCTTGCCGTCTTCAGATAGCCCTCGTAAACATCGCCACGAATGCCCCGGTGAATGTTCCGCTGAAGCGCGCAAAATCCGTCCTGGACCGGTCCGTTATAGTCAGGGTTTATTGTCTCGCCGGCTTGCTTGGCCGCAACGAGGAACGCTTTCGACAACGGCTGACGCTCAGGCCTCCCCACCGTGATCGGGATCGGGCCATCCCGGCCCATGCCCGGGAAAAGCGGTTCTTTGCAAGCCTCGATGCGACGAAAAATGCTCTGCATGGCCTCGGCGCCCCAGCCCGTGCACCCTGCGGCTTCCCAATCGTCGAAGTCTTTTGCGTTTCCCCTGACCCAGATCATTCCATTAATGGCAGACGATCCACCGACGATGCGCCCCATCTTGTAAGGCAGCGTCTTATTGTCGGCGTGTGTCTCGGGGGAGGAAACATAGTTCCAGTGAAACTTGCCCTTTCGATAAAGGCCCCGGATCCCAGCCGGGATACGTACGCCAAGCCCGCTGTAGTCTGGGCCCGCCTCCAGCACCAGAACTGTCCGGGTGGGGTCCTCACTCAACCGCGCCGCCAGAACACTGCCCGCGGTCCCGGCTCCGACAATGATATAGTCTGCTCGCACTGTTGAAAAATCCAGCTTGCTTCGCGGTACGAACGTATCGATCCTCGCGAGTCGTGTGTGGACGCCGCCGGGTTCGCGCCTGCTCGTGTCGGGGCTGCCCAGTGCGTTGCAGGTGAGGATGTCTTCTATTACGCGGCTCGACCAGCACCGATTCCGTTCATAACAGCCACTCATTCGTCGTTTTGCCGGAATATTCAACCTAATCGCCGGATTTTCATCCCGGCGGACACGCGTTTAACGCGCGCTGCACGCTCCAATGGATGCCGGCATCGCAGTGACCAGCGCAGCAATTTCCGAGCGTCACGCCGCCCCGAGCGGAGGCTTTCCGAACCACACCCACGATTTGCCTGCATGCCGCCCTGTTTCGATCGGACACATCGCGCGACGCTTTTCGTCGTTTTGTTTTCATTATCCGTCATAACGACGTTAAACTATCAAAAGGCACCAGAATCGTCAGTAGTACGCCGAGCAAATTGGCCACATGCTGTCCGGCATCATCAAATAAGCAATTAAGAGGGGACTTACGACATGCAGCATTCAGGCTTGCCGTCCCGGCGGTCCGTCCTTGGTGGCCTGCTCGCCGGAACGATCGCCTCTCCGGCCTATATCCGTCCGGCCTGGGCCCAGCAGAAGAAGCTGGTTATCGCCAACTTCGGCGGCGCGGTCCGCGACGCGAAGCGCAAGGTCCTTTACGATCCCTTCACCGCGGCGACAGGGATCGAGATCATCAATGGCGAAGGCCCCGACGTCGCCAAGATGAAGATTCAGGTCGAAAGCAAGGATGTCGAATGGGACATCATCGACATGAACGACGCCTGGGTCGTTGACGCCGCGCGCATGGGCCTCCTGGAGGAGGTCGACGAGACGATCGTGCACAGGGAAGGCTGCATTCCGGCAGCGCGGAACCAATACGCCTGCGGTGGCAACGTCTATGCGGGCGGGATCGCGTTCCCCACCAACAGGCTCAACGGCAAAGTTGCCAGGAACTGGGTGGAGTTCTGGGACGTCAAGGGCATTCCCGGCCGGCGCGGCCTGCGCAACCGCATCACCGACACGCTCGAGATCGCGCTGATGGGCGACGGCGTTCCCCCTTCCCAGCTCTACCCCTGCGATGTCGAACGGGCCTTCAAAGCGCTCGACCGCCTGAAGCCCCACGTCACTCACTGGATCACTCCGGCCTCCCAGACCGTCACGCTGATTCAGCAGAACGAGGTGGACTTCACCTTCACCTACACGACCCGCGTGAAGGATCTCCAGGCGGCGAACGTCCCGATCGACTACTCCTTCCAGCAGAATATCCTCGGTCTGGGCTATTCCGGCGCTCTGAAGGGCACGAAGAACCGCGACAGCGCCATGCGCTTTCTCGACTTCATGATGAAAAGGGACCGCCAGGTCGCGCTCGCCGATCTGACCGGCGACGCCCCGACCTACCCCGACGCGGTGGCCCAGGTAGACCCGGCGGTTCGCAAGTGGCTTCCCAACATCGATGATCCGAACAACCTCTTTACCAATCCGGCCTGGTGGAACGGTAAGGCGGAGGAGCTGACGCTCCGGTTCAAAGAATGGCTGCTGACCTGACAGCCCGTTCGCAGAGAACCGGGAGATAGTCCTGATGACGTCGCCAACTGCGGAGACTTGATACATGGTCTCGGTTCGGAAATTCTTCAGAGAGGCCAGTTTCGCCGCACCCGCCACACTGTTCCTTGGCCTGATCTTCGCGGTCCCGCTTGTCGGCATCGTGCTGATGAGCCTACAGAAAAGCAACAACGGAGGCGATTTCACGATCGCCGCCTACAACAAGATCGTCACCACACCCCTGTTCCTTCGCGTCGTCTATACGACGCTGGAGATAAGCGTTGGCGCGACGTTCTGTGCGCTGCTTCTGGCCTATCCCGTCGCCTATTTCCTGGCGACGCAGCCGCCAAGACGCAGGGCGCTCTTCATGATCTTCGTGCTGATCCCGTTCTGGACCAGTTCGCTGGTAAAGGCGTTTTCCTTCATGGTGCTGCTGGGACAGACCGGCATCGTCAACCAGATGCTGGAGCTCGTCGGTATTCCGCCCGTCAAACTCCTGTTCAACCGGATCGGAGTCTTCGCGGGCATGAGCCACTATCTCGTACCGTTCTTCGTCTTCCCGATCTTGGCGAGCCTTCAGAGCCAACCGCCCGAACTCGCGCGGGCTGCGGCGATTATGGGGGCGGGGAAACTGCGGATCTTCCTGCGCGTGACCCTGCCGCTGAGCATGCCCGGCGTGATCGCAGGGGCGCTTCTGGTCTTCACGATCAGCCTGAGCTTCTACGTGATCCCCGCGCTGCTCGGAGGTCGCAAGGACATGATGATCGCAAACCTGGTCGATTTCTACGCCCGCGAGGTGCTCGACTGGCCCATGGCCTCGGCGGTAGCGGTGGTGCTGATCGGGGTGGCTGTCGCTGCGTCGGTCGCCCTGTCGAAGGTACGTGGTGGCGGCTCGATGCTCGAAGGGAGGAGTCACTGAGATGGAACGACGCCTCTCTTCCTGGCGCGTGGTGCTGAACGTCGGGGTCGGCTTGGTCTTCCTGTTCCTGCTGATGCCGAGCGTGATCACCGCGATCATCGCCTTCGGTGACAGCAATCAAATCATGTTCCCGCCGCAGGGTTACTCTCTTCACCTGTTCCGGCAGTTTTTCACCGAGGCTGGCTGGGTCTCGTCGACCATCCTGAGCTTCCGAATTGCGCTCATCTCGGCCCTGATCTCTCTCATCCTCGGCGTGCCCGCCGCCTACGCACTGGTGCGTGGCAACTTCCCGGGGCGCCGGCTCCTGTCGCTGTTCCTGTTGAGTCCGATTATGGTGCCGCACATCGCCATCGCCCTCGGTCTCTACATCTATTTCATCCGCCTCGGTGTGAATAACGGAGAGCTTCGGCTCATTCTGGCGCATGTCGTCGCGGCATTGCCCTTCGTCGTCGTGACGACGGGCGCGGGGGTCGGTCATATCGACCCGGCGCTTGAACGAGCCGCCACAGTCATGGGCGCATCGCCGCTGACCGTTCTCCGCAGGGTGACCCTGCCCCTGCTGGCACCGTCGATCGCCGCCAGCGGCCTGTTCGCCTTTCTCATCTCCTTCGACGAGGTGGTGATCTCCTGGTTCGTCTCCCGGGCAGGAGAGACCACGCTGCCGGTCAAGATGTTCGCCTCGATCCAGTTTGAGGTCTCACCGATCCTCGCCGCCATCTCGACGATGCTCACGGTGATGTCCGTGCTTGTCTGCCTTGTCGTCGCTGTCATGCAACGGAAATCGCCCAATGCCTAACGAAGCAAACACCTCGTCAAAGCCGATGGTGCAGATTACCGGGCTTCAGAAAAGCTACGGCCAAGTCGTCGCGCTGCAGGCGCTGGACTTGACGGTCCCGACCGGAGAATTCCTGACGCTGCTCGGTCCGTCGGGCTCGGGCAAGACCACCCTGCTGAACCTGATCGCGGGCATGACCTCGGCAACGGGCGGCCGGATCTGGATCAACGGGCGGGACGTCACCGATGTCGCTCCGGAAAAGCGTGGCCTGGGGATGGTATTCCAAAACTACGCCCTCATGCCCCACATGACTGTTTTCGACAACATCGCCTTCCCCCTTCAAATCCGAAAGGTGCCGAAGGCGCAGATTCGGCAGCGCGTCAACGAGGCGCTTGAGGTGATCCGACTGCCGCATGTCGCCAATCGGAAGCCCAAGGAATTGTCGGGTGGCCAGCAACAGCGGGTCTCCATCGCGCGTTGTCTGGTCTACAAGCCCGACCTCATCCTTATGGACGAGCCTCTGGGGGCGCTCGACAAGAAGCTGCGCGAGCAGATGCAGTTGGAAATCCGGCGCATCCACACCGAATTCGGGATCACAATGCTCTATGTGACCCATGATCAGGAGGAAGCGCTCAACATGTCCGACCGCATCATCCTGATGAATGGCGGCGCAGTCGAGCAGCTCGGAACGCCGAACAATCTTTACTTCGAACCGAGAACGCAGTTCACGGCCGAATTCATCGGGGCCTCGACACTGCTTGATGCGACGGTGGCGTCGACGGGCACGCCGGCCTCTTTCGTTCTCGAAGGCGGATTGACCTCGCGTGCGATCCTGCACGAGCCAGTCGCCGCGGGCGCCAGGGGCAAGCTGCTGCTGCGGCCCGAAGTGTTGCGCATCGTTTCCCCTGACGAGGTTCCGCCGGGCGCCAACAGGGCGACGGGTATCCTGGAAAGCAGCTTGGTGACCGGTGGCACCTCCAGCCACTACGTCAAGCTGCCAAGCGGCACGACGATGCTGGTCCGGGAACTGACGAGCCAGAGTGCGACGAGCATCCAGGCTGGAACGCCCGTCACGGTCACCTGGCCTAATAGCGCCGGACGCTTCCTGCAGAACTGAGAGAAGGTGCCGGCATTAGACGGCGTGCTCGATCCGGGTCGCCCGGATCGGATGAGGAGAGTGTACCGATGAGCGATTTTCAGAGCAACGACCTGACGACAAGCTACAGCACCGCTGTGCTCTACGATGCGGCCCGGCGCCTCGGGCTTGAGATCGGGATGCGCGGCGTGGCCCCTGTTGCCAGCAACTTGCGCCTCGCAGCGCCCGCCTACACGGTGGGTTTCCTTCCGGCGGGCCAGCGGCCGAAATCCGGTCTGAATTTCTATGACATCATCGACGGGGCACCAAAGGGCAGCGTTCTGGTCTTCGGCGCGAATGTCGATCGCTGGCTATTCGGCGGGAACCTGTCGCTCTTCGCGCAGCTTTCCGGCGTGGCCGGTATGGTCCTCGACGGCTGCCTGCGCGACATTGCCGAGCTGCGGGAGCGCCGGTACCCGGTCTTTTCGAGCGGCGTGTCCGTCTCCGGCTATTCCCGCGACCGGATTCTGGGAGAACTGGGCGGCACCATCGTCTGCGGCGAAGTGACCGTCTCGACCGGCGATCTTGTCGTCGGGGACGATGACGGCGTCGTCTGCCTGCCCGCCGCGCGGATCGACGACATCCTCTTCCAGGCCGAAGAGATCCAGGCACTCGACGAAAAGCTCGCGCGCGACATCGCAAGTCGGAGCCCCCTGCCCGCACTGCACGAGACTAGGCTCCGCTGGTCAGTCCTCCGTTCCCTTTCGTGAAGATCCCAAATGCAGCCGTTCAACATCTACGACTACCGCCGACTGGCGCAGCGGCGACTGCCGCGGGCGATGTTCGAGTACATTGACCGGGGCACCGAGGACGAGGTCCTGCTGTCCGATGTCAGGCGGTCGCTCGATGCGGTGAAGCTCAACCAGCATGTGCTGAACGACGTGTCGAACCCCGATACCTCGGTCACTCTATTCGGGGAGAGGCTGCCACTACCCATGATCGTCTCGCCGACGGCCGTCGCAGGGTTGGTCTGGCACGATGGCGAGGTGCAGGTTGCAAGAGCGGCCAAAGGTCTAGGCATCCCCATGTGCGTCGCCACCCAGTCTATGACGACCATGGAGGACATCGCTGAACGCGCCCCAGGCGCGAACCTCTGGTTCCAGCTCTATGTCTTCGAGGACCGGGAGCTCACGCGGGAGCTGCTGCGCCGCGCCCGGGCTCTCGGGATCAAGAATCTGTTGCTGACTGCCGATACCGCCCGCGCGCCGAAGAAGGAATGGAACATCCGCAATGGCTTCGGCATCCCGATCAAGCCCTCTGTCAAGGGCGCGGTCGATGTGGTGACGCACCCGCGCTGGCTGACTTCGGTGCTGCTGCGCTACATCCTGACGACCGGCGTGCCGACCTACGCGCATTACCCTCCCGAATATCGCACCCGGATCACCCGGGCTGTTGTCTGGGACAACGTCAAGCTGGCGCGGCGCCTGACCTGGGAGGACGCCGCCGAGGTGCGCAGATTCTGGGAGGGCAACCTCATCATAAAGGGCGTCCTCGCTCGGTCGGATGCCGAGAGGGCACTGAAGCTTGGCGCGGACGGCATCGTCGTCTCCTGTCACGGCGGTCGAAACCTCGATTCTGCGCCGCCCACCATCACGGTGCTGCCTGAGATTGCCGACGCGGTCGGCAGTCGCCTGACGGTCCTCGCCGACAGCGGCATCCGGCGCGGCAGCGACATCGTCAAGTACAAGGCCGCGGGAGCCGCGGCTGTGCTCGTCGGGCGCGCGCCGCTTTATGGCGCAGCGGCACGGGGCGAACGCGGCGCCGCGGAGGTGTTGAACATCCTGCGCGAAGAGCTTGACCATTGCCTGGCCTTCACCGGCCAGCCGAGCTTCGAGCGGATCGCCCGGTCCTTGCTTCGGCAGCCCGTCACCACGACCAACGATGAGCCGCCCCTGGGCGCGCCCCTCCCATTCGCGGAACTGAGGCCCACCCTCACCTAGCCGGGCAGGCGGCCGGGCCGCCGGCGTGCCAGATGTAAGCAGAAGGACGCTATCATGACGACGAGGTTCGGCCCGGTCGACCGGGACCTGATCGGCGAGGCCGTCTGGGAGACCATCCCCGGCTCGGACCCGGAGCTTTACGGCAGCGCCACCCTGACAGGACCATCAACGGTCGAGGTGCGCAGTTACCAGACGTTCCGTGTCACCTACAGCGTCGGCAAGATGGGTCTCGACGACACCGCTGCGATGCGCGTCGCCTTCCGCAACATCTCTGACGGGGGCTATCTGCAGACGACCGACCCCACCGCACCAAACTACGTCACCGCGCGCAGCTCTGGTGACGGGCGGCTGCATCTGAAATACGACCGGCGGGGCGGTCAGCGCCCCTGGGGCGAGACGCTGACCGTGTCGCAACAGGGCGGTTATTTGAAGCCGGGCGAAACCATCGAGATTACCATCGGCGAGACCGGCGGCGGCTCGCCTGGGGTGCTCATGCCGACCTTCGCCGACATGGGGCGGGTCTTCCGCATCTTCGTCGACGCTCAGGCCACCGGGGTCTTCGTGCCGATCCCCGGCCCGCTGCTCTCGGTCAGGGTGATCGGCGGGCCCGCGCATCGCCATCTCGCGGTGCTGCCCACGCTGCGCCGACCGGGCGAGAGCTTCACGCTCGGGATCAAGGCCGAGGACATCTGGGGCAACCCGACCGGACAGGGACCGCGGCGCTTCCGCCTGTCGGCCAGCTTGCCGGTCGAGGGCTTGCCCGAAGTCGTCGATTTCGCTCCAGCCGAGGGCGCGATAACGCTCGAAGGCCTGAGCTGTCGAGACGAGGGCACATTGGTCGTGACCCTCACCGACGAGGCGGGCGGAACAGTGATCTCCGGCCCGCTGATCATCCGCCGCTCGGAGATCGCCCACTACTGGGGGGACTTGCATGCGCAGACTGGCGAGACCCAGGGCAACAACTCGATGGAATATTACCTCGACTTCGCCCGCAACAAGGCGTTCCTGGATGTGACCAGCCACCAGGCGAACGACTTCCAGGTCAACGCCGCCTTTTGGGCGCATCTGAACACACTGACTGCAGCGGCGGACGAACCCGGCCGCTTCACCGTGCTACCCGGCTACGAATGGTCTGGGAACACCGCTGTCGGCGGAGATCACAACGTATTCTATCGTCACGAGGGGGCGTCGATCTATCGTTGCTCGCACGCGCTTGTCGGCGATCGCAGCGACGAGGCGAACGATGCCCACGACCTCCACGCGCTCTACGCCAAACTCGAGGCGGAACCGATCGAGGCCGTGATGTACGCCCATGTCGGCGGCCGCTACGCGGATATCCACTACGCCCACAACGCCGCACTCGAGGCCGCGGTCGAGGTGCATTCCGCCTGGGGAACCTTCGAATGGATCTTGACCGACGGCTTCCCCCTGCGGCACCGGGTCGGAGTGGTCTGCAACAGTGACGACCACAAGAGCCGCCCCGGCGCCAGCTTCCCCGGTGCCTCGGTCTTCGGGGCCTATGGCGGACTGACCTGTTTCGTCATGGAACGGAACGACCGCGACAGCGTCTTCGACGCGATCCGGAGCCGCCACACGTATGGCACCAGCGGCCCGCGCGTGTTTATCGACGTCGATTGCACGTTGCCCGAAGGCGGGATGCGGTTTGATCGCGATCCGCTCACCCTCGCAGGCGCCACAGCCACCGCTGTGACCAGCTGCACGATGGGCGACATCGTTCGCGCCAATGGCAGCCACGCGCGGGTCAGTGTCGACATCCGTTCCCCCGTTGGGATCGAAAGCGTCGAAATCCGTGACGGCAGCAACGTTCTGGTCAGGCGACGGACCTATTCCGCGGCTGATCTCGGCCGGCGTGTGAGGGTGCTGTGGTCCGGGGCCGAATACCGCGGGCGTGGACGCGACACCCGGTGGCGCGGACGCGCGGAATTCGAGGGGGCTGTGATCCGCCGTTTCGAAGCCATCAACCGGCTCAATCCCGAGATGCGGCTCGATCAGGTGGGGTCCCGCTCGGTCATCTGGAACTGCGTCACGACCGGAAACATGATGGGTTTCGACGCTTGGCTGTCCGAAGCCGCCGGTTCGCTGGAGATCACCACGAGCCTTGGCGGGATCTCGATCGACCTCTCCGAAGCCGGTGTCGAGCCGCAGGTGATGGCAGCCGGCGGACTGAAGCGGCAACTGACGGTCCAGCGCCTTCCCGACGCCCCGCTGCCGAAAGAGCTACGGCTCGAAGCCGACGTCGCCATCGCCGAAGCAGGCGACACGCCGGTCTGGCTGTGCGTGACCTTCGAGGACGGCAATCAAGCCTGGACCAGCCCCATTTATCTCCACCGAGACTGAGACGCCCACGGGCTGTCCTCCTTCAGACAACTGGAGCCACACATGCTCACTGCTGACCGTCTGTCGGGCATTCTGCCCGCCCTTACCACGCCCGTCGATCAAGATGACCGGGTGGACGCGGGTGCCGTCCGAGCGCATTTCGCCTGGTTATTCGAGCATGGCATCGACGGGGTCCTGCCGCTCGGGGGGACCGGCGAATATGGGGCTTTGTCGCAGGGCGAGAGGCGCCGCATGGTTTCGCTCTGCGCCGAAGAGATGTCCGGCAAGGGCCCGGTCATCGCCGGGGTGCTGGATCCCGGCTATCATGATGCCCTCCAGTCCGCCAAGGACTTCGCGGCAGAGGGCGCCGACGCCGTGCTGCTGGTGACGCCCTATTATACCAACCCGACCCAGGCCGGCATCCGCGACTATTACCTGCGTTTCGCGGACGAGTCCCCTGTTCCGGTTCTTATCTACGAGATCCCCTACCGGACACGGATCGCCATCGAGCCGAAGGTGCTGCATGAGCTGTCGCGGCATCATCGGATCATCGGCATGAAGGCCTGCAATACCGACATGTACCATTTCCTTCAGGTGATAGCAGGGGTCGCGCCCGATTTCGCCGTGCTGAGCGGAGAGGACATCCTTTTCCCGCTGCAAGTCGCGGCGGGCGCGCGCGGTGGGATCATCGTGACGGCCAATCTGGTGCCGGGGTTGTGGCGCGAGATCTACGACGCGGCCCGGTCCGGTGACCTGAGCGACGCGCTTCCGCGGCACCGGAGGCTGATGCCGCTCATCAACATGGCCTTCGCCGAAACGAACCCGGGGCCTATGAAGGCGGTGATGGACCTGATCGGCGTGAATGCGCCGCGCCCGCTCGCGCCGCTCGTCACCCCCGATCCAGAACTCGTCTCCAGCCTCCGCACCGAGCTGGCGGCACTGCTCAAGGCTTGAGCCGGCCGTTGGGATTTCGATCGGCGGGCGGTTACTTTCCGCCGCCATATTTGCGGCTGGTCACCTTTCGCCGGGGCTTTGCCGTCCGGCGGTTGGGCGCGGTGAGCCAGCGAAGATCGGCCGCCTCGTCGAGCTCCTCCCGCGCAGCGAGATCGCCGTCCTCTGCCAGCAGCAGGACGCAGTCGCCGCGACGCACCCAGCCGGCCTCGCGCGTGCCGATCACGACGCCATCCGCAGCCAGCCTGAGGGCGACGGGCTCGGCCATCGGCCGGGTCAGATCATGGATGTACCCAGCCAGATCACCGGCCTTGGCTTCATCCCCCAGCCGGGCGATCGGCTCGAAGATGCCGTCCGACATCGCATGGACGAAATCGTGATCGCGATGCGCCAACAGAAGTCGCGGCGCGACCGCGGCCTGAGATGTCTCGACGATCCCCGCCCACGCAAGAACGCTGTCGAAACCACGCAGGATCTCATCCATCGCATCATCGAGCGGCGCTTGCACGCCGATCCGCGTGGCGCCGCTACGCCGCGCCGCCCCGGAGGTGCTGCGGTAGTCGAAGCTGCGGAAGCGGACGATGTTGGTTGCGTTGAAGGCGCGTGCCAGGGCGAGGCGCCGCCGCTGCACATCCGGATCAGCGTCGTCGATAAGGGTGGCGCAGGACAGGTAACGCATCGTTCGGCCGGTGCTGTGCAGATCGATGACCAGGTCGCACTCAGGCATGAGATGCCGTTCGATATACTCTGCAATCGCGCTGGTCGGTGACCCGAAGAGATCTCCGGGGAAGGACTTGTTCAGGCTCTGGCCGTCCACGGGGGAATTGCGCGTCCCCGCATGCCCGGCGAGAACGTTTGCCATCGTCATCGCGATCACCCGGCCTTTCATGGCTTCAGGATCGAGTGACCGAACGATACGGGCAGCGGCAATCTGCGCCTCCATTTCGTCACCCGCGACCCCCGCCAGCAGCAGGACTGTCGGGCCGACGCTGCCCCCCACGATCGCGAGCGGAACCGGCAGGAACCCGTAGGAGGACTGGTTGGACGCGTAGGGAATCTTCACGAAGCCCGCGTGCGTGCCGCTGGTCGGGAGAGGATCGGAGAGGCCGAAAAGTACATCTGCTGTTGCTGCGGTCACTGCGTCATCACTCCATGCCGGCAGGCCCATGAACGTCTCCGGATTGCGAGCGAAAGATAGAGGCATTTTGACGGATATGACAACAAACTGGTCAAAATGACGGTTCTCATGCACTCACACTGACGGTATAAAGCGCCGGAACACACAAAGCCGCCCTATAACCAACCTTTCCTGCGGGATTTTGATGGCGAGAGACACCAGCGCGACCGACCGCCGCCTGCTTGCGCTTTTGCAGATGAATGCCCGGGAATCCGTGGCCGCGCTCGCGCGCAAGCTGGGTATAGCCCGCACCACGGTTCAGGAGCGGATCTCGCGAATGGAGCGCGACGGCATCATCGCCGGATACTCTGTACAGATGCGGCGTGATCCGTTCGATTTGTTCGCCGAGGCGTTGGCTCTTGTGACCGTTACCAACCGCAAGACCAAGTCCGTGACCGATCAGTTGCGCCAATTACCTGAAATCGTGCAATGCCAGGTCGTGAGCGGCGACTTCGAACTCGTCTGCCGGATTCGGGTCGCGCATCTTGAAGATGTGCACCCGGTCCTCGAGGAGATCGAGGAGATCCCGGGCGTTGAACGCGTCCGCTCGATCATGGTTCTGCGGACCGCCTTCGACCATACCCAGAGCCTCAGCGGACCGACCTCCGCTGCCGCGCTGGATCGCGGCGAACTGGGCTGACTCCACGCTCCACCGTCTCTACATACGTCGACAACGTGCAATCGCGCGGTCTCACCTTGCGCCATTCGAATTGATCGTCACTTAGACAAAAAAATACGTCAATATGACGGATTGCGCGGCAAGACCCGCGCTATCCCCGCTATTTCCCGTCAATCCTCTGCTGCATAAGCGGTGGTGTGATTGACGGAGAACATGATGCAGGACCGGGGCGGAGCAGGACGTGAAGTCACGGTGATCGGCGCGGGCATAATCGGGGTTTGCTGTGCGCTCTGGCTGCAGCGCGCGGGCTTTGACGTGACGATCGTCGACAAGAACGAGCCCGGCAACGGAACGTCCTTCGGCAACACAGCGATGATCACCCCAAGTCAGGTCGTTCCGCAGTCCATGCCCGGGCTGTGGAAAGACCTCCCGCGCTGGCTGATGAGCAGCCGGAGTCCTCTGAAAATTCGGCCGGGTTACCTGCCGATGATCGCGCCATGGCTTTGGGAGTTTCACAGGGCAGCGACGGTCGAGAATGCCATCCGAGTCCATCGCTCTCTCCGCGCCCTCCATGGCGGAACGTTTAACCTTTACGCGGAGCTTTCGCGCAGTACCCCGGCGGAGAACTTCTTCGAGATGTGCGGGCACATGCACCTGACCGTACAGGGAGCCAAGTCGCGAAGCTCGGAACTCGCTGGCCTCATGCGCGAGGCCGCCGGCGTCGTGATCGAGCCGCTGTCCCAGGACGACATCCGCGCATTGGAACCCAGGCTCGCACCGATCTTCAAGAGCGGTGTCCTGATGCCGGGCAGCGGCCGGTGCCGGAACCCGCACCGGCTTGTGCAGATCTTTGCCCAGGAAGCCGTCCGCAATGGAGCGCGTTTCATCAAAGCGGATGTCAACGGGATCTCGGTGGAGAACGGGCGCTGCGTATCGATCGACATCGATGGCACCAGGACCCCGGTTCAGCGCATTGTCGTGGCCGCCGGAATGGGATCCCGTGCCCTGACGGGCAAATTGGGGATCAAGGTTCCGCTCGATACCGAGCGCGGATATCACGTGACTGTCCCCGATCCCGGTTTCCGGCCGGAACGACAGGTGATCGTGCGGGAATGGGGGATCGGCGTCGGGCCGATCGATGATGCGCTGCGCGGCGCCGGAACCGTCGAGTTCTGCAGCGTCAACGCCAAGCCAAACTGGAAACGTGCCAACAACCTCTTGAAGCGCATGAAGGAAATCTACCCTTCGGTGAACACCGAAGGCGCGACTTTGTGGAAGGGGGATCGGCCGAGTATCTCGGATGGTCTACCAGTTCTCGGACGGCCCGCGCGTTACCAGAACGTATATTGCGCGTTCGGAAACGCGCAGCACGGAATGACTGCGGGGCCGATGATGGGCAAGCTCGTTGCCGAGATCGTCTCTGGACAGGCCACCTCCATCGACGTCGCACCGCTCAGCCCCGATCGGTTCTAGAGCATTTTCGAGCGAAGTGGGCACCGGTTCGCGTGAAGGAAGTGCGTAGAATCAAAAGCCTAGATCATTTCCGGTGAATCGGAGTTCACCGGAAATGCTCCAGTCGCTGCTTTCAGCGCGGCGCGAGCGGTTCATCGCCCCGTTCCGCGATACATCCTGTATCTCCACCGTCAATCGGCGGTCTCGATCAACGGATGTCGCCACTTTCGGCGACCTTTCCAAACGGGGAACGGCGCGGTGTCATTTGAAATTCGCTACCTGTCGGCGCCCGTCCTCGAGGACTTGACGCCCACTGCGGACGAGGCCATCGCCGCGATCGAGCTGTTTTATGCCCTGAAGGCCCGCGGCCAGGTCTGCCTTCAGCCGAAACTCACCCTGACACTGGGACCGGACCATTTGTTCCAGTCGCTCTGCTGCGCCGCGACCGAGCCGGCCTTCGCCATTTGCAAGTGGATCGGGGTACAAGGCAAGAATGCTGCCTCCGGGCTGCCCAATGTCAACGGTCTCGCCATTCTGAGCGACGCGGAGACCGGGCTACCCTGCGCGCTCATCGACGCGGCCGAGTTGACCGCGGTCCGAACCGCGGCGACATCGCTCTATGCCGCGCGCCACCTCGCCCCGGCGGATGCCCGCAGCATTGCCTTTGTCGGCACGGGTGTTCAGGCGCAATCCCACCTCACCCTCTTTGCCCAGGCCTTCCCGGAACTTCGCGAGGTGCGTATCCTCTCCGGTCATCGCGGAGGCGAAGCGCTTGCCGGCCAAGCCGAGGTAATGGGCCTGCAGCCGGTTCTGCTGGATCAGGGTCGGCTCGTGCTCGACGGAGCCGACATCGTGATCTCGAGTGTCCCTGCGCGCGGGGGGCCACCGTTTCTCGACGTAGACTGGCTGAAACCGGACTGCTTCGTCAGCGCCGTCGATCTTGCGCGAAGCTGGTATCCGGCGTCGCTATCGCACTTTGCGCTGCTGGCGACGGACGATCATGGCAACAGCGCCGAGCAGCAGGCACAGGGGATCATGCCCCGGATCGGACAATTCCACGTGGATCTCTCGGAGCTTGCCAGCGGAGAGTTTGGCGGCACCGCGCGAGGCGGCAAGCGCTCGGCGTTCATCTTCTCGGGCTTTGCCCTGTCGGACCTGGCGCTCTCGGTCTTCTTTTTCGATCTCGATCGGAAGCGGAACGTCGGCAGGCCGCTTTCATCCACCCTGTCCCCGGATCGCTGAAGAGCGGCCGGCGCCACGACCCAAGGAGGCAACATGCTCAAACGATTTCACACAGGCGATCTGGTCAGCCGAATGGTTTCCCACAATGGCGTTGTCCATCTCAGTGGCCTGACCTCACGGGATACGAAGAAGGGGCTGGCGGACCAGACGCGTGAGGTGCTGGAGCGGATCGAGGAGGCCCTTGCAGAGGCCGGCTCGGACAAAAGCCGCATCCTGACCGCGACGATCTGGTTGGCCGATTTCAAGGACAAGGAAGAGATGAACGCGATCTGGCGCAACTGGCTGCCTGCTGGCGCGGCACCTGCGCGGGCTGCGATGGAGGTGGAGCTGGGCGAGGGCATCTTGGTCGAGATCATGGTCCAGGCGGCCTGCGACTAGGTCCGATCGGCGTCATCGGCCTCTAACCGCAGCACGGGATCTCGGGGGCCGCCACCATCGTCCGTTCGGCCAGCCATTCATTGTGCTTTTTGCCGGGCCTTGAGGGTGTGCCCGCCGGCGCGCGCGACGAAGCGGCGGGATACGGATTTCCCGATCCGAAAGCGCATCCGCGGCGGGTAACTGCATTTATCGAATTTTTGGAGGGACCTTTGGAAAGGCTGGGATTTATCGGCCTCGGCATCATGGGCCGGCCCATGGCAGAGCGCCTGATCGAGGCTGGCCACACAGTGGCCTTGTATTCGCGCAGTGGTGTTCCTGAGGCCCTGGTGGCGGCAGGAGGCCATGCCTGCTCGACCCCGTGGGAGGTGGCGGCCGCTTCTGACGTCGTCTTCGTGATGGTGCCGGACACGCCCGATGTCGAAGAGGTCCTCTTCGGCCCCGATGGGGTGGCTAAAGGATTGGTCCCCGGATCGATCGTGATCGACATGAGTTCGATTTCCCCGCTCGCGACAAAAGACTTCGCGCACAGGATCAACGATCTCGGATGCGACTATATCGACGCCCCCGTGTCCGGCGGGGAGGTCGGCGCAAAGGCGGGCACACTTTCGATTATGTGTGGCGGCCCGACGGCGGCATTCAAGCGGGTGAAACCCCTGCTCGACCTGCTCGGACGCAACATCACCCTCGTCGGCGGCAATGGCGACGGGCAGACCTGCAAGGTTGCGAACCAGATCATCGTCGCGCTCTGCATCGAGGCGGTGGCGGAAGGACTCCTTTACGCGAAGAAGGCTGGCGCGGATCCGGCGATGGTCCGAAGCGCGCTGTTGGGAGGCTTCGCCTCGTCGAAAGTTCTTGAAGTCCACGGGGAACGGATGATCTCCCGGAACTTCGCGCCCGGCTTCCGGATCAAGCTTCACCAGAAGGACCTTCGGAATGCGCTCGACAACGCGGAGGCCCTCGCCCTGGACCTGCCCCATCTCGCCAGCGTGATGGCACTCTTCAACACCTGCGCCGAGCAGCACGGCGGCGACCTCGACCATTCCGCGCTGTTTCTCGAACTCGAGGGCCGGGTCAGGCCATCCATCGCATGACCCCCGGCCTCGACAGCCGGGCCGCGTCGGCAAGCGAGGCCCCGGGTCGGCCCCAAAACTCGGGTCTGCTCCAAACTCTGAAGGCGGCCCGCCCAACGACTTATTCGCCATGACATGAAGGAACTGTCCCGGTGACCGTAAAGATCGTCGCCCTGCTCACCGCCCGCCCGGGCCAGGCCCCGGCGCTTGAGGCGCTTCTCATTGGTATGGCGCCCGCTTGCCGCGCCGAGCCCGGCAATCTCGCCTGGGAGATCTGGCGCGACAGGGCTCAGCCAGGGCGCTTCGTGCTGAACGAGCTTTACCGTGATGACTCGGGCGTGGCGGCCCATCGCCAAACCCCGCATTTCCAGGCCTATCTCGCCCGCATCGGCGAACTGGCAGAACGCGAGTCGCTGATTCTAGACCCTGTTGGGTTGTAAATGCCGGGCGACAATACGCGGGTTGATGGAGACTTCGGTCGGAGGACGGCCCCGACCGATCACGAGATCCTGACGTAGCTCCTCCACGCCGTCGTCCCTCTGCCTATCTCGAGACGGCACTTTCCCACCCCCACCTCTTCGCCATCGGTGCGTGTTTGGGGCGGAACGCGCAGCATTGTCGCCCAATGGATATCGGAAGCGCGCGAACTGTGAAGCCGTGGACCGGAGGGCTGCGCTTACTACGCCTCAGCATCGGACTCGAAAGCATAGATGACCAAAGAATGGGCATGAGCGCTTTCTAAGTTGATCATCCGCCAATATTTAGGAAGCCGACTAGCTTGTGAATAATAAGGAAATAGACCTAGCGGGGGAGATTTACGCTAAACGTGCGGTCGTGCATGAGGAGCTCGCCCTGGGGCAACCCGATCTACCCAAAATTATGTTCTAACAGAGGCCCCGGAAGCCGATCTCAGTGCGTCATTCACTACACATGCGATAATTCGGTGAAACGCCGCTACGTCGCTGCCAGCCTCTCCATGAAAGTGCAGTCCGCCTTGCGTCATCGCAGTAGCCCTTCGAGCACATGAGCCCCTCTATCTGATATTGCGCATGGCACGTGGCGAGCGACACGACGTCTTTTTGCCTGGGCGGACTTTGGCTAATTCCCTAAAAGCAGACATGTCAGCGAGAGTCGAAGCTCAGCTCGTAACGTGCGGCAAGGCCTTCACGCCCTTCAGATGCAGCCGCATCTTGATGTCCTGATTGTAGTTCCCAAAGCCGCGCCCGAAAATATTGACGCCTCCCGGCCGCCCTTCCCGTTCATCGATACCGATGCGCAAGCGGATCGAATGGTGGCGATCCAGGTCCAGATCGCCCAGCGCGACGTCGCCCAGTCGGCGCTCGCCGAGGAACGTGCCCTCGGAGGTAATGCGCCATGTCGTCAGGATGCCATACTGGGACCCTTCGAGCTTCCACCAGGGCGGCGTGTAAGTCCCGCGCCGATCGCCATAGTCGCCAGGGCAGGTCCAGGTGCCGACTTTATGCCCGTTTACCCAGAGGCTGATGTCGGACGGCCAGTCGGCATTGGTTCCCGGCACCTCCGACGACATCTCCATCTCGAGTTCGAGGGCAGCGATCGTCCGGTTCAGCACCTTCGCGTTGTTCGGAAACTTGTACTCGACATAGCCGCGGCCGAACCAGATCAGCGCCGCCTGGACCCGGCGCGGATCGAGGAAGAGCTCGGGCACGTCGAGCACACCGAGAATCCGCTGGGTCGAGCAGAGGCCACAAGGCGCCGAGACATTCGAGCTCGTATAGAGCCCGAGCGGCATCTCGACCTCGACGATGTTGTTCTCGCGGCTCGGATCCTCCGGGTCGAGATTGACGATGATCTCGGAATAACGCGCGGCACAGATCTTCTGCTGGCCCTTGGCGGCCTTGCCGAGCGATGTCGAGATTAGCTCGGCCTCTTCCAGAACCTGAACATTGGTCGCGATCGTCGACTGCGGCAGGTCCAGCGCCTCGGCGATCTGGTTGATATTCTTCGGACCGTGCCGGTTGAGCAGCTTCAGGATGCGAAGCCTGACCGGGGAGGCCAGACCGCGCAGCACCTGATATTGCCGCCCGGCATCGACGACGAGGAAACCCTGGCCCTGTTGACCCTGCGCCCGTGACGCAGCGCCGTCGCCGTTGCGGCGGCGCCCACGAGTTGAAGCTGTCAGGCTCTGGTCCATCGTTGCGGCTGCCGTTCTATCAGCTTTCGAGCCGGATTACATTCCACGAAGCCGGCTGCAATTCCAGAGCGATCCTATCCGATTTCGTGGATACACCCTTCAGCGTCACCGGTTCGACCTTGAGCGGTTCCTGCTTGCTGTTGACGGCCTTGAGATCGGCATGGCGCAGCTCCGTCGCCTCCGCGACCTTGAGCTCGCCGAAGCCGCGTGCATCGAGCGCCACGGTGACGGGCTGTTCCAGGTCGCGGTTGAGCAGGAAGAGCGAGACGCCCTTGTCGTCGGCGACCACCGAGGCCTTCAGATAGGGCGCCTCGATCGGATAGTAGAGGTCCTGCTTGCCGCGCGGATCGTAATAGTCGGCCCGGTAGCTCTCGGACTTGACCAGCGCCCTCAGCACGCTGCCGCGTCCGAGCCGGCTCATCTGGGCGAAGGGCCAGAAGATCGTCTGCCGCCAGGCCGGGCCGCCGGTCTCGGTCATGATCGGCGCGATGACGTTGACCAATTGCGCGAGACAGGCGGCCTTGACGCGGTCAGCATGGTTGAGAAGCGAGATGCAGGCACCACCGAAGACGAGCGCATCCTCCATCGAGTAGATTTCCTCCAGGATTGGCGGCGCGACCGGCCAGCCTTCCTTGACGCGGTCCGCCCTGACCCGTCGCGTCCGGTACCAGACGTTCCATTCGTCGAAGCTCAGCATGATCCGCTTGTCGGAGCGCCGGCGCGCCGCGACGGCGTCGGAGATCGCGACCACCTCCTCGATGAACTGGTCCATCAGGTCCGGGCTGGCCAGGAAGGCCCTGGTGTCGGCGGCGTAGTTGTTGAAGTAGGTGTGAAGCGAGATGAACTCGACCTGGTCGAAGGTGTGCTCCAGCACCTCGTCTTCCCAGCGGCCATAGGTCGGCATGTTGCGGCCTGAGGAACCGCAGGCCGCGAGCTCGATCGACGGATCGATCCAGCGCATCATCTTAGCCGCTTCATGCGCGACGCGGCCATATTCGGTCGCGGTCTTGTGTTCCATCTGCCAAGGCCCGTCCACCTCGTTGCCGAGGCACCAGAACTTGATGTCGTGCGGTTTCTCCCAGCCGTGCCTGATGCGAAGATCCGACCAGGCGGTGCCGCCGGGATGGTTGCAGTACTCGACGAGATTGCGGGCTGCGTCACCGTCGCGCGTGCCGAGGTTGACGGCGAACATGGGCTCGATGTTCGCCGCCCGGCACCAGTCGACGAATTCGTTGGTGCCGAAGGTATTCGGCTCGGTGGTGAACCAGGCAAGGTCGAGCCTGGCGGGGCGATCCTTGACCGGGCCGACGCCGTCCTCCCAGTTGTAGCCCGAGACGAAATTGCCTCCGGGATAGCGCATGATCGTCGGACCGAGCTCCTTGACGAGATCGAGCACGTCCTTGCGGAAGCCGCGCTTGTCGGCAGTGGGGTGGTCCGGCTCGTAGATGCCGCCATAGACGCAGCGGCCGAGATGCTCGACGAAGGCGCCGAAGAGCCGGGGATCGGTGTCGCCGATGGCGAAGGCGCGGTCGAAGGTGATGCTGGCTTGTCTCATCGCGTGGCTCCGGAGGCTGAAACGGCTTTCGGTGCATGCCCACCGCGGAAAGCGCCTGCGCTGTCGGGCGTGAGCACGGCGTCGCGGAGCTGGCGGGAATAGGGATGCGTCGGATTGGAGAGCACGGCGCGCGCCGGCCCCTCTTCGACCACGACGCCCTTCTGCATGATGATCAGCCGGTCGCTGATGTAGTAGGCGGTGGCGAGGTCGTGGGTGATGTAGATGATCGACAGGCCAAGCTCGTCGCGCAGCTGCCCGAACAGGTTGACGATCGACATGCGCAGGGAGGCGTCGACCATCGAGACCGGCTCGTCAGCGACGATTAGCCGGGGTCTGGCGACGAGCGCGCGAGCGATCGCGACACGCTGGAGCTGCCCGCCGGAGAGCTCGTGAGGAAACCGCCCGGCGATCTCCCCTAGCGACAATCCGACCTGCTTCAGCGCCTTGTCGGCCTGGTGCTTGGCGTCTCGGCGGCCCGCTGCCTTGCCGAAGCGCTCCGCCGTCATGAACAAGTAGCGGTCGAGCTGCTTCAGCGGGTTGAACGCCTCGAACGGGTTCTGGAATATCGGCTGCACCCTGGCCATGAAGGCGCCCCGCTCATAGCCGGCGACATCCCGCCCAGCCAGCGCGATCCGGCCGGAGCTCGGCGCATGGATGCCGAGGATCATGCGCGCCAGGGTCGACTTCCCCGAACCGGACTCGCCGATCACCGTGAAGATCTCCGGCGTCTCGTCCTTGAGCGCGAAGCTGACCTCCCTCACCGCGTCGACGCGCCGCGTCGAGAACAGCCCGCCCCGTGAGAAGCTCTTGCTGACCTTGTCGAGTTCGAGGAGCGCGCTCATGCCGCTGCTCCCGGATTGACCGCGTGGCAGGCGACGCGATGGCCGACTAGCGTCTCGACCATCGCCGGCACGGCTACGGCGCAGACCGGCATGGCGAGCGGGCAGCGCGGGTGGAAACGGCAGCCCGATGGCGGGGCCGCGAGATTGGGCGGGGTCCCCTCCAGCCCCTCGCGCTGCTTGACGTCGCCGATGCGCGGCAGGCTCGCGATCAGGTGCCGCGTATAGGGATGAAGCGGCCGCTCGAATATCTCCGGCGTCGCACCGTCCTCGACCAGGCGGCCCGCATACATGATGCCGAGCCGGTCAGTCAGCGCTGCGTGGACGCCCATGTCATGCGTGATGAACAGGACGCTCGATCCCATCTCCTGCTGGATCGAGCGGATCATGCCCAGCACGTCCTTCTGCACGATCACGTCGAGCGCGGTCGTCGGCTCGTCGGCGATGACGAATTCCGGCTTGCAGATCGTCGCCAGCGCGATGGTGACGCGCTGGCGCATGCCGCCGGAGAGCTCGTGCGGATAGGCCGCCAGCACGGAAGGGTCGAGCTTGACCCGCTCCAGATGCGCGGCCGCCCTGGCGTCGAACTCGCTCTTGCTGCCGCCGAGATGTCGCCAGGCGAAATCACGGAAGCTGTGCCTGATCCGCCGAAGCGGGTTCAGCACGTTCATCGAGCCCTGCATGATGTAGGACAGGTGCCGCCAGCGGATGCGGCGGACCACGTCGGGCGGCGCGCGCCCGACCGCGTCCCAGTCCGGCAGGAAGGAGAAACGGGCCGAGCCGCCGACCATCTCCAACGGCGGCTTCAGCAGACCTGCGATGGTTTTGACCAGCGTGGTCTTGCCGGAGCTGGATTCGCCGGCAAGGCCGTAGATCTCGTTGCGACGGACGTCGAAATCGACGCCGTCCACCGCCCTGACCTCGCGATGCACTCCGAAGTAGCGGGTGCGGAAATGGGCTTGCAGATCGCGCACCTGCAGCACCGGTACCTGCTCGGCCGCCTCGCTCATCCGCCGCCTCCCATCCGCGCCAGCCGGCTGCGCGGGTCGATGTACTCGTTCATCGACACGGCGAGCAGGAAGAGCCCGACGAAGGTCATCACCACCAGCGCGACCGGGAAGGCGATCCACCACCAGATGCCGGCGACCAGCGCCGTATGCTGGTTCGCCCAGTAGATCATCCCGCCGATCGTCGGCGCGTTGATGTCGGTGAAGCCGAGGACGGCGAGGGTGACCTCGATGCCGATCGACCAGTTCATGTTGTTCATCGTGGTCGAGAACACGATCGGCAGCACATAGGGCAGGTGCTCGCGGGCCAGGATCTCGCGCGTCTTCATGCCCGAGAAGATGCTGGTCTGGGTGAATTCGCGGGTCTTCAGCGACAGCGCGACCGAGCGGATCAGGCGGGCGTCATAGGCCCAGCCGAGGCAGGCCATGATCGTCGCGAGCAGCGGCGTCGACATCGAGTCGCGCAGGACGAAGTAAAACAGGATCAGGATCGGAAAGAGCGGGATGATGATGAAGGTGTCGTTGATCGACATCAGTACCCGATCGACCCAGCCGCCGCTGTAACCCGCGAGCAGACCGACCACGAGCGCGATGATCCGCGACAGCACCGCCACCATGATGCCGAAGCTCAGCGTGTTGCGGATGGCGAAGGTGAGCTGCCAGAACACGTCCTGCCCGCGGGAGGTCGTCCCCAGCCAATAGGCGGCGGAGGGCGGCACGTCGGGCGGCACGACATAGACATCGCCCGGTGGATAGGGCGAGACGAAGGATAGCCCTGCCATCACGACGACGATGGAGACGAGGACGAGCCCGATCCTGAATTCGAGGTTGTAGCGGAGGAGGTCGCGCAGGATCGCCAGCATCAGCGCAGCTCCACGCGCGGATCGATCAGCGGATAGAGCAGGTCGATGACGAGAACGCCGACCGAGACCGCGATGATCGAGACGGTGGTGACGCCGAGAACGAGCCCATAATCGCCGGCATAGACCGCATCGACCAGGAGCGTGCCGACGCCGGGATAGCCGAACACCTTCTCGGTGATCACCGCGCCGTTGAAGATGCCGCCGAGCGACATGGCGAGCCCGGTGACCTGCGGCGCCAGCGCGTTGCGCATGACGTAGGAGCCGAGCACCCGGCGGCTGTCGAGCCCGGCGATCTCGGCATAGACGACATAGTCCTCGGTCACGACGTTCGAGACCAACGAGCGCATGCCGAGGAACCAGCTGCCGAGGCCGATCAGGATAAGCGACAGTGCCGGCAGGATCGAGTGCAGCAAGACGCTTGATACGAACGGCCAGTTCCAGCCCTGCTGCAGGTTCATCGCCGAGCCGCCGGTAATTGGCAGTACCGGCCATAGGAAGCCAAAGACGATCAACAGCAGCAGCGCGACGATGTAGTAAGGGATCGGGTGGACGCCCATCGCGACCACGCCCATCAGCTTCAGCATACGATTGCGCTGGTAGTAGCCGGCGAGCCCGCCGAGCAGGTTGCCCAGCACCCAGGTGATCATCGTCGAGACGATCAGCAGCCCGGCGGTCCAGGGCAGAGCCCGGCCGATCAGCGCCGAGACGGGTGTCGGGAAGGCGGAGAGCGACGGCCCGAAATCGCCGCGCAGCACCCGGCTCCAGAAGGTGAGGTACTGCTCGCCGAGGGTTCCCGTGAGCCCGTAGAGCTCCTGCAGCGAGGTGCGCATCGCCGCGATCGCCTCCGGGGCCGTGCTGCCGAAGGAGGTCACCGCCGAGATCGATTGCTCAACCGGATCGATCGGCGAGGCATGCGTGATCACGAAGGCCAGATTAACGCCGATGAAGACCACCAGGGCGAACTGGACCAGGCGTTTCGCGAGATAGGCTGGGTACGCGCTCATGCGATCCTGAAAGCTGCGCCTTGCCGAGGGCGGTGCGGCGCCGCCGGCTGGCGTTTGTCCTGGGAGGGAGGAGAGCTGCCGCGCGGAGCGGCAGCTCCGTTCAGTTCGCTGGCTTCAGGCGCACGAACATGTAGCGGGAATTGCCCCAGTTCGTGACCGGATTGGCGTAGGGGTCGTCGGCGGTCGGGTAGCCCTTCCAATAGGTCTGATCCATCGCCGTGAAGACGTTGTAGGCCATCAGCGGGATGATCGGCATCTCGCTGGTCATCAGCTTGACGTAGTCGCGGCCGAGCTCGACGCCCTTGGGATCGTCGAAGCCGATCTTGCGGATGTCCTCGATGATCTTGTCGAGTTGGGGATGCGACCAGCGCTGCCAGTTGCGCAAGGGCTGCGGCTGCCCGGGCTGGGCGACGAACTGCGAGTGCCAGCTGTCCATAAAGTAGGACAGGTCCTGGTGCCCGCCCCAGGTCTCGACGCTCCAGCCGATGAAGGCGTCGAAGTCGCCGGCGGCGCGACGGGTCAGCAGCGTGCCCTGCGCTACGTCGATACGCGCATCGATGCCGGCCTGCTTCCATTGCTGCACGATCATCGTGCCGGCCCGCGTCATCACGGGCCTGAGATCGCCCTCGACCATCAGCCTGACCACGAAAGGCTTGCCGTCCGGCGTTAGCCACTGGTTACCCTGCTTGCGGAAGCCTGCGCGGGTCAGCAATTCACCCGCCGCCGCGACATTGGGCTTCCACCAGCCGAGGCCGAAGGAATTGGCGATCACCGCCGGGTCGGACGGGATCTGGTCGCCCATCGACGGGCGCAGCATGTCGGCGATCTGTTTGCCGACGGTCGGATCGTAGGGCTTGATTTTGCTCTTGCCGGTGTCGATCTCGAAATCCTTGAGCCAGGCCTCCATCGGCTTGTGGTAGGCCTCGGGATGGATGCCGGTCGGCGGCACCGCTATCGCCGAGATGGTCGCGGCGCCGCGATAGGCCGCCATCGTCACCGCCTTGACGTCGATCATCAGCGCCAGCGCCCAGCGCACGTCGCGGTTCTTCAGATACTCGTTTTGGGTGTTGAAGATCACCGCCGGCAGGGTCGGATCGGGATGGCCGTAGGGGAAGCCCTTGAACCAGGCGCGCGTGCCCTTGTCCTGCTTCGCCAGCGTGAACATGCCCTCCGGCGCGATGTCGTGGATGACGTCGAGCTCATGGTTGAGCTGGGCGATGACACGCTTGTCGGGCGGGCCGGGGTCGATATAGGCGAGATACTTCGGTCCCGGCTTGCCATGGCGGCCGAGCGAGGTGCGCTGCCAGTCGTCGCGCAGCTGCCAGATGTACCATTTCCCGTCGGGATCGAAGGAGTGCAGCGTATAGGCGCCGAGCGAGATCGGCTTGTTGAAGTCGAACTTGGCGGGGTCCTCGACCTTCTCGAAGACATGCTTCGGCAGGATCCAGATCGCGCCCCAGCGCACGGTGAAATTGGTGTGGAAGCGCGAGTTCGGCTTCTTCAGCTTGAAGATCACCGTCTCGGCATCGGGCGTCTCGACGGAGGCGACATTGTTGGCCAGCACCGCCGAGAATCGCATGCCGGGGTTCTTGATCTGGGTATCGACCGTCGCCTTGACGTCGGCGGAGGTGAACTCGACGCCGTCACTCCAGAATAGGCCGCGCCGGAGCTTGACCTGCATCTCGGTGAAGTCGGCATTGTAGACCGGCTTGTCGGCGGCGAGCGAATTGTCCCAGGCGCCATCGAGCCCCTTCTCGGGATCGATGTACCAGAGCGTGTCGAGCGCAGCTTGCTGCAGCCCGTTCGACTGGCTGCCGGCGTTGATCGCCCAGATGTTGAACCAGCCGGCGTTTTTGATCGTCCCTTCCGGATTCTCGAGGATCAGGAGCTCTTTGCGGGGAATGTTCTGTGGAATGCCCTGCGCTGTGGCCGGCACGGGCGAGAGCAACATCGTCGCAGCCGGAATTGCGGCGGCAAGCAGCCAGGCGCGTAAACGCGTCATCGTCACCTCCCTTGTACGGGGCGTTTTTCGCCCTTCATGGAGGGAGCTTAGGCGTCGCCCAAGACCGTCGCAACGACGGATATGATCCATATCAGAAGGTTAGGTATGAATAGCTTAATATGCTGTTATATATATCTTATTTTCTAGTACTTTGGCCAGCACCTAGAGCGGGGCGCGATCACTTTAGGTTACTCTCGCGCAGCTCATTCAGACGGTCGGCCCACCAAGCCATCATCCGAACCCACCGTCCCCGATGCTCGCCGCGCACATAGGCACGCCGGACGCCGTTTTCCTGCACATGCGCAAGCTGCCGTTCGATGGCGTCCGGGTGCCAATAGCCACGCTCATTGAGCATGCAACTGGCGCTCGGTCGGAATCCGTGCGAGTTGGCGCCAATGAGCTCGAACGCTTCGCCACGGCCGGCGGTCAGCGCGATATCCTCGACCGCCCTGACCTTGCCATAGGGTCATCTCTTCCTTGGTGAAGCCCAAACGCCGCAGCGCTGCATTCAGCGTATTTTCCGACATGGGACGCGGACCGAGCGGAGCGAGGGAAAGACAAAGGTGCCATGGCCGGTGAGCTGCTGCACGTCCTTGAGAATAGCAACCGCCTGCTTAGGCAACGGCACCTGATGGGGACGGCGCATCTTCATTCGCGCTTCCAGAACCGTCCACGCGCCCTCAGCCAGATTGAACTCGGACCAGTGAGCCGCTCTCAACTCACCGAGCCGAGGGAACAGTAGTGCCAAGAGCTTCAAGCAGCTGTCGCCGTGGCCTGCCCCTCGAAGCCATCGATTGCCCGCAAGAGCGCCCGGAAGGCCTTTGGCTCGGTCAAGGCGGCCCGGGATTTTGTCCGCGGCGCGGTCAGGGCACCGCGCAACGCGAAGGTTGGGCCAGTATCGGCACGCGCGGTGGCAACAGCATAGCGGAACACGCTGCCGAGCGTGGAGCGCAGCCTGCGCGCGCTTTCATACCATCCGCGCACTTCGACGCGCCGTAAGGTCTCAAAAATTTCGGGAGCCGTGATCTCGCGGGTTGGACGCTGGCAGATTGCAGTGTCCAAGAATACCCAAATACGAACGTGGCGTGGAATGACCGACGGCCACCTTATCGATCTAAATTACTCAAAATCAGATACTTACATAGATATCTGGCGGAGACGGAGGGATTCGAACCCTCGATAGGGCTTTACAACCCTATAACGGTTTAGCAAACCGCCGCCTTCAGCCTCTCGGCCACGTCTCCGGCGGCTGTTTCTTTGCAGATTCAGCGGTTGAGGTCAATTCCCCCACCCCTCTTTAGGTGACATACGCACAGCTCGCCGACATAAAAAGTGGCACATCCGTTCTCCATGCGTTCGCGAAGTCCGCGCCGGGGTGCCTTGGCTGCTTGCATGTCCATAAACCCGTGGCCCATAGCAGCGCGGCCTCCGGGGGCCCTAACTTAATGATCCGGGCGGCGTCTGGCAGGGTCTGGAAGGGCCTCTCGCCGCACTGGATGCAACACCAATCCTTGGGCGTCAGACTTCAGAGACGGGGGGTGCTGCGATCGTTGCCGACAGGGTCGAAAGTTCTGCGCCCTGGCTGCGCCAGCCGCCAATGCTTGGCGTGCTCCTCACAAGCCCCTCCTCCCGTGATGATTGTCTCGTCCACGCTTGACGCAACCTTCAGTCAGGCGCCTCCTGACAACAGGTCTCCAGACCAGACAAGGGAGGTTCTGATGGAGGCAAGGCAGGACAGTTCAACTCAACAGGTATCGCGTGAGATCGACGGCACTAAGCTGCAGGCATTCGTCGACAAGATGCTGGGTGACGTCGGCGCCGCCATGACCGGTTCGCTGGTCATGCTCGGGGACGAACTCGGACTCTATCGTGCGATGGCGGAGGCCGGGCCGGTCAACGCCTATGAGCTGGCGAAGCTTACCGCAACCAACACACGGATGGTACAGGAGTGGCTCGCGGCGCAGGCCGCCGCCGGCTATGTGAATTTCGATCCGGCCGCCGGGACCTATGTGCTCGACCCCGAACAGGCAATGGTGTTTGCCGACGAGGACGGGCCGGCCTTTCTGGCGAGCGCCTACGACATCGTCGCGGCCGGGTATCGCGACGAGCCCCGCGTGCGGGAGGCCTTCAAGACCGGGCGTGGACTTGGCTGGCATGAACATCACATGTGCCTGTTCCGCGGCACGGAGCGCTTCTTCAAGACGGGATACAAGGCCCATCTCGTCTCGGAATGGCTGCCAAGCCTCGACGGCGTCCGGGCGCGGCTTGAAGCCGGAGCGCGCGTCGCCGACGTCGGCTGCGGCCATGGCGCCTCGACCTTGATCATGGCCGAGGCCTTCCCGAAATCGCATTTCTTCGGTTTCGACTATCATATGCCGTCCATTCTGGCCGCGCGGGAGGCCGCGGCCGAGGCCGGGATGGCGGACCGTGTGCACTTCGAACGCGCCACGGCGAAGGATTTTACGGGCGGGCCCTATGATCTTGTCTGCTTCTTCGATTGCCTGCATGACATGGGAGACCCGGCCGGCGCGGCCGCCCATGTCAGGAAAGAGCTCAAGCGCGACGGCGTCTGGATGGTCGTGGAGCCGCAGGCCGGCGACAGCATCGCCGATAATCTGAACCCAGTGGGGCGGATTTTCTATGCGGCCTCGACCATGGTGTGCACGCCAGCATCCATGGCGCAGGAAGTTGGGCTCGCGCTCGGCGCGCAAGCCGGCCGGAAGCGCTTGGGCGAGGTGATGAAGGAGGGTGGCTTCAACCATGTGAAAGTGGCCGTGGAAACGCCATTCAACATGATCTTCGACGCGCGCCAGTAGCGTCCTTCGAGACCGGGGTAAACAAGGCTCAGATAAGCAAGTCGGGGAGGAGGTTCGCCCCCCTCCCCGGTTAGAACATCGCCGGGCGCTGCACGCGTCGCGGCACATATGATGAAGCGATCGTGCCTGCTCAGACGCTGCCGATCAGGCCGCCGTCCACTCGCATCACGGTGCCGGTGATGTAGGACGCGCGGTCGCTTGCGAGGAAGGCGACGGCATCTGCATATTCCTCCGGGTTGCCGTAGCGCCCCGCCGGTATGGTGCCGACGCTTTCGGCCGCGACCGCGTCAACCGAACGGTTCTCGCGCTTTGCCTTGGCCTCGTCGAGGAAGCGGATGCGGTCTGTCGCGATGCGGCCAGGGACTATGATGTTCGTCGTGATACCGTCCTTCGCCACTTCCCGGGCCAGCGTCTTCGACCAGCCGACGAGCGAGAGCCTGAGCGCATTGGACAGGCCGAGGTTGGGAATCGGCGCGACGACACCCGAAGACGTGCTGGTGACGATGCGTCCCCATTTGACGGCGCGCATGCCTGGGACAACCCGGTCCGCCACACCGATCACAGACACCACCATCATGTCGAAGAACTTGCGCCAGGCATCGGCGCTCTGTCCTGACACCAGCGTCGGCGGCGGGCCACCGGTGTAGCTCACCAGGATCTGCACCGGGCCGAACGCCTTCTCCACCTCCGTGACATGGGCGTCGATGGCGGCGATATCCGCGAGATCCCACACGATGCCATGCGCCCTGCCGCCAACGGCTTCCACAGCCTCGCAGGAAGCCTTCACGGCGGCGGGATCGATATCCGCGATCGCCACCAGGGCTCCCTCACGCGCCAGCGCTATCGCGCTCGCGCGGCCGAGGCCACCGCCCCCGCCCAAAACGAGCGCCGGGCGCCCCTTAATACCGAGATCCATGCAATGCTCCTCTGGCTCAGGCGACAGCCGCGCGCTTGTCCTTGGCGGCGAGACGCGCCAGCAGATATTCGACCTCGGACTTGGCCGTGGCGGACATGCCGCCGGCGGGAGCGCGTTGCGCATCTGACGCGATGAGGCCACGGCGTGCCATCAGATATTTGCGGATCGCCAGGCCGACGCCTGGCTGCTGCTCATAGCGCAGAAGCGGCAGATGCGCGTCGAAGAGATCGTGCGCCGCATCACGTTCCCCGGCCGCTGTCAGGCGCACGAGATCGGCCAGCATATCCGGGAAAGCATAGCCGGTCATGGCGCCGTCGGCCCCGCGCTCGGTCTCGAAATCGAGGAACAGGCCGCCGTTGCCGCAGAGGATGGAGACGTGACGCAGGGAGCCCTCCGCCTCCCACTTCCGCAGCGTCGAGATTTTCTCCAGGCCCGGCCAATCCTCGTGCTTCAGCATCACGCAGGAGGGATTGTCCGTGATGATCCGGCGGATGACGCCCGGCGTCATGACCACCGTGAAGGTCAGCGGAAAGTCCTGGATGCAGAACGGGATGTCCGAGCCGATCGCCTCGACGGCCTGGCTGTAGTAAGTGACGATCTGATCGTCCGTACGCAGCGTGTTGGGAGGGGCGATCATGACACCGGCCGCGCCCGCGTCCATCGCCGCGAGGCTCAGCCTGCGCATGGCCGCGAAGCCCGGCGCGGAAACGCCGACGATTACCGGCAACTGGGGCGCGCGCTTGATAAAGCGCTTGGCGACGTCGATCGCCTCCGCGCCATCGAGCTTGGGTGCCTCGCCCATCACGCCCAGCACGGTCATGCCCGTGCTGCCGCATTCCAGGTAGAAATCCGTCAGCTTGTCGATCGAGTTGAAATCGATCGCCCCCTCGGGGCTGAACGGGGTCGGGGCGATGGGGAAGAGCCCCTTTGCGGATGCCTCGAGTTTCATGGCCGATGTCTCCTTCTCTATCTTGCTCGATACACAACCCCAGCGATCGGAGGAACCGCAGGACTTCCGTATTCAAATGACGGATTTTCCGTCATATCTGTGATCTCCTGACGCGTGGCGGCCTGAACACGGGACGACAATGAACATTCGCTTTCTCCGCACCTTCTGCGTTGTCGCGGACAAAGGGTCGCTGGCGGCGGCGGCGCGCCATCTGGGGCTGGCCAATGCCTCCGTGGCCGAGCAGATCCGCGCCCTTGAGAAAACCCTGGACGCGACTTTGACGGTGCGCCGTGGCCAGGGCATCGCTTTGACAGAAGCCGGCCAAGCCGTGCTCGGCAGCGCGCGTCAGATCGTTGCCCAGGCCGACGACCTCCATCAGGTCGCACAAGCGGGGTCGCTGCGTGGCCGGTTGCGCGTCGGGGCGATCTCCACTGCCCTGATATCGCTCATGCCGCGTGCCCTGCAGCGTCTGGCCGACGAGCATCCTGACATCGAAATGAAGGTGGTGCCAGGCACATCAGCGGGACTTCTCACGATGCTCGACTATGGCGAGATCGACTGCGCCCTGGCGGTGCGCCCGCCCTTCAAGCTGCCGAAGACGCTCTCATGGCAGAGTGTGCGCAACGAACCGCTCGTGTTCGTCGGACCGCCGAGCGACCCCGGTCTGAGCATTGCCGCCCGCCTGCGTGGCGCGCCTTTCATCCGCATGGATCGCAACGCCTGGACCGGCCAGATCGTCAGCCGGTTCCTGGCGGATCGGAAACTCGAATTGCGGGAACTCTTCGAGCTCGACGCGCCGGAGACCATCGTCATCCTGGCGGCGGAGGGTCTCGGCGTCTCCTTGCTGCCCGACTGGGGCATCGTACCGCCGGTCGGCCGTGCGCTTGATATCGGCCCCGTCGACGATGGCCGCTACGGACGGGAGGTCGGCATCATCGGGCACCGCGGTCCGGCCGAAGCGCTCATCGATGCGTTTGGCGCGTTGCTGCGTGAGCCCGAGCCCACAATGCCGTGAGGGCCCCGCCCCGTGAAGCCCCTGGATGCTGCCCCTGCCGTCTTCTCCCCGCGACAAAAAAAATGGCGACCGCGCTGTGCAGGGCCGCCGGAAGTCAGGGAGAAACGGAAGGATCAGAGCTTCGCAACCCCCGAGCCGCCGACGCGGCGGCCACTGTCATGGGCGAAGAGCGAGAAGTCGCTGAGGTCGCATGTAACTGTCACGGCGTCTCCGAGGCCAAGATCGGTGTAGCCTGGAAGCGCAGCCATGACCTTGTCACCGTGGCGGCCTTCGTCGTCGTGGGCTGTCTGCACGCCATCAAGCGCAACTGACACGAGTGACTCGGCACCGATATGCTCGATGAGGGCGACCCGCCCGGTCAGGGACGCGCCGTTGGCCGGCCCGGCGCCGGCCTGCAGCTTCAACGTTCCAGGGCGCACGCCCAACCAGACCTTGATCCCGTTCCCGGCGGGCAGCTCCGCGCTATCCGGCACGGGCAGAAGCGCCGAACCGATCCGGATCGCGCGACCCTCGCTCGTGCCGTCTATCAGGTTCATCGGCGGGGTGCCGATGAAGCGGGCGACGTACGTATTCGCCGGGCGCTCATAGATCTCACGCGGTGTGCCGAATTGCTGCAACTTACCATCGCGCAGGAGGGCAATGCGTGTGCCCATGGTCATCGCCTCGATCTGATCGTGCGTGACATAGACAAAATTGCCGCCGACATCGCGATGCAGCTGCGTGATCTCGGCGCGCATGGCGGTGCGCAACTTGGCATCGAGGTTAGACAACGGCTCATCCATGAGGAAGGCCGACGGCTGGCGCACCATCGCGCGCCCCAACGCCACGCGCTGTCTCTGCCCACCGGAGAGCGTGCGTGGATAGCGATCGAGCATCTTCGTCAAGGCCAGCATGTCGGCCGTACGCTCGACCTTCTCGCGCACCTCCGGTGAGTTCTCAATGCGGCGCTTGAAGTATCCGCCGACGACCGGCAGGTGATACCACCAGCGGAATTGCCGCATGATCAGCGGAAAGGCGATGTTCCGGCGCACCGTCATATGCGGATAGAGCGCGTAGGACTGGAAGACGAAGGCCATGTCGCGTTCGCTCGGCGGCAATTCATCGACGCGACGCCCGCCAAGATGGATACTGCCGCCGCTGACTGTCTCGAGCCCCGCGATCATGCGAAGGATCGTTGATTTTCCGCAGCCGGAAGGCCCCAGCAAGACAAGGAATTCGTTGTCGCCGACATCGATATCGACACCATCGATCACCTTTACATCCTGGAAGGATTTGGTGATGTTGTTCAACTTAAGCGACATGCGCGTCCCCTTGGAGAATACTGTCCGTTCGTGATTTTCACGGCGTCTATCAACCCTTGACACCGCCCGACGTCATGCCGGCGACCACGTAGCGCTGGACGAAGAGATAGAAGACAACGGCGGGAACCGTGTAAATGAAGCCGACCGCCATCACCGTGTGAACCGGCGTGCTGAGCTCGCCTATGAAGCTCGCCAGGCCGACGGATGCGGTACGCCACTGGTCGTCGCTGATGAAAGTCTGCGCGAAGACATATTCGTTCCAGCCATGGAAGAAGGCGATGACGGCAGCTGCGGCCAGAGTTGGCGCGATCAGGGGTACGACGACGGCAAGCACGATCCCGATGCGCGAACAGCCGTCGATACGGGCCGCCTCCTCGATCTCGTAGGGAACCGCGTCGATCGCGCCCTTCAGGATCCAGGTGACGACCGGAACCGTGAAGGCGGCATTGGCCAGGATCAACCCGAGCAAGGTGTTGAGCAGCGAGAGCTTCGTGAAGATGTCGTAGAGCGGCACCACCAGCATCGCTTCCGGCAGCATCTGCGTCAGAAACAGCGCGAAGCCGAACAGGAGCTTGCCCTTGAAATCCATGCGCGAGAGCGCATAGGCCGGCAGGATGGCGAGCACGATGCTGAGCGCCGTTGTGCCCACAGCCACGATGATGCTGTTGAACAGCCAGTGCCTCAGTGATGTGCCGCTCCAGGCTTCGATATAGGTCGGCAGTTGCGCCAGAGAGGGCAGCAGCTGGGGCCGATCGGCGAAGAGCTGATCGGACGGCGTCAGCGAGGTGACGAACATCCAATACAGCGGGAAGACAGCGACACCCAGAACAGCAAGGACAGCCGCGGCATGAAAGGGATGGAAACGCGCCATGCTGGAGCTCACCGCTTGCCGGTCGCAGCTTCAGTGCGCTGCGAAACCCAGAAATAGACGACGGTCACGAGAACCGCGATGACGAGGCCGATCACGCCGACCGCCGCAGCCTTGCCGAGATCGAGATAGACGAAGGCGCGCCGGTAGAGATCGATGACGAGCGTATTGGTCTCACCGAGGGGGCCGCCTTGCGTCATCAGCCAGATCACGTCGAAACGCCGGAGCGACCAGACCGTGATAAGGAGCGTCAGCAGGGTCACCGTGGGACGGATCGTCGGCCAGACGACCGCCTTGAAAACGCTGAAGCGATCCGCGCCATCGATGACGGCCGCTTCGCGCAATTCCGATGGAACACCCTGAAGCGCGGCGAGGATAACGACCGCCGAGAAGGGAAAGATCTGCCAGAGCGTGGTGATCAGGATCGCCGGCAGGGCCATCGACGGCTCGTCCAGCCAGTTCACGCCCCCCGAGGCGAAACCGAAGAACTGCGCCAGCCGGCTGAAGAGGCCGTATTGCGCATTGTACATCCAGGTGAAGATCAGCGCGGCCGCCACGGGCGGTGCGGCCCATGGGACCGTGACCAGCGCGCGAGCCAGGCCGCGCCCGCGGAATGGGCGATCAAGCAGAAGCGCCGCCATAAGACCGAGGAAAATGGATCCCACAACGCAGATGACGGTGTAGACGACCGTTACCCGCAAGGACTGGCCGAATTCCGGATCCGTCAGCAATTCCCGGTAGTTGTCAGCCCCGACGAAGGTGCTGCTGCCGGGATTGAGCAACGAGGTCGAGGTCACGCTCAGGAAGAATTGCTGCAGGAGCGGGTAGAACTGGAACGCCAGCAAATACAGCGTGACCGGCGCGATGAAGACCATCGGCAGCCATCGGCTCGGGTCCGTTTTGCGGGCGGCAATCGCCGCGTCGTGCGAGGGCGGTCTGGTCATGGCGCAAATCCGGGTACGGGATGGTGAGAGGCGGCAGCGCTCAACGCGCCGCCGCCATCCAGAACAATTGCAATCGGTGATGAACCGTGGCGGTCCTCTTTGTTCAAGAGGGCCGACGTCGAGGCACCGGGGGTTACTGGCCGAGCACGCGGGTTTGCACGAGGCGCTGCGCCTCATCCATCGCCACCTGCGGAGCAACACCGCCCTGCAGAACCTTGAGAAGCTGCTGCACGACGATCTGCTGGATCTCGGGCGACTTGACCTCGAGGCCCTGCGGCAGAGCCGGAACGCTATAAGGCGTCTGCTCGTCATAGGCCTTCAGCCAAGGCATCTCCTTGAGCTCCTCGGGCGTGCGCTCGACGATCGTGGCGACGTTGACCGCTCCGAGCAGGGTCTGCAGCTCCTGCTGGTTCTTGGGCTCCAGCATCCACCGCAGGAACTTCGCCGCTGCGTCTTTCACCTTTGTGTTGGCATTGATGGTGATGGGCGCGAGGATCATGCCCTGCTGCCGATGCGGGAAGGGAGAGTGGGCCGCGCTGATGGGATGCGCCTTGCCCTGGGATGTCAGGATCGTCGCGACGCCGCCGTTGTCGACAACGGTTGCGATCTTGCCTTCCCAGAACATGCGGCGATAGGTGGCGGCATCCGTGCCCTTGGGCGTGATACCGGCATCGTAGACCTGCTTGTAGGCGGCGATGCCCGCGACGACCTCGGGGCTGTTGAAGGTCGGCGTGCCATCGGGCTTCGACCAGCGGCCACCGAAACCGTAGACGAAGTTGGTGACGTCATACCAGACACCGCCGCGCTCGGCCATGGTGGCGCGATAGGCAAAACCGTAATTGCCATCCTTGGTCGCGGCCTTGGCGGCGGCGAGGAACTCGTCAAAAGTCTTGGGCGGCTTGCCGTCCGGAAGCAGCGCCGCATTATAGATCATCGCGTAATTCGCGGTATCGAAGGCGACGCCATAGCGCTTTCCGTTGATCTTCAGATAGCTGTCGGCGCTGGTGAACTTATAGTCGGCGTCGTTGATGACGCCATCCCATGGGAGCACGGAATTGGAGGCGGCCGCCGCATAGAACTCAGGCAGGTCGAAACGGATGAGATCCGGGCCGCCCTTGCCGCCGAGCTGGGTGAAGATCGTGGAGGCAAAGGACGAGAAAGGAATGGTGACCGGTTTGACTTCGATGTCCGGGTTCGCCGCGTTGAACTTTTCGACCCAAGCTTTCAGCCTGTCGCCCCGCCCCACTTCAGCGAAATGCGAAGCGGCAAAAGTGACCACGGTCTTTCCCGACTGAGCATAGGCTCCCGTCGCAGCAAAAAGCATCGTCCCTGCGACTGCTGTCGCGAAGGACCCAGACAATATTTTGCGCATTTTCATCGACGTCATCTCCCGAGATGTTCTTCTAGTGGCGATATCTTATGGTCAAGGTGAAATGTTATTGTTCTGATTGTCCCCCATACGGCGGAAATACATCCTACCTGCGCCGGAAGACCGGCTGGCGCTTCTCCTTGAAGGCAGCCCGCCCCTCGGCGGCATCCTCAGTGGCGAAGCAGATGGTCTGGAGATCGCGTTCATAGGCGATGGCCTGCGTGATCGGCAACGCATGAGCGGCCGCCAGATTCATCTTCGCGGTCTCTGCCGCAACCGGCGCCCGGCTGGCGATGATCCCAGCGAGCTCCTGGGCGCGTGCCAGCAATGCGTCCTGCGGCACGACTTCGCTGACGAGCCCCCAGGCGAGCGCCCTCGCCGCGTCGATCGGATCCCCCGTCAGGATCATCATGGCCGCGTTGGAAGAGCCGATGCTATGCGAAAGAAAGGCAGCGACCCCGCCGCCGCCGATCCACCCGAGCTTGATCTCCGGCGCGCCGAATTGCGCGTTGTCGGAAGCGATGCGAATATCGCAACTCATGGCAGTCTCGAGTCCGCCGCCGAAGGCATAGCCGTTCACCGCGGCGATCGACGGCTTACGCAAATTGCGGATGGCGTCGCAATAGTCCTCGCGATTACGGAAGTTCCAGGCGGTGTCGTAACGGTCGAGTTCGCGGATGTCCGAGCCGCAGGAGAACGACTTCGGACCAGCGCCCGTCAGCACGACGCAGCGAATGGCGTCGTCGTCATTGCAGCGCTTGACGGCGGCAACCAGGGCCGAAGCCATTTCGGGCGTCACCGCATTGAGCTTCGCCGGGCGGTTCAGGGTGATCGTGGCAACGAAGCCGTCGATCGTGAAGCCGATTTCTTCTGTCATCGTTCAATCCTGCAAAGTCTATCGCTCGCCGCCCGTCCGGCGGCTGTGAGCATATCGATCCTGGAGACGGGCAAGGACGTCTCGATGCGAACTGCGCATGGCAAGGGCCTGGCGCAGCATCTCCGAAGCGTCCGTCTGGAAGGCGATATAGCCGTCATGGCGCGGGCGGACATAGGCCGCCTCCAGCGTCTCGGCCGTATTGGCGTAGAACTCGCCCCAACGGCCATTCACGCCGTCATCATGCCAGGCATCGCGCCGGCTAGGCTGGCCATCGTGATGGGGAATGAAGCCGCGCTGAGCCTCGGCACCCAACAGCCAGCGCAAATGATCGAGCAACTGCGGAGTGATTTCGCAGCGCCGCGACAAGCCGATCCCGGTGCCGCCCAGGGTCGAGCCCGGACGACCGCCCACCTCCGCACGCGGGGCATTGGCAAAGGTGATCGGCCTGCCCTGCCCTTCCGCAGGCGCGGCATAGTTGACGTAGCCATAGACGAGCGGGCACAGCACGACATCCTCGTGACGTGCCATATGCTCAAGAATGCCGATCGGGTTCTTCGCGCGTGTCCCCTCCGGCATCCGGCCATCGAGTTCGGCCATGATGGCGAGCACGTCGAGGCCGACCGCCTCGGATATCAGGACGTCCGCGTTCGTGACGGCGGGTGGCTCCCCGAGCGCCGCCCCAATCGAGAGGAAACTGAGGCAGGCGTGCGGACCGGCGAGCGAGAGTGCGACCGGCTTGCGCAGGGAGAGATCGAGCACGTTCTGCCAGGTTTGGGGAACGTCTTGGTCGAGGAGATCAGCGCGCAACGCCATCACCTGGGTGGCGGCATCGAGCGGCAGCGCCCAATGCACACCGCCGAAACGGTAGCTGGCCAGGCTCGGGCCGATGCTGTCGCGCCCCCAGGCGGCAACCTCATCAGCCGTGAACACCTCCTCCAGCGGGCGCAGGCATCCCCGCGTCACCGCCTCACCGACATGCGGATGATCCATCACCACGAGGTCATAACGTGCGCAGAGATCCTCGATGGGATGCTCCTCGAAGCCCTCCAGCGGCTGCTTGTCCCAGTCGATGGCGAGGCCGTCTCTGGCCTCGTCGAGCCCGGCTGCCGCCGCAGCAAGTGCGTTGTAGCCGCGGGGGTGATCCCATGTGAGGGCGCGGTAGCGCATCACGCGGTCTCCGCCTCGCCGACGACGCCGGAGGCCACGAGTTCATTGATCTTCTCAGGCGCATAGCCCGCTTCCGCGAGAACCTCGCGGGTATGTTCACCAGCAAGCGGCGCGCCACGTTCGACGCTGGACGGGGTCTTGGAGAACTTGATGGGGAAGCCCGGCGTGGTGACCCGGCCCTCGGTCGGGTGATCATAGGTGACGAAGGTCCCGTTATGGGCGATCTGGGGGTCCTTCAGCAAATCCTCGTAGCCATAGACCGGCCCGCACCAGATGTCGTTGGCGCGGAAGAGCTCCAGCCACTCGGCGCTGGTTCGCTCCGTCAGCTTCGCGCGGGTCTTGGCAAAGATCTCATCGCGCCGCGCCCAACTGTCGACCTCATCATTCATATCCAGGAACGCTGGCTCGCCGATCAACTCGCCAAGCCGCTTCAGGGGCGGGAAGGCAAGGATGATGAAGCCGTCGCTCGTCGCGAAGGCGCCATAGGGCGAACGGATATAGACATGGGCATGCGGCTCGCTGGAACGCTTCTGGGGCTTGCCGGCGACCGTATAGACGGACAGCTCCTGCATCTGCAGGGTCGTGATGGCGTCCAGCATATTGACCTGGACGAGCTGTCCCTCCCCCGTGCGTTCGCGATGGAGAAGCGCCGCGAGCACACCCTCGAAGGCCGTGTAGGCCGTGACGGCGTCAACGAGATACTGGCCGGCAGGCGTCGGCGCCTCGCCGTCCCGCCCGGCCGACAGCATAGCCCCGGAAAGCCCCTGGAGGATGAGGTCCTGGCCAGGATGGTTGATATAAGGCCCGCTCTCGCCATAGCCGGACATCGAGACATAGACGAGGCCCGGATTGATCGCCGAGAGGGTTTCGTAATCGACACCCAGACGCTTGGCGACACCGGGACGGTAATTCTGCAGAAAAACATCCGCCGTCTTGACGAGATCGAGCAGCAGCGCCTTGCCCGCCGGATCCTTCAGGTTCACCGACAATGAGCGCTTGTTGCGGTTCAGCGACAGAAACGAAACATTGATGCGATTGCCGCCGGCGCCACCGGCGGAGACATGGCGCTGCCACTCGCCAGCAACCGGCTCCACCTTGACCACATCCGCCCCGAGATCGCCAAGACGTTGCGCCGCGAGAGGCCCTGCCATGGCGATCGAACAATCAAGAACGCGGTAGCCGCTGAGTACGTTACGCTTGCTTGTCATAACCTGATCTATCCTGTGGTGCAGTCGAGGGCAGCGGTTGCCGCACAGGCACCCGCCGCGATCATGGATGCGCCCGCGCTCCACGGCCGCGAGGGCGCCGCGAAGACCCGCACGAGCAGCCGAAAGCACGCGGCATCCATACTGAGCCGGTCGCCGTCGTGGGCCGCGGGCATTTCAAGTCGTTGACCGGAGCGATCTCTTTTGAACCGGATCACTCCTCCGGGCCCGGCGGCGATACAGCCCCGGGTCCCGCCGTCAGTTCGCCGCGATGAAGTTGCGGTTCCAGGTCGGACTAATGAGCACTTCGTTGACGCAAACCCGCGGAGGCATCTCGGCCACCACGCGGATCATCTGCCCCACGTCGTCCGGCCGCAGAAGCCGTTCCAGTTCCTCCGGCAGGGGCGGCACAGGGCGCTTCATGATGAGGTCCGTCGCGACCTCGCCAGGCATGATGACGCTGGAGCGAATGCCGTTGCCGCACTCTTCCATGTTGAGGGAATGGCTGAGCGTCACCACCGCCTGCTTGGCCGAATTGTATCCGGGACCGCCGAGAAGGACCGGATGCCGGCCGACCCACGACGAGACGATGATCACGAGCCCGTCGCGCCGCGCCCGCATTCCCGGGAGCACGGATTGGATGGCATGCATCGTTCCGTTCAGATTGACATCGATCAGCGTTTTCCAGGTCGCCGGATCGAGCGACGCGAAGCTGCGATTAGGCACATTGACGCCGGCACTGGCAACAAGGATGTCGATACCGCCGCGCTCGGCGATAATTCTGTCGGCAACGCCGCGAACACTGGCCTCATCGGCGACATCGACGACGGCGGCGGCAGCCGCACCACCAGCGGCGACGATGCCATCGACCACGGTCGCGAGGGCTTCCTCACGCCGACCGGAAATGACGACATACGCGCCAGCGGCGGCAAGCGCCCGGGCACCGGCCGCACCGATGCCACTTCCGCCTCCTGTGATCCAGGCAATCTTGCCCGTCAGCCCACCCATAGCCAGCGCTTCCGTTCCCATTGCGATGCGACTAGCCCTTATCGGGCGCCAAATGCGCAATCGCTTGTTACCGCTAACGTTAGCGTTAACACAATCAGCAAAAAGAATGCAAGCCGACTCGCGAAAAATATATTAGCGCTAACGTCGTCGGTCCCGCCGATGCTACGAGAGGTAACGTGGGATAGGAAAAAGCTGGCTTGCGGAAGAGATGGGCTGCGAGAAGCAGGACTGACATCGGCATGGGCGATTGCCATTCGTGCCAGGATCATTGAGGAGAAACTGTCGCCCCATGCCGAGGGACACCGTGCCAAAGAAAACAAGATCTCCGCGCCGCCGCTCCGCCACCTCGGCTGTGACGATGGCGGACGTCGCGGCGGCCGCGGGGGTGTCGACCCAGACGGTGTCCCGTGCGCTCCGCGATTCGTCGAGCGTCAGTGACGAGACGCTGCAGCGGATCCAGGAAGCGGTCCGCAACACGCATTACGTGCAGAACTTCGCGGCGAGTCATCTGGCATCCAACCGCAGCATGACGGTCGCGGCGATCATTCCGGCCATATCCACGTCGATCTTTGCCGAAACGATCCAGGGCCTGTCGGATGTGCTCTTGCCTGAAGGCTACCAAGTCTTCCTTGGCCACACCGACTATGTCGCCCAGCGGGAGGAAGACCTCATCCGCAGCCTGAGCGGCCGGCGCCCGGACGGGTTCTTCATTATTGGCACGCACCACACGCGCGACGCGACCCATATTCTCAAGCGCGCTGGCGTGCCGGTCGTTGAGAGTTGGGGCCTGACATCTCGCCCGGTCGACCTCGTGGTGGGTTTCTCCAACCATGCGGCGATGAAAACGGTGGTGAACCACCTTGCGGATCGAGGCTACCAGCGTCTCACTTTCGCGGGTGTCATGAAGCCCGGCGACCATCGCGCCAAGGACCGCCTCAAGGGCTTTCTCGACGCCCATGGGGAGCGCTTTCCAGGCGTGGAACCACAGGTGACGACTGCCACCAGCAATTCGATGATCATGGCGACGGGCGCGGAGCTACTTGACCTCGTCCGGTCCAATTATCCAAAAACGGATGCCATCGTCTTCACCAGCGACGTCCTCGCCTCAGGCGCGGTGCTGCGTTGCAACGATCTCGGCGTCCAGGTGCCCCAAGACCTCGCGATCACGGGCTTCGGCAATTATGATATCGCCGGGCATCTCCGGCCGAGCTTGACCACGGTGGCTATCGCGAGCCGCAGGATCGGCATGCTTTCGGCCGAACTGCTGCTCGCAAGGATGCAAGACAAGCCGATCACGGAGCGTGTGGTCGATATCGGCTTTCAATTGCTTGTCCGCGATAGTTCGTGACAGTAGCTCGGTGGAGACGTATTGGCGATCGCCCGTCCTAGGCCAGATGAAGATCGTGGTACTCGGCGCTCTGCGTGAAGCCGACCAGCAGGGTCGCGCGATCGATGGCGCCGTCTTCAAGGGCCTCCAGCCAGAAGGCATAGCCATCGACATCCGGAGCACGATCGAAATAGGTGTTGTAGAGCAACTCGACGAAACCGCCGTCGCTGACCTCGCCGTGCTCTGACTGGAATTCGGCGCTCGCCAGGAAGGTGGCTGCGACGTCATCGAGCTGCAGGCCGGACTCGATGCCGACCCTCCAGAAATCAAGGCCCGGCGCATCGGGCAGGCGATCAAGGATAGCGTAGAGCGGTGCGACAGCGGCCGCCACGACATCCGTTCCGGAAACGGCCCCGATGATGGAACCGCCCTTGCCATCGCCCGTGACCGTGAAGATCGGCGCGTCGAGCGGCTCGCCGATCTTGATCGCCGCGACAGCCTCGCCATTGCTGGAGACGAAGATTTCTCCAGAGTTCTGCCCATAGGAGACCTCGATCCCCGCCGTCGCGAGATCGTTGAAACCGAGCGTATCGCCAAAGGTGAAATCGGTGAAGGTGATGCCGTTCATCTGGGCCGTGAGCCCCTGGACGAGATCGTCACCCGGACCGCCGGTGATGCTGTCAAGGCCGCCATTCGGGCGGATGTCGTCGTCATGGATCGTGCCTTGCAGCGTCTCTGTCAGATCCGTCGCGGCGATGAGATAGCGCGCATCCTCGGCAAGCCTAAAAATGGTGATACCGGTGGCGAGGGTGCCTGGCGCGTAATCCGCATAATGCTCGCCGATGGCCTCAAAACCCGGAGCATGGGAATCATTGTCATAGACGAGAATCTGGCCATCAGACCCGACGCCCTTGATCACGGTGGTCGTGTGGCCGCCGCCGGCGGGCCACGCCATGCGGACGATGTCCCCCGGCTTCACAAGCGTCGACCAGTCGAGGACCGGCTCTCCCTCATCACCGCGATAGACCACGCGCCAGAAGCCGCCGTCGGCGTTGTCGCTCGGATCCAGGTTATAGGCGTTATCCGGCAGGGCCGCGCCGACCGAGGCAGCGATTGCCTTGCCGATATTGAAGCAATCATTAGTGTTCGGGATGTTGAAATAGACTTTGGCATAGGCCTTCGCCATCGCGACGATATCATCGGGTGTCGGTGCGCGCCCCGAGATCGGCGGAGGTATCAGGTCCGGATTGACGACGATCGGCTTATAACTGGCGTATTCAATCGCGTTGCCGTTGTCGTCGTAGGCGATCGGCACGAGAATGGTGGCATTCGCACCGATGACGTTGCCGGCTTTCAGCTCCACCGACGACAGCTGATCCGCCGTGACCCTGGTGAGGTTGGCGTCGCCCGACCCGATCGAGGTGCCGTTCACCAGCCACTCGTTCATGCTCGGATTTTTTGGATCCCAGAACGAAAAGCGGTCTTCGACCCATGCTTCCTGACCGGTGTAGTAGATATAGAATTCCTTGTAGCCGCTGAAGTCACTGCCGAAGGCCTGGGTCAGCGCGTCTTCCAGGGTGATCGTCTCGCCGGGCGTGAGGCGCAGCGCGATCGGCAACGTGGGGAAAAGGTCAGGCGCGGCGATTTCCGGCGGCACGACTGTCGACGGGACATAGCCCTCGATCAGCGTGCCGCCGCCTGTGAGCGGGGCGAGTTCGAACTTGCCCGGCCCCGACACGCCCGAGAACGTCATCTCGCCGACGACGACGCCATTCTCCTCGACCTGCAGGATGCCCGTCGTGGAATCGAAATGGAATTCGTTGGCCGTCAATTCGGGAAGATCGATCTTGTTGCCGCTGGAGAAAGCCGCGATCACGGCTTTGAAGCTCGCGAGATCCTGGACAACAAGGGTTCCGTTGTCCTTGAACACGATCTCCTGGGTGGCTGGAACCGCACCGTTGATCGTAACGACCGCGCCATTACCGATGGCAATGCGGCCGGTCCCTTCGATCACCAGGTCCTCGCCAAGAACAAGACGGCCCGCGCCGACCGCCGAAAGCAACTTGTTGTTGACGAAAGTCCCTTCACCAATGATCGAGATCCCCGCGACCTCACCGCTGGTGACGATGCCCGTGCTCGTGAAGCTCGCGCCACCGGCGATATTGACCGTCAATATGCCGCCCTTCGCGTAAGGCGAAAGAGCACCCGCCAATGATACGTCGCCATTGACCTCGAGCCGGGCGAAAGCCGTCTCGCCATAGTTCATGATGACGGTGCCGGCGGCGAAAATGGTCGAATCCGCGGTCAATATCGCGGGAGAACTCCCGTCGGTGGAGCCGAGGACGATGGTCATGTCCTCAAGCGTGATGGCACCGACCTCAGGATTTCCACTCGCAATGACGACCGTGTCACCGGGTTGCGGCAGACCGTTCTCACCGGTCCCCTCAGCCTTCCAGTTCGACTGATCGGACCAGTTACCCGCACCGCCGTTCCAGACCCAGGTCGCCATTGCACTCCCCCTCGGATGCCGCGATCGCCGACCGCTCGGCACAGCCCGCTGCAGGCTTGTCAACTATGAATTTCACCAGTCAATAATACAAGAGATTCGCGATTGAAACCGAACTACTTGAGTAAAAAAGGCCCGGCGTCATGGTTCACGATTAGGCTGATCTCTGCCGTGAGGGGCTTCTACTCGCGCTGACGTCGCGGGGATGATGACTTCGGACCGCAGGCTCATAAGCGTCGGGCTGGCGGAGCATGTTCTTGCTGACAAGCTGGACGCTCGCAAGAACATGCTCCGTATAGACCAGCAAAAAGGAGCTCAGTTGGCCGCGAAGCAGTAGAACAACCCGGCCCCGCCTGTCGTCTTCAAGGCATCCTGGCTGCAGCCACGCGAGGGATGAGAAGAATTCCACGACTTGGCCGGAGGTTCCTCGTTGAGCCCCATGCGATCGTGATGCCCGACCATCGCCGCGCCATCGGCACCGCTCTTTGTCCAGTTGCCGCAGGTCATGTCGTTGCCGGCCGAGAACGCCGTTCCATCCGGCTGGGAGCCCGTGAGCACATCGTGGATGTTGGGCGTGTCGCCGCGTCCGTTGACGACCGTGCCCTTTTCCGTCAGCGCGGTCTGCTTCGTGAGATTGTTGGCGCTGCCGTGAAGGTCCGCGACATCCTTGGCAATGACGACACCCTTGACGTTCTGCCACGGCCCCCGGCCAATGCGATCACGGGCATTGACCGCTGTCGCGCCATCCAGAGCCTGCGCTGAGAGATAGGCCCGCCAGGTCTTAGATCCGGCCCCCACGGCCTGAGCGAGGGTCTGGCAGAGGCGGTCCGCGCCTTCGAGACCACCGAGATTAGCGCCTTGGCCGGGCCCCGCGCTCGTCACGAAAAATGTCATGTCCGCCTGCTGCGCTTGCGCGGCGGCGCCGAATGCGCCGATCAACAGCCCGCAAGCCAGCGCCGATGCCTTTAACATACTCATCCCGACCTCCCTAGTAGCGCTCAACGTCTTCGACCAAGATGCGCAGGTCGATTTAAAGGAGAGAACGCTTATCCGAGTCTCATCACATTTTCTTGTAGGGAGATGCAGCCGAAAAACGCGCCGCCGGCCTCAACTTTGCTTTGCGGCGCGAGATGCAAGACCGGCGTATCTCCCGCCGGGAAGCTGACCAGCCTGGCAGAGCCGTTTGCCTTTCGTAGCCCTCAGCCGGATTTCAGCGTCGGATCGAGGCGGTCGCGCACCCAATCTCCGAGGATCGAAATGGACATCGTGGTTAGAAAGATTGCCATGCCGGGCAGGATTGCGATCCACCAGGCGGTCATGAGATAGGCGCGGCCGGCGCCAAGCATCTGGCCAAGGCTCGTCAACGGTGGACGGATCCCAAGCCCAAGGAAGCTGAGCGACGTCTCGAGCAGGATGACCTGCGGAAAGTTCAAGGTGAACTGAACGATCAGCACGCTCAGGATGTTGGGCAGGATGTGCCTCGCATAGACATGCCAGGCGGGCGCGCCGAGCGCCACGACAGCCATGGCATAGCCCTGGGTATTGGCCGCGATGACGACGCCGCGGGTGAGACGCGCGAAGACCTCCCAGCCATAGAACCCCATGATGACGATGAACAGCGTGAAGCTGCCGCCGAACAGAGCGATCAGCGCCAGCGCGATCAGCATGAAAGGCAAAGAGGCTTGCACGTCGGCCATCATCATGATGGCCTCCTCCACCCAACCGCGGAAATGGGCGGCCAGAAAGCCGAGCAGCGTGCCGATGAAGGCGCCGATCATCGTGCCGCCCAGCGCGACCAGCACGCTGAAGCGGATGGCATAAATAAGCCGGCTCAGGACATCGCGTCCAAGCTCGTCGGTCCCAAGCACATGCGCCCAGGTGCCACCAAGAAAGACGGGCGGCTTCAGGCGGTTGATCAGGGATTGGGTCCGATAGTCGTAGGGCGCGAGGATGTCTGCGAACAGGAAGACGATGAAGATCAGCGCCACGAAGACCAGCGAGGCGACGACCAGAGCGGGGTAGCGCGCCTCGGCCTTGACCGGAGCGGTGTCAGTCCGACGGGTTGGCCAGAACAATGCCATCTCGACCCTCCCCGCTCAGTTCTCGGCCCGCGCCGCGCGCATGCGGGGGTCGATCAAGGTGTAGATGACATCGACGGCAAGGTTGGCCAGGATCATGGTGATCGACACCATGATCAGAATGGCCTGGACCAGCGCGAAGTCACGGGACGTCACAGCATTGACGAGGAGGCGCCCGACGCCGGGAACGGCGAATACGGTCTCCACGATGATCGAACCCGCGACGAGATCGCCGAGCTTCAGACCGACGATCGTGATGATGGGGATCGCTGCATTGGGCAGCGCATGCCACAGCACGCGACGCGGGCGCGGCACGCCCTTGGCACGCGCGGCGGTCACATATTGCTTGTTGAGCACCTCCAGCATCGCCGAACGCGTGAAGCGCGCGAAGGTGCCGGCAAAATGGGTGCCGAGCGTGACAGCCGGCAGGATCAGGTGCCAGATCGTGGCATCCCCGGAGCTCGGCAAGAGCCGCCAATGGAGCGAGAACAGGAGAATGAGCAGAATGCCGAGAAAGAAGTTGGGCAGGCTGAAGCCGAGCACGGCGAAGCTCATCACAAAGCGGTCGATCGGCCGGTTGCGGTTGAGCGCCGCGACGATGCCGAGACCGACGCCGAGCACGAGCCCGAGGGAAAAGGCGAGCAGGCCTAGCCGCAACGTATGCGGCAGTGCCGTCGCGATAAGCTCCACCGCCGGCTGCTGGTCAGACAGCGACAGGCCGAAATCCCCCTGTGCGATGCTTGCGAGATAGGACAAATACTGCTGCCAGAGCGGCCGATCGAGGCCGAACTTCTCGCGATAATGGGCGATGACCTCGGGCGAAGCCTGATCGCCGACAAGCGCATCGATCGGATCCCCTGAGAGGTTCAAGGCGATGAATGTGAATGTCACGATGATCCAGACGGTCAGGATGCCACGGACAACTTTCGTGAGAAAATGGCGGCCGAGCATCATGCCGCTCCGGCTGCGGTTTGCCCGCTCAGCAGCGTCGGATCGTTGACGAGCACAGCCGCAGGCGCGCGGGCGACGATGCCCGCGAGGTCGGCCGCGCCGATATCGCCCGCGTCGCGGCCGGTGCGGGCGCCCCCCGCGGTCACCCACACCGGCCGCTGCGCGAGGAGGCACCTGGCCTCGTCGCCCCCCAAATCTGCCTCCCAGACCCGAAAGGCACGCGCCCCTGCCCGCGCGAAGGCTTCGGCATCCGCGCCTTCGGGCAGAAAGGCGAGGATATTGACGTCTGGCAGAAGACGGCTCGCCTCGGCCGCCTGGCGGTGATCACGCACACCAATCCAGATGCGCTCGCGGACGCCAGCCCGTTCCACCGTTGCCGCGATGGCATCGATGATCGCGAGATCCTGGGTCTTCACATCGATCAGCGCCGGCCGGTACGGGCAGATAGTTGCCAGCGCCGCGGCAAGGGTCGTCAGCGCGCCGCGTGGCAAAGGCATAGCGAGCAACGTATCACTGGGGAGGTCGGCCACCGCATCAGCGCGGCCCGCCAGACGCGCCAATGTGGGATCATGGCAGGCGACAACGACGCCGTCGGCGGCAAGACGCGCATCCGTCTCGATGATGTCGGCCCCGGCCGCAATGGCCGCGCGATAGGCCTCAAGCGTGTTTTCGGGGTAACGGGCGGAATAGCCACGATGCGCGATGGCGAGCGGCCGGGTCATGATACGGTCCTGAAATCTTCGGCGAAATGGCAACGCACCCGCCGGTCCTCGACTGCACGCAACTCCGGCTTCTCCGCGGAGCAGCGCGGCCGCGCATAGGGACAGCGGGTATGGAAATGGCAGCCGGACGGCGGATTGGCCGGTGAGGGCGGATCACCCACGAGCCGCGCCCTTGGCTCACCCTTGACCGCTGACAGGTCCGGAATGGCCGCGAGAAGCGCCATCGTGTAGGGATGCAGCGGTTGTCGATAGAGCGGATCGGTTTCGCCTTCCTCGACGATCTGGCCGAGATACATCACCGCGACCCGATGCGAGAGCTTCTTCACCACCCTGAGGTCATGGGAGATGAAGAGATAGGCGATATCGAAACGTTCCTGCAGTTCCTGGAGGAGATCGGTGACGGTTGCCTGCACGGACACATCGAGTGCCGAGACCGGCTCGTCACAGACGATCAGGCTCGGCCGCATGGCCAGCGCGCGGGCGATCACGACGCGCTGTGCCTGCCCGCCGCTGATCTGATGGGGGTAACGATCGGCTAATTCGATCGGCAGCGCCACCGCCGCCATGAGCCGCGCCACCTCTTCGTCGCGCCCCGACCGCTCGCCGATATCATGAAGATCGAGCGGCTCGCGGATCTGCCGGGCGATGGGCAGGCGCGGATCAAGCGCCGATTGCGGGTTCTGGAAGATCATCTGCACGTCACGCCGCTGGCTCTGCCAGTCCTTCGGGGTCAGCCGCGTCAGGTCACGCCCCTTGAACGTGATGGCGCCGCCGCTCGGCTTCTCGAGCCCGACGATCATGCGCCCCGTCGTGGACTTGCCGCAGCCGGATTCCCCGACGAGACCGAGGGTCTCGCCGATGCGCAACGTCAACGATACATCCTCGACGGCGCGGATCGTACGCTCGCGCCGCAGCAGCGACCGCCGCCCACCGAAATGGCGGCGCAGATGTGTGACCGCGAGCAATGTATCCGAGGCGTTAGCCGCTTGCGTATCGCTCATCTTCCGCTCCGCTGGCGATAGACCGGCGCGGCGACATCGAGGCGCGGCATGGCGGCGAGAAGCGTCTGCGTATAGGGCGCTTCCGGCGCCCCGAGCACGCGCGCCGCCGGCCCACTCTCGACCACACAGCCGTGGCGCATGACCACCACGGTATCGGCCATTTCAGCGACGACACCGAGGTCATGCGTGATGAACAGGATCGCCATGCCGAGTTCAGCCTTGAGGCGGTTCAGGAGATCCAGGATCTGCGCCTGGATGGTGACGTCGAGGGCCGTCGTCGGCTCGTCGGCGATGAGCAGTTGCGGCTCACAGGCGAGCGCCATGGCGATCATGATGCGCTGCGCCATGCCACCGGAAAACTGGTGGACATAGGACGCAAGCCTCTGCTCAGGCTCCGGAATCCCGACCATAGCCAGGAGTTCCAGTGCCCGCTTCTGGCGCTGGGGCTCGCTGAGATCGGTGTGCAGCCGCAATGTCTCGCGCAACTGCGCCCCGACAGTATGCAGGGGGTTGAGTGATCCCAGCGGGTCCTGGAAGACCATGCCGATGCCGCGTCCGCGAATGCGCTCAAGGGTCGCCTCGTCAGCGGCCGCGAGATCCCTCCCCCCGAACAGGATGCGTCCGCCGGTCAGGCGGCCATTGCGCGGCAGGAGGCCCAGAATGGCCTGGCAGGTGACGCTCTTGCCGCTGCCGCTTTCGCCAACGACGCAGGTGGTCCGACCTTGCTCCACACGGAAGGACACCGCATGGAGAACGTCGGCATAGCCCCGCGTCGTGCGAAAGCCGACGGTGACATCCTCGACGGCGAGGAGCGGGCCGCCATCCTCACGCGGCCCTTCCATGGTCATGCCAGTCACTTCGCGGCAATCGAGAAGTTCGATGGGCGGAAGTCCATGTAATACTGGCTATAGGGCGTCCAGTTGATCGTCTTCTTCATGGCATAGCCCGTGACCGGATTGTACAGCATGGTCATCGGCATATCGTCCTGGAACGCGGTCAGCAGCTTGGCGAAAATGGCCTTGCGCTTGGCCTCATCGCTCTCCGCCTGCAGTTCCCGCGCGGCGGTGTTGAAAGCCTCGCTTGCCCCATAGAATTTCCAGCTCTTCTGGTTGTCCGTGTCCGGCCCCCAGAGGGCGAGAATTGAACCGGTCGGATCCGGCACACGATAGGTGTTCGACCAGGCGAAGACCTGCGCGCCAGGCTTGCGCACCTCGTTGAAGCTCTCCACGAAATCGATCCGGGCATTGATGCCCACGGCGCGCCACATCTCCTGGATGATCTGCGCCGCCTCGACGTTATAGAGATAGTAATTCGGGATCAGGCGATAGGAAATTTCCTGCCCCTTGTAGGAGCTTTCCCCGACGAGCTTCTTGGCGAGTTCGGGATTATAGTCGTAACCGGGGTTATCCTTGACATAAAGCGGTCCGAAACTTGGCAGCTGATGTCCGTTCGGCGCGTAAGTCTCGCCCTTCCACAAGGCATCGATGAGCGCCTTGCGGTCGATTGCAAGGCTCATCGCATGGCGCAGCTTCTTGTCCGAGAGCACGGGGTCGTTCGTGTTGAACTGAAGCACGTGGCTGTTTTCGAGCGGCTCGGTCTTCAGCACGATGTCATTGTACTTCTTGAGGCTGTCCCACTGATCAGGCGGGATCTCGACAGCAATGTCGAAGTCCCCGGCAACAAGGCCGGCAACGCGCGCCGCGACTTCGGGCACGGAGCGGAAGGTGATCGACTTTGCGGCGGGCGCCCCCTCGTAATACTCATCAAAGGCGACGAGCTTGATGCGATCGTTTCTCTGATACTCCGAGAACTTGTAGGGACCAGTGCCGACCGGCTTCCAGCGCAGTGCCTTCGCCGCCTCGTCCATCCAGACCTTGGCCTCGACACCCTCCTTCTTGAAGGCGTTCCACGGCTCGTCGCAGATGATGAAGGACATGTAGCTCGACAGACGATGCGCGATGATCGGGTCATGCTGGGCGACGGTAAATCGCACGGTGAAATCGTCGAGCTTGTCCACTCCGGTAAAGTTGCCGAAATAGACGCGGCCATCGGGATAGTAGGGCTTCTCGCCCCATAGGCGATCCGGGGAGAAGGTCGCCAGCACGTCGTTGGCGTTGAAGGGGCTGCCGTCGTGGCATTGGACACCGCGCCTGAGCTTCACATCGAAGGTCGTCGGCGAGGTCCAGGACCAGCTCTCCGCCAGGCCCGGCACGAGATTGGCGCCGCCGTCGGCCGTCGGATGCGCGAAATCACGCCGGATGAGCGTGTCGAAGATCGAGTAATAGGCACGCACGTCCACATTGCCTGTGCGCTCACCCGGGTCGAGCGCGCGCGCCAGCTCATTGACAGCGACGGTCACATCCGGGCGTTCGGCCGCCGTCGCGGACAGGCTTGGCAGAACAGCGAGGACAGCGGCAAGAGCGGCCCAGGCTGTCGTGATGGAGAGCCTTGATTTCATCTGTATTCCTCCCATTCAACCGCCCCTATAGCGAGGCTTTTTGCATACTCGGCCTACGCCCATCGCGCGGCACATTCAGTCAGGTCTTTCCCGAAACATGCGCTGCAGCGTATCAACCTTGGCAAGCTTGGCGAGCGAGCGACCGTGGTCTGTCCGCGACAGCTCAAGGATCAGCGTGTTGCAAATCGCCATCGGCACCGAAAGCGAATGAAACTCGCCTTCATTGCCACGGGCCGCGACAAGCTGCGTGTCGCAGACCGGCATGCCGGCGTGACGGTCCGTCACGAGAAGTGTCGTCGCGCCGATGGTCTGGGCATAGCTCACCACGCGGGACGCGCCGGGGCTGGCGTGCCGGAAGACGAAGACCACGACGATGTCCTGCGCTGTCAGGCTCAGGAGCGCGTCCGCGGCCTGCCAGTCGGCATGGCCGACATGGCGCGCCCCATAGCCAGAGCGCACGAGCCTGCGCACAAAGATCTCGGCAAGACTGCTGGCATGACCCTCACCGAAGGCCAGGATGGTGTTGGCATCACGCAGCAAGCGCGCCGCGTGCACGATATCCGCGTCAGAGACCTGGGACGGCAGCGCGGCCAATGCACTGATCTCACCCTCGATCACGGACCCGAGCAGCGAATGCCCCTCCGCGCGCTTCAAGCGTCGCCGCACGCGCACCGACGCGTCGAGATCCGCCAGAATCGTATCCTGCAACGCTCCACGCATGTCCCGATAGGAAGAGAAGCCGAGCTTGCGGGCGAGCCGGCCCGCTGTCGAGGCATGAACGCCGGCTTTCGAGGCGACGAGATGGGCAGGCAAGAAGCTGCCCGCAGCCTTATCCGCGAGCAAGACATCGACCAGCCGTCGGTCCGCGTCCGACAGCTTGTCCTGCTGCGCTGCGATGATCTCCGCCAGGCTCATGGGCCCTCCCCTGACCGTGACGGTAGACGAAGTGCGTCGCGACATGCAAGTTTAATTGCGCGATGCATCTAGCCGCAATAAAAGTTGCATATACTAGCGATAGGTCAGGAGGGGGACAGTGATAGCAGCCCATAGCGTCGGGAACAGACATCCATGACAGAGATCGCCTCGCACCGCGGCGGTGCGCAATGCTGGCCGGAAAACAGCCGCCTCGCCTTTCACCAATCGGCCGTTCTGCCGGTCGAGTTCGTGGAGTTCGACATTCATCGCAGCAGCGATGGCGTGCTTGTGGTGCATCACGATCCAAAGCTCGGCCGGACGGCTGAGGGGACAGGCGCGATCGCGGACATGGGCTGGGACGCGCTGAGGCAGGTGCGGCTCATCGGCACCGATGACGAGACCATTCCAACCTTCGCGGAGGTTCTCGACATTCTCGGCCCAAGCCCGCTCAAGCTGCGGATCGAGTTGAAGAATCGCGCGGACGGCAGCCGCTATCCGGGCCTCGAGGCCGAAGTCGTGGCGGAGCTTGCCGCGCGCGGCCTCATGGCCCGCACGACGTTCACGTCCTTCGACCTCGATACCTTGAAGGAGTTGGCGGTCGCGGCGCCCGGACGGCCGCTGATCTTCCTCGTCAAAGAATCGTATTTCACCACGCACGGCCGCGATGTCCGCGCACTTGCGCGCAAGGCACGCGCCGCCGGCGTCGGCGAGATCGCCCTGCGTGTTTCCCAGATGCAGGACGACGATCTGGCGATCTGCGCGGAGGAAGGCGTTCGCTTCGGTGTTTTCGCCGCGCATGACGAGCCGGCGATCTCCCGGGCCTTCGCGGCCGGCGTGTCGGCTTTCACAACCGACCGCCCGGATCTCGCGATCGCGCTGCGGCCTTGAGCGACACTTTCAGATCAACGTCTCGTCCGTCGTGAAGGCGATGGTGAGCCAGCGCTGTGGCCCACCGCCGCCGAGACTGTCCCCGATCTCTCTGCGAATTTCATCGAGCGTGCCGATGGTGCCGACCGGAAAATCCTTAGGCACGACGATGTGGATTTCCACGAACAGCGCCCGCCCGATCTTCGCGACATAGCTCGAATAGGTGATGAACCCATTGCGCGCGACGACCTCCGCGACGATCTCCCTGACCTTCTCGTCGAGGCCCGCGGGCGCGATCTGAAAAATGCCGCCAAGCGCGTTCCGGATGATCTTGACCGGCACAAAGATGAGGCAAGCCGTCAGCGCCGCCAGGACAGACGGATCGATATAGGGAATGAAGGGCGAGAACCGTGTTCCCTCAATCACCAGCGCCGTCACAAAGGCGACGAGCAGCGCCAAGGTGATCAGGCCGGACATCAGCCAGCTCTGGGTGTCGATGCGGATGAATTCCGACCGCAGCTTCCTGTTCTTGCGATGCTCGACGAAAACCATGGTGAAGCAGGCGATGGCAACGATGACCGCGTAAACCAACGCCAGATCGAAGTTGAGCACCCGTCCGCCCGCCAGGATATCGCCGACAGCGTTCAAGAAGGCGTAGAAGCACAGCAGCATGAGAACGCCGCCGTTGAACGCCAGGACCATCGGCTCGATGTGCCAATAGCCGAACTGGAAACGCCGGCTTGTCTCGCGGCTGATGAGACGCATGGTACCGAGTGAGAGCAACGACATCGCCGCGTCGATAGCGGAAAAGACGCCATCGAACAGGATCGACATCGACCCGGACAGAAGGCCGAACAACACGCCGATCGACGCGACGACAAGCGTCACGACGATCGACATGCGCATGAGCCGCTGTTCGCCGGTCGTGTCGATTGGGCGCGTCATGGTCAGCCTTGTTTCGTCTCCCGTTGGAGATAGCATAGCGGCGGGGCGGTCGCACGCACGACAGCTTGACCTATGGCCGCTCCTCCGGCAGGAAGCAGCGGTCGAGGACGACGGGAGCCGCGCTCGAACCCTTCTGCGCCTGGAATTTGCACGATGGCGATCAAACTCGACCTGCGCGGCCTGAAATGCCCCCTGCCCGTTCTGCACACGCGCAAGGCTCTCCAGCGGCTTGCCATCGGCACCGAACTCATTGTCACCTGCACCGACCCCATGGCCGCGATCGACATTCCCCATCTCCTGCAGCAACAGGGCGATCGCCTGGTCTCGCAGGCACGTAAGGGAGACACGCTGATTTTCACGATCGAACGCCGTTGCCCTTAAGTCGGCTTCGGTTGACCGCTCTTCCTCCGAACTATCTGCCGAAACGCTGAGGCGCTTTACCCGGCAAGCCCCGCGAGCCGCTCGGCCTCGTCGCGATCGGCGGGCGTATTCACGTTGAAGAACGGATCCACCGGCACGGATGGCCATTCCACGACTGCGATGCGGTAGCGATCCGTGAACGCCGCCACGGCGCGAATTCCTTCGAGCGTCAAGGCATCGTGCAGCGCTGGCACGAGCGCGACCGGCCAGAGCGCTGTCGCGTGGTGGCTTCGACCATGCGACGCCGCGCAGGCGATATCGGCGCCGGCGCGCGCGCGCGCCTCATGCAGCCGTGTCACCAGATCATGGGGTAAGAAAGGCGTGTCGACCGTGCTGCTCACCATCCACGCCGCATCCGGATGGTTGGACGCGCACCAGGAGAGGCCGGCGAGAACACCCGCGAGCGGGCCGATCTGGCCCGGAACGGTATCCTTGACGATGTCGTAGCCAAAGCCGGTCGCTTGCGCGACATCGTCGCCGGCATTGACCGCCACCACGGCACATTGCGGGGCGAGGCGTTCCAGGACATGGGCGAGCAATGGCTTGCCGGCCACGACGAGTTGCGCCTTGTCGGTGCCCATCCGCCGACTGCGCCCGCCAGCAAGCACCAGCCCGGCGGTTGGAAGGGTTTCGCTGACGCCTGCCACCTAGACTGCTCCGGCGGACGACGGGGAAAGCGACCATTCCAGCTGCGAAAGGCTCCAGGCGACGAGGGCGTCCAGGAACGCCTTCCGCGCGCCAGCCTCCGTGGGGACATGGCCCGCATGATGCCACGGGCTGCCGAGAAAGGCCTCCCAGTCCGCGAGCCGGCTTGCCGGAACCGAGGTGACAAGGGGGGTGCCGTGGGTCAGGGTGGCGATAAACTCCGCGCGCAGCCCACCGCCATCGACCTCGGCCTTGCCAAATTTTGAGAGAATGACGAGGGCGGCGGAGGGAAGCGACCGGGCGGCGAGCGCCGCCGCTTCCGCGAGCGCCTGGCTGTCGAGGCGACAACCGGCCGAGGCGGCACCGAGGGGTTGCGAGATGCCGATGAGGCGGCCGCTCGCCAAATCCTCCGCGACCATCCGCGCTGGAACCTGCGCGCCATCGCCGGGACGATTGTGCTGGACGAGCCCGGCGAGAGAGACGCCCGCCTCCCTAAGGCGCGTCGCGAGCGCGGCGAGGATATCATCCGCGTCGCCGCGCTTTTCGTAGACGATCGCAGCGACCGGGAAAGCGGACCGCGTTGCTTCGTTCCTGTCCGACAACTCCGCGCTCCCTAACCACTCACCGTGGACCAGCCTATCGGCAACCACGATCAGAGGCCATCGGGCGTTTTGTCAGGCGGCGGCGCCGCTCGGCTTCACCGTCTGGATGACCTCGAAGCCCTCGAACTGGGGATGCCCGACATAAAGCGCGCCGCTCGAGCCTGCGCCCTTGTGAGCGAGCCGGAAGGCCTCCGACTTGGTCCAGGCTTCAAAATCGGCCTTGCTGCGCCAAATGGTGTGTGAGGAATAGAGTATATGATCCTCGCCGCGCGGACCGCGAAGAAGATGGAACTCCACGAATCCCGGGAGATCTTCCAGATGGGTTTCGCGCGACAGCCAGACATTCTCGAAAGCTTCCTCAGAGCCGAAGGCAACCTTGAAGCGGTTCATCGCGATAAACATGGGCTCAGTCCTTTATTGAAGAAAAGCTCTCCGCCGTTATGCGACGAAGAGCATGGCAGATCAGCCGGTGAGGGTCACCGGGACGAAAGGGCACGCCCTTCCATCCCCGGCATAGACCCGCGTTATTTGCTGGCGAAGCGTACCGTCAGCGCGAACTTGGCCGTCAAGCCCGGGCTCGCCTCGGTGTTCAGATATTGCGTGTACTGGCGATCGAAGAGGTTCTGGATCACCACGTCGCCGCGAATATCCTCGTTGTACTGGTAGGAGGCGAACAGATCGACCAGGCCATAGCCACCCTCGGGATTGGTGACGTTCTTCTTCGTCTTGTCGACCAATGTCAGGCGGGTGCCGACGGTCAGCTTGTCGTCGAAGAAACGGAAGCCGAGGGTCGAGGACACGCGATCCGGCGACACGCTGTTGAGCGGACCACCCGTGATCTCGTTCTTGCCATTCAAAATCGTGCCGGCCACGGTCATGAAGCCCCAGTTCCAGTCGTAGGCGGCTTCGACTTCAAGACCTGTGATCTTGGCGCGGGCGACGTTGACATACTGGTAGGAGTACATCGGCATGCAGAGCTGCGGCGCGCGGTTGCAGACGCTCGACGGCATGCCTGGAATGAAGGGCACCAGATAGGGCGAGCCGGTCTCTTCCATATCGATGTAGTCATCGATCTTGTTACGGAAGACATTGACCTTGGCGCGGAAGGTGTCGCCGTCCTTCAGGACGTCGTTGTACTTCACGTTGACGCCGGCCTCGAGGTTACGCGCCACTTCCGGCTTCAGATAAGGGTTGGGCAGAATGTTGAAGGCGGGGAACGGATGGGTGCCCGCGATCAAAGTCTCGGTGATCGACGGCGCGCGGTAGCCCTCCGCATAGGTGCCGTAGAGCTCGATGCCCTTCACCGGTGTCACGCCCAGCGTGAACTTCGGCGAAACGCGGCTGCCGTCAGACTCGTAGCCGCCGCCATTCAGCTTGTACTCGTCATAGCGCAAAGCACCGAGCACACGCAGCCAATCGCTGTACTTCACTTCATCCTGGATGAACGCGCCCGTGAGGCGGCGATTGCCGGAGGGCGTCAACGCCGACACGTAGCCGCCCGCGTTGTCGACGGTCTTCACGCGGTCCCACGAACTATCAAAACCGTAGGTCAACGCATGGTCGAGCGGGCCGGTCGAGAACCGCGACGTGTTATTGATGTCAAAGCCATGGGTCCGGATGCGGTCAGACAGCTTGTCCCCGTTTATCACGCCGAGTGAAGCATAGGTCGAACTCGGCGAGATCGTCGTCTGCTGCAGTTTGGTCTCTGTGTAGTAGCCCTTGATGCTGAGATCGAGCCACGGCACGTCCGGACGACTGAATGTATAACCGAGGGTGTAGGTCCCGGTCTCGACCTCGTTTCGCCAGCGCGTGCCCGCGCCGCTCGTGCCATTGTTGGTATAGTCATAGTCCTGGCGCAGAGCCGTAGCGCTGATCTGGTGCCCGTCAGCTGGCCGAATGTTAAACTTCATCAGGCCCGCGACCAGCTCGCTGCCGGTATCGGAGACCTTGTCGCCGTTGCCGTCCTTGTAGGTGTTGGTGTTGCGGTAGACGAACTGGCCGAACAGGTCGGCATTCGTGCCGAGGCGCACCGCACCCGACGTGCTGTTGAGGAAGCCCGCCCCGTTCGTGCCAACGCCGATCTTCTGCTCCATGCCGAATTTTTCGTCGGGCTTCAGGAGGTCATCGATGGACCGGGTGCGGAACGAGGCGACACCGCCGATGGCACCCGATCCGTAGATCGTCGAAACCGGGCCGCGCACCACGTCGATCTGACCAACGAGTTCTGGATCGAGATAGAACGTGCCGTTGGAATTGTGCCCGGAAATCTGGAAGTTCTGGCGCGCGCCATCCACCAGAACGTTCACGCGGCCAAAGTCCTGCATGCCGCGGATGTTGATCGATTGGCCGGGATCGTTCACCGCCATCGGCGCAACGACGCCGGGCACGCCGATGAGCGCGTCCGAAATCGTCGATGCCTGGAAGCGGTCCATGTCCGTGCGTGTGACGACGCTGGCGCCCGCCAGCGTATCGACCACCGTTTCAACCGTCTTCGTTGCCGTGATGGTGATCGCATCGAGCGTGATCACATCTTCCGGCGCGCTCATCGACGTCACCGGCTGATTCGCTGGCGACTGGGCTTGCGCCGCCGTTATGGCCGAGAGGGATACGAAAGCCAAAGCCTGCAGCCTGGTCGCACGAAACATCGCAACGTCCTTAAAGTACGAGTTTTTTGTGCTGGCTGGCGAGGTCCCGCGTGGCAGACCTGGAGGCTGGCTGGCGTCAGATAATCGAATGCGTGATGCACGCGACGTTTGCGTTTCGTAAATACCTATTTTAGAGGTGTCAATATTGGCGTTAAGTTCAGTTTAATCTTTTTCTAAACTGAGACTTGAGCGCTGCCCGACATTAGTTTCACATTTGAATAGTTCAAATATGATGAGCTCGCACGAAACGTCTCCGCCAGTACCGCCCGCCTCCGCAAAACGTCCCGCGGATCAGCCGATCGTGAACGCCCAACAGCTCTTCGGCGACAAGCGCGAGCTGGTCATCGTGCATAATGGCGAGCGCTATCGCCTGCGCATCACCGCCAACGACAAACTGATCCTGACAAAATGATCGATATCATCGCTCGGCCCCTATCCCGGCGCTCCCTGTTGCAGGTTGCCGGATTATCCGCGGCGATCATCGCCGTAGGATCGACGGGCGTCATCGCGCAGGACGCATCGCCAAAACGTATCGTCGCCGTTGGCGGCGCCGTGACGGAAATTCTCTACGCGCTCGGAGCCGCGGAGCGGATCGTGGGGATCGACACCACGAGCCTCTACCCTCCGTCCGCGCTGAAGGACAAGCCGAACGTCGGCTACATGCGCCAGTTGTCAGCGGAAGGCGTGTTGTCGTTGTCGCCGGATATCGTGCTCGTCTCGGCCGGCTCCGGGCCACCTCCGGCCCTCAAGCTGCTCGAAGAGGCCGGCGTTCGCCTGGTAACGATCCCCGATACGCCGACCGCCGCCGGCGTCGTCGAGAAGATCCGCGCCATCGGCCGCGCGGTCGGCCTGGAGGACAAGGCGGCCGCTTTGGCGGCCGATGTCGAGAAGCGCTTCGCCGCCGTCGCCAAGGCAAGGGAAACGGTGTCCAAGCCCGTCAAGGTCCTCTTCGTCCTCGCCATGCAGAGCGGCCGGCCGCTCGTCGCGGGCACCGGCACGGCGGCCGACGGCATGATCGCCCTGGCCGGTGCGACGAATATCGGTGCGGGCTTCAGCGGCTACAAGGCGATGACCGACGAGGCCATCATCACGGCCGCACCGGACATCGTCGTGATGATGGCACGCGAGGGCCTGCACGCCGATCCCGATACCGTGTTTGCCAACGCAGCGCTTTCCGCAACCCCCGCGGGTGCCGGGCGACGTCTCGTGACGGCCGACGGTCATTGGCTGCTCGGCTTCGGGCCCCGTTCGCCCGAGGCGGTCGCCTATCTGATGCAGGCCTTTTTTCCGGACCTGCCACAGGTTAGGGCGCTCTCAGCGAGCGAACATCTGCCTGCCGAGGCCGGGAAGTAGCCCCCCGGCGGTGAAGCCAGAGCGCCGCGGCCCAGGGGCGAGGCAGGCGGGGTCGCGAGGCCAGGGAACTTTCGAGCGGTGGCGGGGTCATGATTTCGAAATTCGCGAGGGTTTGATAGAGCCCTTGGGCGAACCTCGGAATCGAAAGCGCTTCCCAGAGACCGAGTTGTCCGTGTCCTTTTGCTTCTGAATATCGCTCCATCACTGATAGTGCGAAATCGCGAACTTCCGCAGCGGAAGGATGCTAGGCCAATGGCGAGACGATGGATTTTCGGCCGATGAGCACACCGCCCATGCGTGCTTTCGCCGACAATGGCGGCGGGACGCTCGTGGCCGCCCTTCAGCGGCGGCGCCAACGAACGGCTTTCGTCTTTGCCCTGCTCGTGCTGCTCGTCGCGGCAACCAGCATCGTGTCACTCGGCCTCGGCGCCGTCTCCATCCCGCCCAGCCGAACCTTCGCCGCGCTCTGGACCGGCCTGACCGGTTCACCCGCCGACGCGAACGCCGCGCGCGACAGCCTGGTTATCCTCAACATTCGCCTTCCACGGACCTTGCTCGGCCTGATGGTCGGCGCCTCGCTCGCCGTATGCGGAGCGTTGATGCAGGGATTGTTCCGCAATCCGCTGGCCGATCCCGGCCTCGTCGGGGTCTCGAGCGGCGCGGCGCTCGCCGCGGCCATCGTCATCGTTCTCGGCGAACGGTTCCTGCCCTATCTGCCCTTCGCGACATTGCCCTTCGTGGCGCTCCCGATCGCCGCCTTTCTTGGCGGCCTCCTGTTCACCTATGTGCTCTACGTCCTCTCCTCCGGCTCGGGTCGAACCTCCGTCGCCACGCTGCTGCTCGCGGGCGTTGCCCTTGGCGCCATGGCCGGGGCGGTCACCGGGCTCCTGACCTTCCTGAGCAATGACCAGCAGCTGCGAGACCTGACCTTCTGGTCCCTCGGCAGCCTGGGTGGCGCGACATGGACGAAGGTTACGACGATCCTGCCCGCCTTCATCCCGCTGGCGATCGCGCTCCCGTTCCTCGGACGAAGCCTCAACGCGCTTTCGCTGGGCGAGGCTGAAGCCTTCCACCTGGGGCTGCCGGTGGAGCGCATCAAGCGCATCGTGATCGTCGTCGTGGCTCTGGCCGTCGGCGCGGCGGTCGCCTCGGCCGGGGTCATCGGCTTCGTCGGCATCGTGGTGCCACATTTGCTGCGGCTCGCGATCGGCGCCAACCACAAGGTGCTCCTGCCCGCAAGCGCGCTCCTGGGAGCCGCATTGCTACTCGCTTCGGACATTCTCGCGCGTCTTATCGTCTCCCCGGCCGAACTGCCCATCGGCATCCTGACCGCCGCGATCGGCGCGCCGTTCTTTCTGTGGCTGCTGCTCGCCCGCCGGAAAATGGTCACATGAGCCCGCTCGTCGAAGCCAGGGGCGTCGGATTCACGACGCGCCGCACCACGATCCTGCACGATGTCTCGCTCGCGCTGCAGCCCGGACGCATCACCGTCGTGCTCGGCCCGAACGGCGCTGGCAAGTCCACGCTTCTCCGTCTCCTCGTCGGAGAACTTCGGCCTTCCACCGGCATCATCACCTATGATGGCATCGCCATGGGCGATCTGCCGCACTGGAAGCTGGCCGCCAAGCGCGCCGTTCTGCCGCAATCGGGCAGCCTCGCCTTCCCCTTCACCGCATACGAGGTCGTCGCGCTTGGTCTCGACGGCGCCGGTCGCTCCATCACGGGCCGGGCCGCAGAGGCCAAGGTGGTTGCGGCGCTTCATCAGGCCGATGTGGCGCATCTGGCCGAACGGCAGTTTCCCACGCTGTCGGGGGGAGAACAGCAGCGTGTCCAGTTCGCGCGGGTATTATGCCAGCTGGAGGCTGGGCGAGCGCACGAGCCGCGCCAGATGCTGTTTCTTGACGAACCCGTCTCCAGCCTCGATCTCGAGCATCAGATCGCCGTTCTGGACATCGCACGACACCTCGCCGCCGACGGGACCGGAGTCTTCGCGATCCTCCACGACCTCAATCTCGCCGCCGCCTATGCGGATGAACTGATCGTGCTGCAATCCGGGCGCCAGGTGGCTCGCGGAACACCAGCCGATGTCCTTACGGATCGCCTGCTTGCCGAGACATTTGGGGTCAACCTCGCCATTCGCGCCGTCCCGGCCGCGCCGATGCCCTTCGTCCTTCCCCAGGCGCGCCATCACACCTCCGAATGACATCGCGCGTCGACCAGTGGTTTCCTCGCGGCTCACCGAAAGAGGCTGTCGCCATTGCCTCATCCTCGTCGTATTCTGGGATCAGAGATCCCTTTCAGCTTTTTTATAATAGCTCCAGTGTATGGCACCCGACTTTTCCCGAATGACGAATGGTAATTATATACCGTAATTTTTCCACAGGCGGGTGTTAAGAATGTTCCTCACAGGCAAATTGCGGGGAAACCGGATATTTTTTATCGCAACTGGCCAAAAAACTGCTATTTGCCAAGCATGTTGCGACAACGAGCTCTGTCGCCGCGTTTGCCCTCCGCTCCCCCGGCGGGCGACGGGCCGGAGTCGTAGGCTATGCCTACGAGGCGCCGGAAGCTCCCCCCTTCCGGCGCCAATCCTTTTTCAGGGCGGAAACTGAGCCGATCCGCCGTTTAAGTGTAGAAAAGCTACGCTCTCTTATCGGGTACACGCTCCTCGCGGGCGTGGGCCGTTAAGGCCGCTCCCATCCCGGGAGACCTTGGCACATTTAGACATGCGACGGCTTTATGGCGCGCGGCCATTACCCACGAGCCGTCCAGCCTGCCATGGACATGCGGCACCCAGGCCCTTCCAAAGCTTACCGACCAGTGTAGGCAAGTTCGCGGGCGGACAAAGCCCCCATCCCTATCCCCAGGCGGCGGATTGGCTCGCCCTAGTGGGGAGTATGGATCGGGTCGGCGACGGGCTCACCGCGCATCCTCTCATCACCGTTCCACCGGCGGATGAGCTCGTCCATGTCATCGGCGACGGTGAGAATATCAGGGGCGTGGATGCTGGCGCTGTCGAGATAGACGTTGCAGCCGCCATGGGATATCGGCCGAACCATGAGGATATGGTCCGCGTTGATCAGGACACGATGACCAGAGGCCTTTTCCGTGACGGAAATGATGGTTGCCATGCGCTCCTCCAAAAGTTTGTCGTTTCTATGCAATGCCTCATTTTACCACACTGTTCCCTGAAAAAGATAAGGAATCTCAATTACTGCGCGGATAGCGTGTATCATGCACAGGATGCAAGGCTACGTCGGGCGGAGGAGGCCGAACGCTGGCTTGGCGGCTCGTAGATTGATTCATGTTTCGAGCCCATACCCTTGTAATATAGAGAATTTTTCCGAAAAGGGCGGGCTGGCTGCGGCAACCCCTGCGCGAGATATTGGCGCGGAAACGCGGACTGCCATGTCGAAACGGGCCGTATGTGACGCATGGGACGAGAACGATCCAGGTTGATCGTGTCGGCTACGGGAGCGCGTCGTATCGAGGGCCCCGGCGCGACCCCGGGTGCTTGCCCGATGCGCACAGATCTCCCTCACCGATCGCGCCTTCATGAACCCGACCTACAAAAAAGCCCACTGCGGGCAGACCTCGCAGCGGGCTCTGTCGTGTGTCCCGGCTGGGGCGGGCGCTTCAACTCACTTGAGACTGCTCTTGACGAAAGCAGCGAGTTCTGGGGTCTTGGGCGATGCGAACAACTCCTCCGAGGGGCCCATCTCCCAAACCTTGCCCTGGTGCATGAAGACGGTGATGTCGGCGACGCTCCGCGCGAAATTCATTTCATGCGTCACGAGCAGCATCGTCATGCCGCCGCGCGCCAGTTCCTCCATGACGATCAGCACTTCGCCGGTGAGCTCGGGATCGAGCGCCGAAGTCACCTCGTCGAACAGCATGACCTTCGGCTGCATGGCGAGCGAACGGGCTATCGCGACGCGCTGCTGCTGGCCACCGGACAGATTGTCGGGATAAACGTCGAACTTCTCCGACAGACCGACCTGGGCCAGAACCTTTTCGGCCTGCGCCTTGGCCGCTTCCTTCGCCACGCCCTTCGTGATGCGCGGCGCCAGCATGATGTTCTGGCCCACCGTCAGATGAGGGAAGAGGTTGTAGCTCTGGAAGACGATACCGACGTCCTTACGCAGTTCGCGCAGCTTCTCGTCGGTATAGGTCACCGTGTGGCCGACCACCTCGATGCGCCCGGACTGGATCGTCTCCAGCCCATTGATGCAACGCAGCAGCGTCGATTTGCCGGAACCGCTGCGGCCGATGATGGCGACAACCTGTCCAGCCTCGACCGCCAGCGAAACTCCCTTCAGGACCTCGAGTTTCCCGAAGCTCTTATGGACGTTTTCAATTTGTACGGCCGACATGGAGCACCTTTTCAAGATGTTTGCTGAGACGCGACAGCGGGAAGCAGATCAGGAAGTAGATCACCGCCACCGAGCCAAAGACCTGAAACGGCTGGAACGTCGCGTTGTTGATGAGCTGGCCAGCGCGTGCCAGATCGACGAAGCCGACCACCGACACGATGGACGTGTTCTTGACCAGCTGCACGAGAAACCCGACCGTCGGAGGCACCGAGATCCGAAGCGCCTGAGGCAGGATCACGTAGCGGTACTGCTGGCCCCGCGTCATGGCGAGCGACGAGGACGCTTCCCACTGCTGGAAAGGCACGGCCTCGATCGATCCGCGCCAGATCTCGGCGAGATAGGCGCTGACATAGATGCCGAGCGAGAGCGAGGCCGCAATCAGCGGTGGAATGTCGAAACCCGCCAGCGACAGCCCGTAGTAGGACAGGAACAGCACCATCAGCACGGGGACAGACTGGATCACGAGGATATAGACCGCCGCGATCCGGCGCAGGAGACTGTTCTGCGCCAGGCGCATGATCGCGAATGCACCGCCGACGATGCTGCCGAAGAAGAACGCGATGACCGTGAGCACCAATGTCCAGCCGGTCGCCCGGACGAGGAACATGAATTCGGGCCAGCCAAAGGACTCGATCATGCCGCTTCTCCCTTCACCTGCACACGGGAGAGCCCGGACACGCGCGGGAAGATAAGCCGCCCGAGGCCGAGCAGGCCGACTTTCAGGGTCAGCGCGAGCACGAGATAAAGAAGCGTCGCGACGATGTAGCTTTCGAAGCTGCGGAAGGTGCGCTGCTCGATGATGGCGGTCACGCCAGAGAGTTCCTGCACCGAGATGAAGGAGCAGATCGAGGAGGCGAGCAGCATCAGCACGAACTGGCTGGAAAGCGCCGGCCAGACCTTGGCGATCGCCGGCACGATGATGACGTGCTGGAAAATCTGGCGCTTGGTCATAGCAAGCGAAAGGCCCGCCTCGATCTGCGAGCGGTGAATCGAATCGACGCCGGCGCGGATGATCTCGGTGGAGTAGGCCGCGAGATTGAGCGTCATGGCGAGCAGCGCGGCCTGATCGGCCGTGAGGCGCAGGCCAATGGACGGCAGGCCGAAGAAAATGATGAAGAGCTGCACCAGGAAGGGGGTGTTGCGCAGCAGTTCGACATAGATGTCGACGAGGGTGCCGACCCAGCGAGGGCCATTGGCGCGCAGCGCCGAGAACAAGATCGCGAGGATCGACCCGAGAACTATTGCGCCGACTGACAAATAGATCGTCAGCAGGATGCCCTGCATGATGAAGCCGGATTCGGCCAGAACGCTGTTGAATTGGAATTGATACTGCATCGTTTCGCCACTGGCCTCTCGTCATCAACGCGCGCAGTGCGGGCGACAGGCGGCCATGTCGGACGGACGCCTGTCGGCTGGAGTGCCCCCTAGAACTGAAGCAGCTCCAGGGAAATCTTAGTCGATGGCAGTGGTGTTAGAACACCGGCAGCTCCGGCAGCGGCGTGCCGACCCACTTGCGGGAAACCGCGTCGAGCTCGCCGTTCAGCTTGATGTAATAGATGACATTGTTGAGCCAGTCACGCAGGTCGGTCTGGTCCTTGCGCACGGTCATCGAGTTCGGCTGCCGGGCGAAGATGAACTTCTGCTCGTAGTCTGTGACATTGCGCGCCTTCATGGCCGCATTGGCCTGGGCATCCGGGCCGGCGATGGCATCGACCTGGCCGGTGAACAGCGCCATCATGACGGTCGCGTCGTCCTCGAAGCGCATGATCTGGAGGTTCAGGTCCTTCTCACGGCTCGTCAGCTCATGCTCGACGCTCGAGCCGCGATTGACGCCGACCTTCTTGCCCTTCAGGTCTTCCCACTTGGTGATGTTGGCGTTCTTGTGCGCGTAGATGCCGGGCTGGAACATGCTGTAGGGGATCGTGAACAGCACCGAGCGGGCGCGTTCCGGCGTCGGGGCGAGCGTCGCGACGAGGAAGTCGACCTTGCCCGATTCAAGCGCCGGGATACGCGACGGCGGGGTGAGTTGCACGATCTCGACAGGCACGCCGAGATACTTGCCGATGAGCGCCGTGACGTCGGCATCGTAGCCGACCGCGTTGCCCTGGGCATCGACGGAGCCGTAGGGCGGAGCGCCGATGAGCACGCCGATGCGCGCCTTGCCGCGCTTCACGATGTCCTGAACGGTCTGCGCGGAGGCCTGGCTCGTCGCGCCAACCGCCGCGACACCGAGTGCGAGCGCTGCGATCGCATATTTGAAGGTCTTGAATGACAACATAAATTCTCTCCCTGTGCGCGGATGATCCGCGTCGTTCGTCAACCTGGGTTCTTCGTTGGATCCCGGGGGATGCGTCCCGAACCTGTCGATCAGCTTCCTCCCCCCTCACGCACGACATTTGTGCAGGGCCGCCCGGCTACGCGGCTCAGAACATTGTCGGCAATGGTCTTTTGTCTCCGGCGAATGGTCCCGCTTGTCCAGCCGGACATATGCGGGGTCATCACGACGTTCGGCAATTCATGAAAAGGTAGAATTGACGGCAGCACCGCGGGCTTATCCGATGTGGGATAGACATACCACGTATCGATGACCGCGCCGGCGATCTTGTTGTCCCGCAAAGCCTCGTATAGCGCCTTCTCGTCGATCGTCGGGCCGCGTCCAACATTGAAGACGACAGCAGAAGAACGCATCGCATCGAAGGCATCCTTGCCGACAATTCCTGTGGTTTCGGCGGTCAGCGGTACCGACACCACGATGAAGTCGGCCGATCCCCAGAAATCGTCTAGCCGGTCGAGGGTGAAGGACCTGTCCACCGACGCCGAGGTCGGCACAGGCGAGCGATTGGCGACGTTGACCTTCATTTCGAAGGCCTTCGCACGTGCGGCAATCGCCTTGCCGATATGACCAAAGCCGAGGAGGCCGATGGTCTTCTCCGCCAGTTCGTCATGAACGCGCTCCGGCGCGCCCGCCCAGTAGGACCAGTCCTTGTTGCGGAGCTTAGCATCGGCGTCAGCGAGCGGAACATGACGGGCGAGAATTCCCGCCATCACATATTCGGCAATGGCTTGCTCATGGCCGAAACAGTTGCAGACAGTGGCCGAGGCCGGCAACAGCGCAAGATCGACCGCATCGTAACCCGCTCCGGGCACATGGAAGAGCCGCAAGCCTTCAGGGCGCGGCAGCGAACTGTTGTAACGCGTTCCCACCACGACCTCCGCGGCCGCATAAGCGGCGCGCTCGGCCTCGCTCGCGAGGACATCGGGAAGGACAGTGATGTCAGCCGTCCCGACGAGATCAGCGAAACCGTGGCTGAAGGATGCGGCGTTTTCACCATGAAAGACTATGCGCATGACCAGGATCCGAACTTGGGGCAGATGACGGGGACGCGCCCTGCTGCCCCTTTTGTGGGCTCATCGGGTTGAGTGAGGAGCAATGAAGGGTGCGAGGTTGCAGTCGAGCAGGGAAGGATCAACCTCCCGCTCCATGATGTCGAACATGCTGTCGACGAAATCCATCAGGGCATCGGAGGCGGAGACCGCCCGCTCGACCTGCCGGCTCGCCACCGCATCCAGAATGGCGAGATGGCTGTCGATGGTCGCGTTGAGGTTTTCGTCCGAGGCGATCACATTGTGGAAGATCCAGCCGATCCGCCTGAACAACGTGTGCAGCGGACGCAGGGTATGTTCCAGGAACGGCTCCCCCGCCGCCGTCAGAATCAGTTGATCGATGCGCCGGTCGAAGGTGTTGAACTCGCCAAGCGTCAGGGTGTCGCGATGCTCCCGGAGCGCACGCGCGAGATGCAGCAACTGATTGCGATGGGAAGGTCCCGACTTTTCGGTGGCGAGCCTGATGACGAAGCGCTCGAGATCACGACGCAGCCTCAGCAGCACACGTTCACGGGCGAGATCGATCGGAGCGATCTGCACGCCATGACGCGGCCGCACGATAACCAGCGTATCCGCCGCCAGGCGACTGACCGCCTGATGAACCGGCGTGCGCCCGAAGCCACTGATATCCTGGAGATCCTGGATGGCCAGGAAACGCCCGGGCTTCAGCTCACAATTGACGATGAGATCCTCAAGTCGCTCATAGGCAAGGTCGAACAAGTTGACCCGGTTGCGGCGGCGCGGCGCAGCAGGCTCGGCAGCTTCGGCGACCGTGAGCGTGGACTGGCTGCGTGTCTGCGCCATCAAGCGTTTCCCTATTCTCCCCTGCCGCGAGAAAGCGGCTGGAGCCCTCATTGAGCTTGCACGACCACTTGCCGGAAGCCCCCCCCGGCAGACATGCGGTCGGAACGGGCGTTATTCGTCCCCGTTGCAACCGCATTTTAAAACATGTTGTAATATTTTACAAACGGAAATATAACCATGACCGACGTGGTTCGATCGGGCGCGAGGCTGTGGCGGCTATGGCCTCAGCCCTGAGGGGCCTGGCACCTGCCACGGCATGGCGCGATCATCGGCAATGTGTCAATGCGTTTCCAATACAGCCCTTTCAAATCCGAGCGCGCTGGCCCGAGCGTCCAGAGCGCCCATGAGGCCGCGGCTGATCCCGTTGGCATGGACTACGGCAGCGCCGCGCGCGCCCTGCATCGAATGCCACCGAGCATCACCCTTACGATCCGCGGCCTAACGTCGATGCGATGGCGAACCCTCACGACTGTTGGCCGTGTTCTTGGCCGTGTTCTTGGCCGAACGGCCCGCCCCTAAGCCAGTAGACAAGGTTCGTCTCCGTCAAGAATCGATTGAAACGATTCGGCAGGGACAAAAATGTTTCAGGAGGAAACCAACCGATGAAGATCACCTCGATAGAGACCTTGCGCACCGAGGAATTCGCCAATGTCCTCTGGGTGCGCATCCACACGGATTCCGGATTGATCGGGCTCGGCGAAACCTTCTATGGCGCCGGCGCTGTCGAGGCCCATATCCATGACACGCTCGCGGGCCGCCTGCTCGGCCGCGATCCCCTCCATATCGAGGCCATCCACCGCGACATGGTGAATCTGCCGATGGCGCAATCCTCGACCGGCGTCGAGTATCGCGCGGCCTCCGCGATCGACATCGCGCTGTGGGACCTGTTCGGCAAGGTCTGCAACCTGCCCGTCCACCAGATGCTCGGCGGCCTCTGCCGCGACAAGCTTCGCATCTACAACACCTGCGCCGGCTACGGCTACGTGCGCTCCAACAACATCAAGCCCGTCTCGAACTGGAATTTCGGCCAGAGCGAGGCCGCCGGTCCCTACGAAGACCTCGAAGCCTTCATGACGGACGCCGGTGCGCTCGCCGAGAACCTGCTCGAAAATGGCATCACGGCCATGAAGATCTGGCCGTTCGATCCGCCCGCCATCGAGAACCAGGGTCTCTACATCACCGCGGCGCAGCTCAAGAAGGCGACCCAGCCCTTCGAGAAGATCCGCAAGGCGGTTGGCGACAAGATCGACATCATGGTGGAGTTTCACTCCCTGTGGAACCTGCCGACCGCCAAGCAGATCGCCAAGGCGCTGGAGCCCTACAAACCCATGTGGTTCGAGGACCCGATCCGCATGAATTCGCCACAGGCGCTCGGTGAATATGCGCGCTCGACCGACGTCTGGGTCTGCGCCAGCGAGACGCTCGGCTCGCGCTGGCCCTACAAGGACATGCTCGATCGCGACGCCACCCATGTGGTGATGGTGGACCTGTGCTGGTCAGGCGGCCTGACGGAAGGGCGCAAGATCGCCGCGCTCGCCGAGACTTGGCATCGCCCCTTCGCCCCGCATGACTGCATCGGCCCCGTCGGCTTCGCGGCGGCGGTGCATACCTCCTTCAGCCAGCCCAACACGCTGATCCAGGAATCAGTGCGCGCCTTCTACACCGGCTGGTACAAGGAGCTCGTCACGGTGACGCCGACCATCAAGGACGGCTATGTCTATCCGATGGAGGGCCCCGGCCTCGGCCTCGACCTTCTGCCCGCCGTCTTCGACCGCACCGACCTGACGGTCCGCCGCTCGGCCGTCTGAGGAACCCATCCATGGCCAAGAACCTGTTTGACCTCACCGGGCAGACCGCCCTCGTCACCGGCTCCTCGCGTGGCCTCGGCCGCGCCATGGCACAGGGCCTCGCGGAGGCCGGCGCGGCAATCGTCCTGAACGGCGTCGATGCCGGGCGCCTGAAAACCGCCGCCGACGAAATGCGTGCCGAGGGCTTCACCGTGCATGAGGCGCCCTTCGACGTCACCGACGAGGACGCCATCAAGGCCGCCTTCGCCAAGCTCGACGCGGAGGGGATCGCTGTCGACATCCTCGTCAACAACGCCGGCATCCAGCTGCGCAAGCCGATGGTGGAGCTTGCGAGCGACGAATGGCGGAAGGTCATCGAGACGAACCTCACCAGCGCCTTCATCATCGGGCGCGAGGCGGCCAAGCGCATGATTCCGCGCGGCCGCGGCAAGGTCATCAATATCGGCTCACTCACCAGCGAACTCGCCCGCGCCACCGTGACCCCCTATACGGTCGCCAAGGGCGGCATCAAGATGCTAACGCGCGGCATGGCGGCCGAATGGGGTGAGCACGGCATCCAGGCCAATGCCATCGGCCCGGGCTACATGATCACCGACATGAACCAGGCGCTCATCGACAATCCGACGTTCGACGCCTGGGTCAAGGCGCGTACCCCAGCGCGCCGCTGGGGACGTCCGGAAGAGCTGATCAGCACCGTCGTCTATCTCGCAGCGCCGGCATCGAGCTATGTGAATGGCCAGCTGATTTTCGTGGACGGGGGCATGGCCTCGGTTCTCTAGGGCGCGTGGACGGTTGCCGCGGTAAACCTCCGCCGTCATTCCGGCGAGGCCGCCGGGAGCTTCCCGCGGTCATCCACCCTGAGCCTTGGCCCGATGGACGCCCCGCCCTCCCAGCGCCTCCGCGCGGATCCCTCCCCTCAGGGGAGGGCAGCCTCGCGCCCGCGAGGTCGGGTGGGGCGTCAGTCCGGCCCAATCGCCCCCTGTTCTCCCCTTCTCCTTGGGTCTACAAAAGCGCCTCTCACCTCTTGGAGCTCCCATGCAACGTTTCAAAGCCGTGCCGCTGACCGCAGAGGCCTTTGCACCCTATGGCGAAGTGCTCGTACACAAGGGCGAGGTCAAGCTGCAGCCCGTTCCCGATGCCTTCGATCGCACAGCTGACGCACCTGTGCCCTCGCTGGCCTTGCTGCGCATCGACGCGGCCAATGCGTTGCCGGTCGTGATCGATCGCCTTGAACGGCATCCGTTCTCCGCGCAGAGTTTTCTCCCGACGGAAGGCGGCCGTTGCCTGATCATCGTCTGCGATACGGCCGCCGACGGCTCGCCGGATATCGCGTCAACGAAAGCGTTCATCAGCGAGAAGCGGGAAGGCATCACCTACAAGCGCAACGTCTGGCACAGGAGTGTCACCGCGCTCGAAGCCCCGTCTCAGTTCGCGGTGGTCATGGCCCAGACCAGTGACGGCCGCGACAACCTCTTCTTCGACCTCGCGGCGCCGATCGAGATCGTCGCCGGTTGAAGCTTCTGCCAACCTGTTGCTTTTCCGTTTGATATCCGTTGGCCCGCATCCTAGCGTGCGGGCACGAACTGATGACGAGCTGGAGACACGGTGGTCCCGCAGCAAGCGACAGATGAGCTCGACGTTGTCTTCGACCTGCTGGTGATCGGGGGTGGCGTCAACGGCGTCGGCATCGCCCGCGATGCTGTCGGGCGTGGCCTGAAGGTCATTCTGTGCGAACGTGAGGACTTGGCCTCCGCCACATCCTCGGCCTCCAGCAAACTCATCCACGGCGGCTTGCGCTATCTCGAACAATATGAATTCCGGCTGGTCCGCGAGGCGCTGGCCGAGCGGGAAGTGTTGCTCGGCATCGCGCCCCATATTGTGCGGCCGCTTCGTTTCGTGCTGCCGCACAATGCCACGCTGCGGCCGGCCTGGATGATCCGTGTCGGCCTTTTTCTCTACGATCACCTCGCCAAGCGCTCACGCCTGCCGGGCTCGCACGGGATCGACCTGCGGCAGGGCGCGGAAGGCGCGCCGCTGAGAACAGAGCTGACGAAGGGTTTCGTCTATTCGGATTGCGCCGTCGATGACTCCCGCCTCGTGGTGCTGAACGCCATGGACGCCGCCCAACGCGGCGCCGAAATCCTGACCCGCACCGCCTGCACCGCCGCCCGCCGCGAGGGCACGCTGTGGCATGCGACGCTGACGGACGAAGACGGCCGCACACGCCCCGTAAAGGCCCGCGCGCTCGTGAACGCGGCGGGCCCCTGGGTCACTGATGTGCTCCAGCATGTCCTGCATGCGAACTCCCGGGATCACCTCAGGCTTGTCCAAGGCAGCCATATCGTCGTGCCTCGCCTCTATGAAGGCGACCACGCCTATATCCTGCAGAACCCGGACGAGCGCATCGTCTTCGTCATCCCCTACCACCGCGCCTATACGCTCATCGGCACAACGGACGTGGCCTATGACGGCGATCCCGCCGTCGCGGCGATCTCCCCCGCCGAGACCACCTATCTCTGCGAATCCGTCAGCCGCTACTTCGCGCGCCAGGTACGACCCGACGAAGTGGTGTGGACCTATTCCGGCGTGCGGCCGCTCTATGACGATGCCGACCAGAATGCATCGGCGAACAATCCCTCGACGGTCACGCGCGACTATGTGTTCGACGTCTCCGGCGGCAGCGATGGGACCCCGCCGCTGCTGTCGGTCTTCGGCGGCAAGCTGACGACCTATCGCAGGCTCGCCGAGCACGCGCTCGACAAGCTGGCGCCGTTTCTCAACGCCTCGGCCACCGGCTGGACGAAAACCGCCCCCCTGCCCGGCGGCGACCTCGGAGGCGTCAGCATAGAGGCCTTCGCGCGTGACTTTGCCGCCCGTCATCCCTGGCTGCCCGCCGATCTCGCCTCCCGCTATGTCCACAGTTACGGGACACTCGCGGCGAAGCTTGTCGGCGACGCGCTGTCCCTCGCCGATCTCGGCGAGCATCTTGGCTCAGGGCTCTATGCCCGCGAGGTGGACTATCTCGTGGCCCATGAATGGGCCCGCAGCCCGGACGATATCCTCAACCGCCGCACCAAGCTCGTGATCGAGGCAAACCCGGCCATGCGCGACAGACTCGCCGGCTGGTTCGCCCAGAACGCCCGATCCAACCCTTTAGCCGTCTCACGAGCGCGCTGAGCGGCAAGACGGCTCGATACGTCCTTCGTTGAGCGCGCGCCCTCTCCTCCCTGTCTCAGCTTGAGATAAGGATGCGTTAAATCCTTCCGATCGCACAAGTAAGCTATTCGTCTCCGAAGTTTAACGCGGATGATATTTTTCACTCTACGAGATTTAAACTTAACAATTACGCTGCATAATAGTGGCCAGCCAGATGGCCCAAAGGGATAAAACATGCTCCGTTCAGTCGCCACCACGCTTTCATTGATCGCCGCCATGAATACCGCACTTGCATGCACGGCCGTCGATATCGTCGCCGCCGACAAAAGCGTCATCGCCGGGCGAACCATGGAGTGGGCATTCGATATGCAATGGACCCTGGTGAGCCAGCCGAAGGGCACGGAGCTGACGCTGACGGCGCCGAAGGACACCGGATTGCCCGCAAAGACCGTGACCACCCGCTACAGCGTCGTGGGCGTGAGCGCAGGCATCATCCCGGGCGGGACATTGCTCGATGGCCAGAATTCCGAGGGCCTGTCGATGAGCGGCAATTTTCTTCCGGGCTTCACACAGTATCAAGCGGTGACCGCGCAGGATAAGGACTACCAGTCGATCCTGACATTCGGCAGCTGGGCGCTGGGCAACTTCGCCACCGTCGATGCGCTGCGCGACGCGCTCAAGACCATGCAAGTCTGGGCGGACGACAGCCTGCCGACCGGCCCCACGCCGGCGACCATTCACTTCCTCTTCGTCGATCGCAGCGGAGCGGGAATGGTCGTCGAATACGTCAATGGCGAGGTGCAGATCCATGACAATGTCGCGAAGGTCTTGACCAACGCGCCGACCTACGACTGGCACCTCAACAATGTTCGCAACTACTTGAACCTGTCGACCGTGGGGGTGCCTGAGCGGCAGGTCGGCACGGTGAACGTGACCGAGCTCGGCCAGGGCGGCGGCCTTTTGGGTATGCCCGGCGACTACACGCCGCCATCGCGCTTCGTGCGCGCCGCGATGCTGCGGCATGGGATAACCGAGCCGAAGACCGCCGCGGAAGCGACACAGGCGGTCGCGCATATCCTCAACAACGTGGACATACCGATCGGCATCGCGCAGTCACGCATGCCTGACGGCAAGATGGTCTCTGACTATACGCAGTGGGTCGTCCTGAAAGACGTAACGAACAACCGTCTCATGATTGCCGATTACGACAATCGCCTCAACTATCTCACGATTGATCTTGCCCCGATCTTCGCGGAGACCAAGCCAAGCGCCAAGCTTGTGAGCAAGCTGCCATACCCGAAGCCGGTCTCCGGCGCCGCCGCACTGCAGCCCTGACACCGCAAGCCTCACGCCCGACCGGGCGTGAGGCTCTCCTCACAACTACCCTTGCGGCTTCCTTTGGACGCCGGCACATCAGGCGACGTCAGCGGCTTCCACGGCGATCGCCGCCGACTGGATGATCGCGGCGAAACGCACCGCCGTCTGGATCGCTTCCGTCGTCACGCCTCCCTTGCGCAGCACGTCCTCATGGGCGTCGATGCACATGCCGCAGCCGTTGATGGCCGATACCGCCAGCGACCAGAGCTCGAAGTCGAGCTTCGGCACACCCGGATTGCCGATGACATTCATGCGGAGCTTCGCTGGCAGCGTCTTGTAGTCCTTGTTCGCGGCCAGATGCACGAAGCGATAGTAGACGTTGTTCATGCCCATGATCGCGGCCGCGGCCTTTGCCGCCGTCACGGTCGCCTCGTCGACATGCGCCGCCGCCTCGGCAACGAGGGCCTTGCGCACGACCTCATTCCGCGAGGCGATGCCGCATGCGACGAAGAGCCCGTATTTCTGTGCCGGCGTCAGGCTTTCGTCGCTCCCCATGGACGAAAGATTGAGGCGGACATCCTTGGCGAAATCCGGGATCTGGGACTTGAGCGTATCAATCGACATCGGAACCCTCGACACAAAAATCCCGGCGACGCGGCCGGGACAGATAAGTGGCGGACCCCACAGGGGAGCCCGCCAATACGCGTTACATCGGCAACAGAATCACGCCGCCTTGAGCGTCTCGCCGCCAACCTCGCGGTTGCAGGGGCAGAGCTCGTCCGTCTGCAGCGCGTCAAGCACGCGCAGCGTGTCCTTGGGGGCGCGGCCGACGTTGAGGTTGGTCGCATAGACATGCTGGATGACATTGTCGGGATCGACGATGAAGGTGTAGCGATAAGCGACGCCATCGGGCGAACGCACGCCGAGGCCGTCAACGAGCGAGCCGTTGGTGTCGGCGAACGACCAGATCGGCAGCTTGTTGAGATCCTTGTGGTCGCGGCGCCAGGCCAGCTTGACGAATTCGTTGTCCGTGGAGCCACCGAGAACAACCGCGTCGCGATCGGCGAAGTCATCGGCAAGACGGGCGAATTCGGCGATCTCTGTCGGGCAGACGAAGGTGAAATCCTTCGGGTAGAAGAAGATGATCTTCCACTTGCCCGGGAAGCTTGCTTCGGTGACCGCCTCGAAGGCCGAGACCCCGCCTTCCTCGTGGTTGTTGAAGCCGGGTTTCACGCCGGTAACTTGGAATGTGGGCAGCTTGTCGCCGATACCGAGCATGCTTGAATCCTCGTCCAAAGATGATGCGGGGTTCACGTCGCGGCCTTGAATGCACGATCATGATTCCCTCTGGCCTTTGGCATAGCCCCTTCGGTGCAGTGCAATCAAACCGATTGTGCAAATGCGAACTATCGGCGATATCGATAGGTACAAGTCTCCCCGGACGCCGGCATGCGTGCATGCCGAGAGATCCTTGAACTTCGATTGGGCAAAGCGTGTTGAACGTCAGCTTCCGCCAGTTGCACTACCTCGTGGCGCTGTCCGAAACCATGTCTTTCTCTCGCGCCGCAGAGCGGGTCGGCGTAACCCAGTCGACCCTCAGCGCCGCCATACGGGCGCTGGAAACCGAGCTCGGCACCGACCTCGTGGACCGCTCCGCCAGAAGGATCCAGCTCCTGCCGGCCGGCGAGGCCGTCACGCGGCGCGCCAAGTCGATCATCGGCCTCGTGGAGGAGTTGCCGGAACATGTGGCGGAAGCGGTGCGTCCGCTGACCACACCGCTGCGTCTCGGCGTCATCCCCTCCGTCGCGCCCTTCATCCTGCCGAAGGTGGTTCCCAGTCTGCGTGACGCCTATCCGGAGCTGCATCTCTTCGTCCGCGAGGGGCTGACCCGCGCGCTGCTCGAAGCCCTGCGCACCGGCAGCCTCGACGCAGCGCTCATTGCCACGCCCTACAGCCTCGAAGGGCTGGAATGCGAGATTCTGGGCGATGATCCGTTCCATCTCGCGGTGCCGCTCGACCACCCCTTTGCCAATTGCGAAACCGTCGCGTTTGGTGAGCTTAAAGGCGAAAGGCTGCTGCTCCTCGAGGCCGGCCATTGCCTGCGCGAGCACGTCATCGCGGCGATAGGCCTCGACGACCTGCCAGAGGCAGACGATGTGCGGGCGGCCAGCATCATGACACTCGTGCAGATGGTCGAATTCGGCATGGGCGTGACGCTGCTGCCGGACATCGCCGTGGAGGCGGGCGCGACCCGCGGCGCACGCCTGCGACTTCTGCCCTATGCAGACGCCCGCGCCAAGCGCAGCCTAGCGCTCGTATGGCGCACCGGCGCCGCCCGGCGACGCGATTATCTGCTGCTGGCCGATCACCTGCGCGATCACTGCCTGCCCCACAGCGCGGCAAGGGCGGACGTTTAGCAGGCCCGTTGGCCGTGATCGCGCAATGGCGGACTTCGGCGGCGGCCGGCAGCCGCCCCTTGCCCCTGCCGGCCTTTCGGTTGATCCTGCGCGCCGACGTGACGAGGAAACGAACAGGACAGCGTGATGCGAACCGATCTCCCCGCGAATTCCTTCAAGTCCAGACTACAGGCGGGCAACCCGCTGATCGGCTTCTGGCTCACGACAGCAAGCCCGACTTCGACGGAAATCGCCGCCGGTGCGGGCTTCGACTGGCTGCTCATCGACATGGAGCATTCGCCAAACGAGCTGCCGGATATCGGCCACCATCTGCGTGCGGCGGAGGGCGGCGTGGCGGAGCCGATCGTCCGCGTGCCTTGGAATGAACCGGTCCTGGTCAAACGCCTGCTCGACATGGGTGCCCGCACCCTGCTCTTTCCTTATGTGCAATCGGCGGAGGAAGCGCGACAGGCGGTCGCCGCGACCCGCTATCCGCCGCACGGGATCCGCGGATTGAGCGGTCTCAGCCGCGCCAACCGCTATGGCCGCGTGCCAGACTATTTCGGACGGGCTGTCGATGAGATCTGCGTTCTGGTGCAGGTCGAAACCCGCCGGGGGCTCGACGCCATCGAGGACATCGCCGCGATCGACGGCGTCGATGGCCTGTTCATCGGCCCGGCCGACCTCTCCGCTGATTTCGGGAAGGCCGGCAAATGGCGTGAACCGGAGATCTGGAGCGCGATCATCGAGGGCGGCCGGCGCATCAAGGCCGCCGGAAAAGCGGCTGGCTTCCTGTCCGCCTCCGAGGCCGACTGCCGCGATGTCATCGCCGCCGGCTTCACCTTCGTTGCCGTGGGCATCGATGCCGGGATACTGGCGCGGCAGACGGACGCGCTCGTCAAAGCCTACAAAGGTTGAGCGTTCGGCGATTAGAGCGTCGTCGCGCTACCCCTCCCCGCAAGGAAGAGGGGCGAGGCAGGCGTTGCGTAGTTCGTCAACGGTTGGGTATCGCGACGCGTTGGGGAACGCCAGCGTGCTTTCCAGAAATCTCCACGTGAAACGCGCCCCTGCCCCTTGCGGGCAGGGGTAAGGGGTGGGGGCGCCACAGCAAGCATCCCGACGCTTGTGGAGGCCGCTTATTCGCCGGGCCGCCGTGCCATGAAGCCGAAATCACAACCTTCGTCGGCCTGTGTCACGCTGTCGTGGTAGAGCCTGGCATAGCCCCGCTCCGGGACAGGGTGCGGCGGCTCGGCCGCGTGGGCCGCCTGCCGCGCCGCCATCTCGGCCTCGTCGATGAGGAGATCGATGCGACGCGACGCGACGTCGAGGCGGATGCGATCGCCCGTCCGCACCAGCGCCAGCGGACCGCCGACAGCAGATTCCGGCGTGATATGCAGGACGATGGTGCCGAAGGCCGTACCGCTCATACGGGCATCCGAGATGCGCACCATGTCCTTCACGCCCTGTCGGCCGAGTTTTTTCGGGATAGGCAGATAGCCGGCCTCAGGCATTCCGGGCGCGCCCTTCGGGCCCGTGTTGCGGAGGACCAGCACATCGTCGGCATTGACGTCGAGGTCGGGATCGTCGATGCGCGCGCCCATGTCGGCGACGTTCTCGAACACCACCGCCCGCCCCTCATGCTGCAGCAGCGCCGGGCTCGCCGCCGCCTGTTTGATGATGGCGCCGCGCGGCGCGAGATTGCCGTAGAGCACCGCCATGGAACCGACATCCTTGATCGGCGCACCGCGCGTACGGATGACATCCTGCCCCGGCACGTCCTCAGCCGCGGCGACGACATCGCGCAACGTACCGCCCGCGACGGTCGGCGCATCGAGATCGATGAGGTCGCCAAGATTGGCCAGAAGCTTGGGGACGCCACCGGCGTGGTGGAAATGCTCCATATAATGCTGGCCGGACGGCTTGAGATCCACGAGGACTGGCGCCAGGCGGCCGATCTCGTCGAGTTCGTCCAGCGAGAAGGCATGTGGCGTCCGGTTGGCGATGGCCGCCAGATGAACGACGCCATTGGTGGACCCGCCGATGGCCTGCAGCACGACAGCCGCATTGCGGAACGCGGCCGGCGTCAGGAGTTCGCTCGGCCTCAGGCCTCCGGCGACCGCCATCTCCGCCGCGCGTCGTCCGCTCGCCTCGGCAAGGCGCACGCGCTCCGCGTGAGGTGCCGGGATGGTGCCGCTCATCGGCAGCGAGAGGCCCATGGCCTCCGTTACGCAGGCCATGGTACTGGCGGTGCCCATCACCATGCAGGTGCCGACCGACGGGGCGAGGCGGCCGTTGACCACTTCGATTTCCGCCGCATCTATCTCGCCGGCGCGATGCGCGCCCCACAGGCGGCGACAATCGGTGCAGGCGCCGAGCACCTCCCCCTTGTGATGGCCGACGACCATCGGGCCGACCGGCACGACGACCGTCGGCAGGTCGACGCTGGCTGCCGCCATGATCTGCGCGGGTAATGTCTTGTCGCAGCCGCCGATGACGACTACCGCGTCCATCGGCTGGGCGCGGATCATCTCCTCGGTGTCCATCGCCATCAGGTTGCGCAGGAACATCGATGTCGGATGCGCGAAGCTCTCGTGGATGGAGATGGTCGGGAACACCATGGGCATGGCGCCGGCCAGCATGACGCCGCGCTTCACGGCCTCGACCAGTTGCGGCACGTTGCCGTGGCAGGGGTTATAGTCGCTGTAGGTATTGGTGATGCCGACGATCGGACGATCGAGGGCATCGTCGGAATAGCCCATGGCCTTGATGAAGGCCTTGCGCAGAAACAGCGAAAATCCATCGTCGCCGTAGCTGGTCAAACCCTTGCGCAGCCCACGGGCCATATCCGTATCCTCACCGACAATCCGTCTTGATTATCCCTAACCTCCTGAAAAGCATGGCTTCGCAGCGGTCCGGTCGAACCACTCTAAAGTGATCCCGGCCCGGCGGCCATGACCAAGATGGGAGGCAGCGGCGATTTTTTGGCATGTTGGCTGACGTTTCAGCGAGGTTCGCCTGACGCGAAGGGCCTCATCGCAATGCCGGCCTCCGTCAACGCGGCACGCACCGCAGCTGCGGCGGCCACCGCCTGTGGATTGTCGCCATGCACGCAGATGGAATCGATCACCACCTTCAGGCGCTTGCCCGAGGTGGTGATGATGGCTCCCTCCTCCACCATGCGCATGACATGGGCGACGATAGCGTCAGGCTGGTGCAGGACTGCCCCGGCGATCTTGCGGCTCGTGAGGTTGAAACTGTCGTCATAGGTACGGTCGGCGAAAATTTCCCGTGCCAGCGGCAGCCCCGCGGCCTCGCCCGCCCGCTCAAGCGCAGTGCCCGGCATGACCAGGAAGACGAGATCACGATCGACGGCGCGGATCGCGCCTGCGAGGGCGCGTGCGAGATCGTCGTCCTCGGCCGCGATATTGGAGAGCGCGCCGTGCAACTTCACATGGGTCACCCGATGGCCCGCGAGCGCCGCGACGCTCTGGAAAGCACCGATCTGATAGGCGACCATCGTCGCGGTATCGGACGGACTGTCGCCGCGGATCACCCGCCGTCCGAAGCCCCAGAGATCGTTGAAGCCGGGATGCGCCCCGATGGAGACGCCCTTGGCCTGTGCCTCACGGGCAACATTGGCCATAATAAGGGGGTCACCAGCGTGGAATCCGCAAGCCACATTGGCAGAGGTGATGATGTCGAGCATCGCCGAGTCGTCACCGATGCTCCACGGGCCAAACCCCTCGCCCATATCGGCATTCAGATCCACGGGCATGTGAGTTTTCCCCATTCTACAGACTTGCGACACCAGCATAGAGGCAGGCATCGAAGGCTTTCCAGAGCGCAATGCCGTGCCACAACACACAGAATAGCGCGACAAACCCATCCTTCGTTAAGGATGTAATTCATATTCCCTGCCAAGGTCACCGCTCAGAGCGTTGAGCGTAGGCGTAACAGGGTAGTCGACGGCACATGCAATCTCCGGCACAGCCTCCGAAACTGAACAACCCGCGTGGTGATTCGTACCTCGCCAAGGGCGGGGAGCGTGGACATAGACCGGCTACGGCTTCGGATTCCCACGAGCGATCAAGCTATGCACCAGCCGGGCTCAAGCCTGATCCGCTGGATGGCCCACCCGCGCCAAGCTGGTTGCAGTTCTTCGCCATGGGCTCGAACGCCCGTTTCACCCGCACACCGGACTACCTGTTGCGGACGGACTATGATTCGGCGACGGATGCCGGCGACAGCACGCGGCTGATGCCGGCAGCAAGCGACATCGCCGACGCGCTTTATCGGGAAGACCGCGCCGCCATGGAAACGCGGCTGCCGCCAACGACGCTTCCTCCACCGTCGCTGATGCCGCTCCATACCGCGCAGAACCGCGCCTCGCCGGCCGCCGATAAGCAATATGTCTGGCGTGACGCGCCGCGCCAGCTATCCGCAAGCGCGCCGCCCGCATCCGAGGAGCCCCTGCATCAGCCCCCCCCTGTCGCGGAGCTGGCATCACCTCACTCCAATTTCACCGCCACCCATGAGGCCTATGAGGCCCATAACATGGAAGACGCGCGTGCCCCCGCTGATATTCGGCGCGCCGGTCTCGTCGAAGACGAAGCCGAGCATTGGCCCGATGGCGTCTGGGACATGTCCGAACATGAATGGCCTGACGCAGATCCGTTCCAGGTCATCGAGGACGACGGCGATGAGACCGCTGCCCAGGCTGCGCCGGGCCGTCTCTCGCACCTTCAGAGCCTCGTCGAGATCATTCAGGTCGGCCTCACGTCTCTGCCTCGCAGGGATGCGACGCAGGACAATGATCCCACTGCCAAGCAGCCCATCGATACGCCGGCCTCTCTCGCCGACGAGCGCGCGCCTGCCAGTGACGCCCCCGTGGCAGCGCATGGCGAGGCATCAAAACGCCGTCCGCCACCGCTGATCGCCCGTCAGAAGGCATCGCGGCAGCAAGCTGCGGCGGACATTCCGGCGGCAGCAGCTGCTCCGGCTCCGCTCGCACCCTCGGTTTCTGTCAATGTCTCATTCGGATGGCTGCCGCCCGCCATGGGTCCTGATGTGGCCTTAGGACCTGTGGTGGACCTGAGACCCATCGTGGACTTGGAGTCTGTCTTGGACTTAGGTCCCGATCCGGATATGGACGTTGTGTCGGAGGCTACGGTTGATGAAAAGGCCGCAGTCGAAAAGGACGCCGTGGACACCGCCGAGGACGCTGCCGCCGCCATATCCATGGAAAGCGCGGCGCCAATTGAGGTTGAGTCCGAATCCTCTCCTTCAGCCCTGCCCGTAACGGAGCAGACTCCGGAACGGCACCCGATGCCACGCCTGCTTGGCGCCGGCTTCGAGCTGCCAGCGCTCGAACTGCTCACGGAACCCTCGGCAGCTGAGCCCAATCTGGAGCACTCCGAGGAGTTGCTCGAGAAAAATTCGGTCGGCCTGCAGCAGATCCTGCATGACTTCGGCATCCGTGGCGAGATCATCGATGCCAATCCGGGCCCTGTCGTGACGCTCTACGAGCTGGAGCCCGCGCCCGGCACCAAGTCCTCCCGCGTCATCGGGCTGGCCGACGACATCGCCCGTTCCATGAGCGCCATCTCGGCCCGCGTCGCCGTGGTGCCCGGTCGTAACGTCATCGGCATCGAACTGCCGAACAAGACACGTGAGACCGTCTGGCTGAGGGAGCTTCTGTCGAGCCGCGATTTCGAGACGGCGCAGATGAAGCTCGGCCTGTGCCTCGGCAAGACCATCGGCGGCGAGCCGATCATCGTCGATCTCGCGCGCATGCCGCATCTGCTCGTCGCCGGCACCACCGGCTCGGGCAAGTCGGTCGCCATCAACACCATGATCCTGAGCCTGCTCTACCGGCATTCGCCGGAAGCCTGCCGGCTTATCATGATCGATCCGAAGATGCTGGAGCTTTCCATCTACGAGGGTATCCCGCATCTCCTGACGCCGGTCGTGACCGATCCGCGCAAGGCGGTCGTCGCCCTGAAATGGGCGGTGCGCGAGATGGAGGATCGCTACAAGAAGATGTCGAAGCTCGGTGTGCGCAACATCGACGGCTTCAACGCCCGCGCCGTCGAGGCGCGCGCCCAGGGCACCCAGGACGACTTCCTCGACAGCGATGGCGAGCCCATCGACATGACCCCCCTGCCCTATATCGTGGTGGTGGTCGACGAGATGGCCGACCTGATGATGGTCGCGGGCAAGGACATCGAAGGCGCCATCCAGCGCCTCGCCCAGATGGCCCGCGCCGCCGGCATCCATCTGATCATGGCGACGCAACGTCCGTCGGTTGATGTCATCACCGGCACCATCAAGGCGAATTTCCCGACCCGCATCTCCTTCCAGGTGACGTCGAAGATCGACAGCCGCACCATTCTCGGCGAACAGGGCGCCGAACAGCTGCTCGGCCAGGGTGACATGCTCTATATGGCCGGTGGCGGCCGCCTCACCCGCGTGCATGGTCCCTTCGTCTCAGACCGAGAGGTCGAGAAGGTGGTCGATCATCTCAAGCTGCAGGGTCGGCCCGATTATCTCGACGCCGTCACGACGAGCGACGACGACGAGCAACCCGCGCCGGAGGCGACCGGTGAAGGCGAGGATGGCGCGGTCTTCGACAAGACCGGCATGGGCTCCTTCGGCGAGGAAGGCGGCGACCTCTATGATCAAGCCGTCATGATCGTGCTGAGGGACAAGAAGGCCTCGACCTCCTATATCCAGCGCCGCCTCCAGATCGGCTACAACCGCGCGGCCTCGATCATGGAGCGCATGGAGAACGAGGGCATCGTCGGCCCGGCCAACCACGCGGGCAAGCGCGAGATTCTGAAGGAGATGTGAGCCGCTCTGCCACGCGGATGCGAAGGCCCGGCACAGCCGGGCCTTTTTTATTGTCCGTTCTGCGGAGTGGGGGCAGCCACGGCGAACTCCGGGCCCGCCGAGACCTCCTCAAAACCGCATCGAGCCCGTCTCGATAAACCGCTGGTGCCAGGAGAGCGCTTCACCGGGCAGGCATGGCGACTGCTGGCCGTAGGAGTGCTCACGAGCACGTTGGAAATAGTCCGCGAGCGCCGGGCGGAAGTCCGGATGGGCGCAGTTCTCGATGATCACCTTGGCGCGCTGTTTGGGCGAGAGACCGCGCAGGTCCGCGAGCCCCTGTTCGGTCACGATGACCTGCACATCCTGGTTGATATGGTCGACGTGGCTCGCCATCGGCACGATCGCCGAGATCTGCCCCTTCTTGGCCGTCGACGGCGTGACGAAGATCGAGACATAGGCGTTGCGGGCGAAATCGCCCGAGCCGCCGATGCCGTTCTGGATGCGGGAGCCCATCACGTGGGTCGAATTGACATTGCCGTAGATGTCGGCCTCGATCAGGCCGTTCATGGCGATGCAACCGAGGCGACGGATGATCTCCGGGTGATTGCTGATCTCCTGCGGGCGCAGGATGATGGCATGCCGGAAGCGATCCATATCCGCATTGAGGGCCGCAGCCGCCTCCGGGCTGAGCGAGAAGCTGGTGGCCGAGGCCATCCTCAGCTTGCCAGCGGCAAGGAGATCGAGCATGCCGTCCTGGATGACTTCCGTATAGGCGGTCATGTTCTCGAAGGGGCTGTCGAGCAGGCCCGCGAGCACCGCATTGGCGATGTTGCCGACGCCCGATTGCAGGGGCAGCAGCGAGGGCGGCAGACGGCCCCGGGCGACTTCATGCTCGAAGAACTCGAGGAGATGGCCGGCGATGGCGCGCGCGTCCGCGTCGGGAGGCGAGAACGGCAGGTTGCGGTCGGGCGCATCGGTCTCGACGATGGCGACGATCTTCTCCGGGTCGCAGCGCAGAACCGTCTCCCCGATGCGATCATCCGGACGCGTAAGCGGAATGGGCACCCGGTTCGGCGGAAGCGCCGTGCCGTAGTAGATGTCGTGCATGCCCTCGAGCGCAGCATTCTGCCAGCTGTTGACCTCGAGGATCACCTGGCTCGCCTGCTCGATCCAGGTCTTGTTGTTGCCGACCGACGACGACGGAATGAGGCTGCCGTCGGCGCGAATGCCGGCTACCTCGATGACAGCCGTGTCGAGCGGGCCGAGAAAGCCCTGCCACGCCATCGGCGCGACCTGGCTCAGATGCATGTCGAAATAATCCATCTCGCCGCGGTTGATCTTCTCCCGGGCGATCGGATCGGAATTGTAGGGCAAGCGAAACTCGATACCGTCGGCCTTGGCCAAGGCGCCGTCGAGCTCCGGGCCGGTCGAGGCGCCGGTCCAGATGCGGACGCGGAACGGATCCCCGGCGGCATGGGCCGCCTCGATGCGTGCCGCGAGCGCGAGCGGCACGGCCTTCGGATAACCAGAGCCGGTGAAACCGCTCATGCCGATCGTCGTACCGGAAGCGATGAGCGATGCCGCCTCCTCAGCGGTCGCAATTTTGGTCCGCAGCCGCTCACTGGCGATACGCCGACGATCGATCACGCCGTTTCCTCCTGTGCGTTTCAAGCCATCGCGCCGGCTATCGAGCCGGCATCTAATGATGCTCTACACAGGACACCCATGGCTCCGTGTCAATTCGCAAAGACTCTCAAGAGCAATTATGCGGCAATTACACGCAAAACTGAACGTAATCCTCACGATATAGTTTCATTTGCGACGAAACCCAATGGTTTCAGTCGAAATCATCCAAGACGAGGCGATGGCAACTTTATACCATAGTCGTAGATCAATCGTCGCGGCCACGCGAAGACATGCCGGGGTTCAACTGCGCGTCAGGACACGGACGTCTCCCCGGCGAGAGAGCACATTGACGACGACCTGATGCCCTGCCCGGCGCAAGGCGACGTCCACCGATCCCTCGCCCACCGCGAGACGGCGCAAGGTGACCTCGTCGAGGAAATCGGGAAGCGCCGGCTCATCGAAGACCGTCTCGCGTTCGTCCATGTTGAAACCAAGCCCAAGGCACGACTGGATCAGCGACAGGGGCGCCGCCGCCGCCCAGGCCTGAGGAATACAGGCAACCGGATAGAATGTGGGGCCCCGGCTGCGCTGGCGCGGAAAACCGCAGAACAGCTCGGGCAGCCGGCGATGATCAATGTACAGGGACGTGGAAAACAGCCCTTCGAAGATCCGGGCCGCCTGAGCACGGAAGCCGTAGCGGGCGAAGCCGGCCGCGACAATCGCATTGTCATGGGGCCAGACAGAACCATTGTGGTAACTCATGGGATTGTAGCGCGCCTCGGTGGATGCGACCGTGCGTACGCCCCAACCCGAAAACGACGAGCGCGCCATCAGCGTTTCGACGACGAGAGGCGCCCGCTCGGGCAACGCAATGCCCGTGAAGAGCGCATGACCGGCGTTGGAGGCCCGCACGCGGCAGGGACTTTTATGCCCGTCGAGCGCGAGCACGTAGGTTGAGAGCTCCTCATCGAAGAAGCTCTCGTCAAAACGCATGCGCAGCATGCGCGCCTTGTCATTGAACTCTTGCGCGCGGCGCCCGTAACCGAGCGCCCGGGCAACGCGCGCCGCGGCCTGCCAGGCGCCGTAGACGTAAGCCTGGACCTCCACAAGCGCGATGGGGCCCGAGGCCAAGGTGCCATCGGCGTGGAAGATGGAATCGTGGCTATCCTTCCAGCCCTGGTTGATCAGCCCGTCGGCGGTGCGCCGGCCGTACTCCACGAAACCGTCGCCGTCGCGATCACCGTCGGTCTCGATCCATTTCAGCGCCGCGTCGATATGCGGCCAGAGCTTTGTCATGATGCCGAGATCGCCGGTCCGTTCGAAATAGGCACCGGCCAGCATGACGAAGAGCGGCGTGGAATCGACACTGCCGTAGTAGCGCCGGAACGGCACTTCACCGAGTTCCGCCATCTCGCCCTGGCGCAGCTCATGCAAGATCTTCCCGGGCTCGGCGTCCGCGACCGGATCGTGCCGGGTGGCCTGATTGGCGGCGAGATGACAGAGCACCCCGCGGGCGACATTAGGATCGAGCCATAGCATCTCCAGCGCGGTGATCAGCGCATCACGGCCGAACACAGTACTGAACCAGGGGATGCCGGCATAGGGAAAGGGCCCCTCCGGCGTGTCGGTGACCAGCATGTAGAGATCGGACACGCTGCGACGGACCGCCTCGTTGCATATCTCGTTTGAGGTCGCGACGGTCGCGGCGCGGGACGATGAAATCCGCAGCGACCGTCGCGCATCGCGCAAGGCCATGAAGAAGGCCCGGCGGGTATCGTGATGGCCGGCAGACGCCTCGCCTGCCGCCTGCCCCCCGCGATGGCGGCCGCCATCGCAAAGGATTTCGATGAAGGCGAGTTGTGCCTCGCGCGGTGCCAGCGAAAACTCGAACACGGCCAGCGATGATGTCAGCACGACCGGGGCGGGGTCGAAATGAAGGCTGGTATCGCGCCGGCGGGCATCAAGGCCGGTATAGGCAAGCGTCACGGAGCGAGGCGTGATCTCCGCCGGGTGGTCGTGGCCACGCCTCCCGCGCCTGGTTCCGCGGACCTCGAAGATATCGGCGAAATCCGCCGCAAAGGCGATCTCAATGCGCACCTTGCGATGGCGCTCGTCGAAATTGCGGACGGAGAGACGCTCGAAACAGGCGCCGTTCCAGAGGAAACGCGACCGCCTGACATGGATGAGATCATGGCCAAGAACCAGCCGGCCAGTATCATCATAGAGGTCGGGATTGGTGAGATCGCAGGTCAGCGAGGCATTATCGTCGCGCAAGGTCGAAGATAATAGCATCGGCCTCACGCCGCCCATCGTGAGAAAGAAGTGCGACAGATGGCGCGTGTCGCGGTGATAGACGCCCTCTGGACTTCCCGGGCCTGCAAGCGCATCGCCGTTGTGATCGAAAACGGCGAAGGTGTCGCCGTGTTTCAGGGTGCGCGGCCGTCGCTCCTGGAGGGAGGCCGCCGCTGGAATGAAGAACTGGGCGAGCGGTGCATCGCCCACATTCAACGGTGCGGACGCATGCGCCGCTATCTCAGCCGTCCTTGTCTGCATGACGCTCGTCCGCTGTCATCATCCATCCTTAAGGCCGGAGCTCGCGTCGTCGGAGCTGATGCGACGGCGCGACCACCGACCTTGCGGCGTTGCCACCGTCAGGCGACAACCTGTAATGGCACATCCCTTAGCGGCGGAGATGGCTGCGCCTCCCCGGGGCTGTTTTCCAGGAGGCCCCGGTAAATTGTCACATAGGCACGGGCCATATGTTCCACCGTGAAACGGCGCAGGAAAGTCTCCCGAACCCGGCTCCGGCTCAGGTGATTGAGATGGCTGACCGCCTCAACGGCCTGATCCACGTCATGCACGATAAACCCGCTGACACCGTCGTCAATCACCTCGGGCACGGAGCCACTGCCAAAAGCAATGACGGGTGTGCCGCAAGCCATCGCCTCGATCATCACGAGACCAAAAGGCTCCGGCCAATCAATGGGAAAGAGCAGAGCTCGCGCGTTGCCAAGGAATGCAGGTTTCTGTTCGTCGTTGATTTCCCCGATGAAGCTCACATTGGGATGGACTGCGATCAACGGCGCGATGACTTCGTCCCAGTAGGCCTGATCGACCTTGTCCACCTTGGCTGCGATCTTGAGAGGCATTCCCGAACCCGCGGCGATCGCGATCGCGCGATCAGGACGTTTCTCGGGGGATATGCGCCCCAGGAACGCGAGATAGTCGCCCGCCGGTTCGGAGACAAACGGCAGCCTATCGACGGGCACTCCATGGGGCACCGTGCCGACCCAGTTCACCGGTGGCATCGGCCGGCGCTGGGCATCGGAGATCGAGATGAGCGGCAACTCGGGGAAGGCCCGATAGAAGGGCACGAGATCCGGCAGGTCGAGTCGCCCATGCAGCGTGGTCACCGTGCGGCTCGCGAAAGCGCTGACCAAGGGAGCGTGCAGCACATCGACATGAAAATGCAGGATATCAAACTCCTCGGCCCGACGTCGCACCTGATCAAGCATGATCATGTGATAAGGGATGGGATCGCGAACCGCGGGATTCAATCGCAGCGCCATGTCGGTGCAAGGCACGAGCTTCGCCCTGGTGCGCGAATCGCCACTGGCGAACAGCGTGACATCGTGCCCCAGCCGCACCAGCTCCTCTGTCAGAAAGGACACGATCCGCTCCGTGCCGCCATACAAGCGTGGAGGACAACATTCGGCGAGTGGAGCGATCTGGGCGATCCGGAGAGGCTTGCCGTCGATGGAAGATGTGTTGTGGACAGGACGAGGCAGAAATGTTGGCGCGGAACCTTCGATAGCTGTGCTCATGGCGTGAGTTTCCTGGCGCAGAACGCGCGCGCCCCCCGGGGCTGCCACCATGGACAGTTAATGCGCGGCAGCGCGATCGGATCCCTGCCGAACAGCAAAAAAAGCAGGGACCAAGCTTTGCGCGGAGCTGGCCACGGACGGCTTACCCAACCGCAAAACGCTTCAGTTACGCGGTGGCGAACGGCGGTCGAGCCCCTCACGCGCATCTGCCCTCAAAAGCCCGAGCTGTTCAACCGTCAGCCAAGCCATGACATGCTGGGACTGAACAGCTAGGCGGCCCGGCGGAAGAGCGCGTCAGTCCTGGGCCGTGAAGCGCACCGACACGCGCCCGCTGGGGAGCAACGGGAGAGCTTCCCAGCGCTTCCAGCGGATAGCCTGACACACATCCGCCCATCAGCGTGACTAGGGGACGCGCCATCCACAGCGCGTGAGTACGCCACGAGGGTCTTGTGTGAAGATCGCATTCTACCTCTGGACAGCACGAAAGAGCCTCTCTATAAGCCCCACTACGTTCTGCGTTTCGACCTGCTCGAAACAACAGCAGCGCCCGGGTAGCTCAGTTGGTAGAGCATGCGACTGAAAATCGCAGTGTCGGTGGTTCGATTCCGCCCCCGGGCACCATTTCCCTTATAAATCAATGAGTTGGATGTCTTCTCTCACAGATGGGAAAGAGACGATTTCCCTTTCCCAACTTTTCGGCCGTAAAACTCCCCATTCCGTTTAGGACGTCACTTTTCGCGCAGGCCGGATTTGGGAACTCGTGAGAACTCCACCGTGGGCGGGGCATGGTCCAGTTCCAGGCCGAGATGCCGGAGATGCGGGTAAGTCCATCGCCCCTTCTTGTTTCTGGAAACAAGACCGCCAGTCTACTATAGTGACGGCATGAGCACGGATAACCTCAACGCGAACCTGGGTTCCCGGATCAAACTTGAGCGCGAAAGCCGTGGCTGGTCGCTCACGGAGCTAGCTGAGCGCGCCTCTGTTTCCCGTGCCATGATTCATAAGATCGAACGGGGCGAAAGCAGCCCAACCGCCAATCTTCTCGGAAAGCTCTCGGGGGCTTTTGGGCTCACTATCTCCACTTTGATCGCTCGCGCGGAAACGAACCAGGGCCGACTTCTCAGGGCATCTGACCAGCCCGTATGGACCGACCCGGAGACTGGCTACTTGCGGCGTCAGATCTCCCCTCGATCAGATCTTCCTCTCGAGCTGGTGCATGTGACGCTGCCTCCCGGCAAGGAGGTTCCGATGCCCCGGTCCGCGTTTGCCTTCCTGCGTCAGCTCATTCACGTTCTAACGGGTGAACTGACCTTCGTGGAAGGGGGCGTCCGCCATCACATGGCCGCTGGAGACTGCCTCGAACTCGGAGCCCCCACGGACTGCGTCTTCGTCAATGAGAGCGCAGAGGACTGCGCCTATCTGGTGGCCGTACTATCCACTCAATGAGATTTACAACCGGATATTCTTGCGACGATATATCCACTATGATAGACAAAATCGTCACTATAGAGGATGGAAGCGCAAGGTGGACATTCGCGACGCGGGCATCGTCGACATTCCCGGCATCACCCGGATATACAACGACGCCGTTTTGAATACGACGGCGATCTGGAACGACGTCGAGGTCGATGAACCCAACAGGACGATGTGGCTCAGTGATCGCAACAAGGCGGGCTACCCTGTGCTCGTCGCGGTCGGCGGCGACGGCGAAGTCGTCGGCTACGCTTCATTTGGCGATTGGCGAGCCTGGGACGGCTATCGACATACTGTCGAACACTCCATCTATGTTCGCAACGATCAGCGTGGAAAGGGCATTGGTGAGGCACTGATGAAAACGCTGATCGCGCGGGCTCGCGATTGCGGAAAGCACGTCATGGTCGCGGGAATTGAGGCTGAAAACGCAGCATCTCTCCGTCTTCACAAAAAGCTTGGCTTCGAGAAGGTGGGGCATTTGAAAGAGGTCGGCACCAAGTTCGGTCGCTGGCTCGATCTGGCCTTTCTCCAGCTTACCCTCTCTTCGGAGGCGCCCGAGGCTGAATGACGTGTGAGATGCAAGCTGGGACCACCGACTCGGGAGCCCCGTTGATCGAGGGATGCTCTTCTTAAATTTGGAGAATATATATATTCCACAACGTATTAGTCTCCATAAACTAAATTCATTTAACGATAATATAATTGCCAAAATTGTTTTAAAATTTGTCTTAATCAACAGTTAATTGTCTTTTACTCATATTCTTTGCGGTCCACGCAACGCATTTGGAGCGCGGCCCGCGGCGTTGTTGGCCGACTGATCCTTGACCACGGGTGTCGCGGGCGCCGTGAGGGGTGCCTTCTCTTTTGGGGCGGGCGGCGTCAAGCAAAGGCTCCCTTACGCCGGGCGCAGAGCTCGGCGCTGACTGTGATCTGCTTGGATTGCGAGCGTGCCGCGGCATGTTTGCTGCGCGCTGACGAGATCCCGCCAGGAGTCTGGCTTCTCTACGAAGTCGGCACGGCGGCCGCTTCATGATCGGGTCGGATGGAAAGGCAGCTCAATCTTTTTTGCGAACTGATCAGATGAGTGACGTTCAAGGCGCCCACGAGCTTACCTACCCACTCGTCCCTGGACGGGACCTCTCTCCGCGCGGCGACGCGGAACTCTTCGCCGGGTTCAGGCGGCCTCGGCCTCCCAGCGAAATGGCGTGTTGTCGACCCACATCCGGTGCAGGATGACAGCCAGGCGCCGGGCGACAGCTATGGTCGCCTTTGCCATGCCGCGCCGGCGGGCGACGGCAAGCCCCCAGGTCTTCAGTGGCGAACTCTTCTTCGAGACCCGCAGCACGATCCCGGCGGCCTCGACCAGGACCCAGCGGATGCCGGCATCACCACACTTCGAGATGCCGCGATCGCGATCGATCTCTCCCGATTGATAGCGGGAGGGCGTCAGCCCGAAATGGGCTGGCACGGATCGAGATCGGCCGAAACGGGCCGGTTCGTCGACGCCGGCTCGGAAGCTCAGCGCTACCATCGGCCCGACGCCGGGCGCCGTCATCAGCAGTTTGCAGGTCTCGTCACTCTCGGCCAAGCGCCCCATCGCCCTGTGCAACTGCTGGAACTGCTCCCGCAGCACCCGTCGCACCTCGAGAAGCGGCTCGATGATCAGCCGCAGATGCGGGGACTGTTCGAGCAGCTCGACGATGCGCCGCTCGCACTGCAGACGCGTCACGGCGCCCACCTTGAGGCCGAAGTTGCGCAGCAGGCCGCGCAAATTGTTCTCGGCGTCGAGGACCTTCGTCTGCACGAACTTGCGCGCCGTCAGGAGCATCCGGATCTCCTGGCTGCGGACCGTCTTGACGTGCACCGGCTTGTAGAGCCCGACCCGCATCATCTGCGCGATGCCGCGGGCATCGTTGCGATCGGTCTTGTTGATCTGCGCCGAGAGCGCGGCCTTCATGTGCCGCGTCTCGACGCAGATCACAGGATAACCAGCAGCCGCCAGGCCGCTGTAGAGCCACTGCGACAGCGGCCCGGCCTCGAGGCCGACGCGCTTGTAGGGACCGCCGATCGCGTCAAGTACCTCGGCAATCGCCTCCGGATCGCTCTCGACCTTGCTCTCCCGGATCAGCTTGCCACCGGCGTCCATGACGCAGACGCTGGTGGTGCGAACAGACACATCAAGACCGACGAACAGCTCCATGGCAGGTCTCCTGACCGGTTGAACCGATGGAGCCTGCCCAGAAAACCTCTCTCCCGTCATCTGCCAACTGGGAGCAGGCCGGGGCCCCAACAACCCGATCTTTTTTATTGAGCTGCTGGCTGAACGAGGGATCTTCCCCTTGGGAACAGCAAAGCGATTATCTGCACGTAAGATAGGAAGAGTGGCGTCACTCGATCCACAGCATTTTCCGCTGTGGATCGCTATCAACGCCTGACTGAGGGCCGATCGGTCTGGGCAATCCAGCGTATTCATTCAGATATAGGCCGAAGTATTGACGTCCGATCGAAAAGAGCTGCTAGCAGGGCTGCAGAGCCTGCTTCAGCACGCGCTCAACGTTCCCACCGATAATCTTGACGACATCTTCGTCTGAGAAGCCATGCCGCAAAAGGGCTTCGGTGACATTCGCGAGTTCGCCCGGGTTCTTGAGACCGGCCGGATGCATGAGCGACGCGTCGAGGCTGTCACCAATGATCGCCACCTCCGGAAAATTCCGATGGAAATCGCTTAGAAATTCCGGCGTATAACGCCTGTCATCAGACACGTCGGTGCCGATCGCGACATAATCGGGACCAACAAGATCGCATATATGCTTCATATGCGCGATGTAATCGTCCAGATTTGACCCTGCCGACAGGCCATCCGCACGTAGAAAGCCGGACTTCCCAGCGATCCCGATCAGGCCACCGCCCTTGGCGATCGCCTTGATCAGATCGTCGGGCTTGTTTCGTACCGTATTATTGATCGCACGGACGCCAACGTGCGTCGCCATCACCGGCGCGCGTGACATCTCGACGATTTCCATCGACGTGATGTCGCCGACATGGGAAACGTCCAGCGCGACGCCAAGCTTGTTGCAGCGATCGACGAGATTGACACCAAAACGGCTGAGCCCGGACTGGACGCGCTCTCCGCAACCGTCACCCGCCAGGTTGCGGTATTGATAGGTGGGCTGCACAACCCGCAGGCCGAGGGCATGAAACGCGTCGAGCAGATCGAGATCGCCCCCCAGCGGGCCTATCCCCTGCCAATGCATATACATGGCGATCTGCCCGGCGGCCTTCGCCTCGCGGGCGTCCTCAGCGTTCAGCCCGATGCGCAGCGCAGGATGCTCGTCGTAGAAGCGCCGCCAGATCGCTGCTTCCTTCAGCGCCTGAGCAGGGCTTTCATCGACTGCGACCGTGTGCAGACAGGCGGAGACGCCCGAGCGCTGCAGTTTCCTGACCCAGACGTCGTCGCCATAGCGTAGCGATGTGGTGTCGCAGGCATTCCAGACGAGATTGTCGCGGTGGATGGGAAGGTCTGCGGCGGCTGCCACAGTGGCTTGTTCGATCATGGGTATTTCTCCTGCGACACGCGCATAGAGCGGCGAGCTGTGACGGTATCGGAGAGGCCGCTCAATTCCTTCGTTTCAGCACCGGTCTCCCCCCGAGCCGGAGGCCAGCACAGCAAGAAAGCCCCAGCGCAAGGCCATGGGCAGTTTTTGGTCCGATGCTTCAGCGCTTTCTCAGCCGCCAGGCACGCGCGCCATCGAGGAGCAACGCACAACGCGAACCGAGCGCAACGTCCGTGAGACCAGGCAGGCGATGCTGGAAGGTTCCCAGGCCGCCGTCGAGGGTTACAGCCAGGCGGACATGGCCATGCTCGACGGCGCTCGCGGCGACAACGCCTCCGAGCCCTGCCCTGCCCTGATCTCCGAGGCGCATCTCAGCCGACCATTGATCAAAGCCGAGCAGGATATCGTCACCGATCTGCAGATCACGCGCATCCTCGGCGTCCAACCGGGTATCGAGAGCAAGAGACGTGCCGAGCCGAACCTGCCAGTTTTCCCCCGAGCGGCCGATGACGCGCCCCTCGAGAACATTGTGCAAGCCGAGAAACGAAGCCGCGAAGCTCGTCTTCGGCTTCTCGAAAAGCTGTCTGGTTGGCCCCTGCTCGACGATGACGCCATCGCGCATCAGTGCGGTGCGGTCAGCAACTGCGAGAGCCTCGCTGTAGTCATGCGTCACGTAGATCGCGGTGACGCCGAGATCTCTCTGAAGGCTCCGTAATTCCTGTCGCAACTGCAGGCGCGTATTGAAATCGAGGCTGCTCATGGGCTCATCAAGCAGCAGAACACCGGGATTGGTCGCAAGGGCGCGCGCCAGCGCGACGCGCTGCTGCTGGCCGCCGCTGAGTTGCCGCGGCATGCGATCGGCCAGGGTGGGAAGGCCGATGAGGTCAAGCATGGCGCCGACGCGGCGCTTGCGGCCGGCGGCGTCAACGTGTTGCAGCTTGAGGCCGAACTCGATGTTCTTCCAGACCGTGAGATGGGGAAACAAAGCCCATGTCTGAAAGACCATGCCGATCCCGCGCCTGCAAGTCGGCAGATCTGTGACATCGCGACCGTCGATGTGGATGCGCCCCTTGTCGGGCAGGAGCAGTCCAGCGATCAACCGCAGCAAGGTTGTCTTGCCGCAGCCGCTTGCTCCGAGCAGGCAAAGCGCCTCCCCTTTCTCGATGTTCAGATCGATATCCTCAACGCCGGCGTTGGCGGCGAAGCGCTTCTCGATACCTTGGATGGACACAAACGACATCGGAACTACCGTGAGGACTGGGCAACGTTGCCGAAACCGCGCAAGCGGCCGATGAGCAGCATGAAGGCCATGCCGAGAACGATCAGGACGGCCGAGATTGCGGCAAGCAAGGGATCGCTACTGTAAGTTGCATGCTCATACATCCGGATCGGCAGTGTCGCGAGCCCGGGTGACGTCAGGAACAGCGATATCGCGACATTGTCGAACGAGAAAATGAAGCTCAGCAGCAAAGCCGAAGCTACGCCGTTGCGGAGGCTGGGCAAGGTCACGAGCCAGAATGTTTGAAGAGGTGTCGCACCCAGCGTCTGCGCCGCATCCTCGACTTCGAGATTGAGCCCGGTCAGCGCGTTTGAGATCATCTGCACGCAGAACGGCAGGACGATCAGGCCATGAGCCACAACGAGATACCAGAACTGTGGCGCCTGTCGCAGCACGCTCTCGCTGAACTGGAGCAGCGCCAGCCCAAGCAGGACTTCGGGTAGAATGAGCGGCCCAAGCGCCAGGGCGCGCAGCGCCATGTCGGCGCGCCAACGATAACGGACGAGAAGCAGCGCAGTTGGAAGCCCGACCACCAGGCCGATGGCGGCCGCCAGCGCCGCGACCTCGGCGCTGAGCAGGAAGGCGCGGAGCATATCCTCGTTATGGCGGAGCGCCTCGAACCAGCGCAGCGAAAAGCCAGCCGGTGGAAAGGCGACGAACTCGTCCGCGCTGAAGGAAACAACGATCACGATCAGCAGCGGAGAGAGCAGGAACGCGATGACAAGGATCGCATAAAGGGGACCGATCCACGGCCTCAGCCTTCTCATGACGTCCTCTGCTTTGTCAGGGATGACAGGCGTCCCAGCGGCAGAAGGATCACCATGAGGCAGATCGCGATTGCGGCCGCCATTGAGAAATTCAGCGCCATGGCCTCCAGGTAGACAAGGGTTGGAAAGGTGTTCACCTTGCCACCTCCCATGACCGCCGGCACAACGAAAGAGGACACGGCCAGGGTGAAGACGAGGATCGCCCCTGTTACGAGGCCCGGTACGGCGAGCGGAACGGCCACGCGCAGAAAGGTGGCAAGACTGTCAGCACCAAGGGTCGCGGCGGCGTCCCACACAGCCGCCTCAACGCTCTGCATGCTGTTGAAGAGTGCAAAGACCATATACGGCAGCATGACGTGGAGCATCACGATGCAGACGCCAAGCATGGAACCGGTGAAGCGGATGGGCTCGGCATTCGGGATGACCAGACCAACAAGCGCGTTGATCGGTCCACTATCGGCCAACAGCAACTGCCAGCCATAGAGTCTCGCGACGACGTTGACGAACAGCGGCCCCGCGAGCGCCGCGAGCAGCGGTGTCTGCCATTTCGGATGACGGACCATGAAATAAGCGAGCGGCAGGCCAATGATCGCGCTCAGCGCCATGATCGCCACGCCCAATCCCAAAGTCCTTCCGAATGCGGCGAGATAGTATCCGCTGCTCAGAATCTCGCGATAATTCGCGAAATTCCATCCACCCTCGGAACTGGCGCCCTGAAGACTGGTCGCGATCAGCAAACCGACAGGCGCGGCGAAGAACGGCACGAGCAGGGCAAAGCCCGGCAGTGCGAGCCAGCCCAACCGCCCATCCCTTGTCGCGCTTGCGTGCATTGACATCACCTGCTCGCGATCGTTCAGCCGACGATCTCTTTCCGCCAACGATCGGCCCACGCCGGCATGCGCTGCCCCATCTCAAGGAAGTTGATGTCGAGCAGACTACCGAGGATCGCGTCGTTTTCGACGATCTCGCTCTTGAGGGACGCGGGCACCTCCATCGCGATCGAGGGAGCAACCTTCGCGAGGCTGGCCCATTGCGTCTGCTGCTGTGGCTGGAGCATGAAATCAGCGAAGCCAAAAGCAAGGTCTCCGCTCGGCGGATTCTTGGGGAAGCCAAGGCCTTCCGGAGAATAGGGCGCCCCCTCCTTCGGCACCGTCGCAACCACGTTGCGGGATGCGAGCGGTATGCCGAGATCCGCGACGTTGACCGTCGCCCAGGTGTCACCGGCGACAAGGGATGTCAGCGCATTGGATGAAATCGCATAGAAATCGCGAATATTGGGCCGCAAGGCCTGCATGGCCTTCCAGCCGGGCTCAAGGTTACTGGCGCTGCCGCCGTTGATGATCGCGGCTGTGATCAGTATTGAAGCTGCGCCAAGCGTCGGCATGTTCTGGACACTGATCCGCCCCTTGAGCTCCGGCCGCCATAGATCATGCCATGACGTGATCTCGAAGGGGACGAGGTCCTTGCGCCAGAGGATGCCAAGCGCCTTCCAATGCAACGGCGTCGATGCGTAGCCGTCGGGCACTTCAAACGGCTTCAGGAGACGAGGCTGGATGCTTGCCACGCCCGGGATCTCCTTCGCCGTCACGGGCCGCAGCAGCCCCTTCTCTGACGCGGTCAGCATCGCTTCCGCAGTCATCATGACGGCATCGAAGGGGGAGCGCTCCCGCGCGGCCTGGAGCTTGGTCAGCGTAAGCTGGGACGAGCCGATAGCGAGCTCCAGCTCGTAGCCGGCCTTGGCGATATCCGGTCCCATCGTCTTGAGCGCGGTCTCGAAAACACCACCGAATGTACCGAGAACCAGCTTACGGCTTTGGGCAAGCGCCGGCTTCGCGAAAAGGCCGCAGGCCCCTGCCATGACCGAGGACGCGATCAGCGTGCGACGGCTCAACGTCATCTCAAAACTCCCAACTTCTCATGTTCCCGTGGATTATTGACGGCAGCCCGAGCGCGCCCGACAAACGGATCGCTCGCTGACCTCTACTCTTATATAACACTATCTGAGTTGAAATTCTGATTGTCAATGACGATGTGGCTGGACGTGGCGCTTCCGCTTTCCTATGCATGACAGAGGGGAGATCTGCTCATGACCGAGAGAGAAGATGCCATGCTAGGCCGCAACAGGCCCTTCGACAGCGATCCGAACGATCGCAGGCCGCTTTATGTGCGGCTCCGCGAGGCTTTGCTCGAACGGATCGCGTCGGGCGAGTGGGTTGCTGGCGCGAGCCTGCCCTCCGAACAGGCTCTGTCGAGTGCCTACGGCGTTGCGCAGGGGACGCTGCGGAAGACGCTCGATACGCTCGTCTCGGAAGGGAAACTCGTGCGGCGCCACGGGAAGGGCACCTTCGTCGCGACCTATAATGACAGCCGGGCGTTGTCGCATCTGCTACGGCTCGTCGGCCGCGATGGCCGGCGCGAAATTCCGACCGCGCGCATGATCAGCCACGTCAAGGACGAGGCGAGGAAAGAGGAGGCCGAGCGGCTGCAGCTGCGCGCGCGCGCCAAGGTTATTCGAATCGAGCGAGTACGCTTCTTCGCCGACCAGCCTGTGATCTGGGAACGTCTGGCCCTGCCCTTTGCCATGTTTCCGGACCTGGAACCAAGCAAAGTCAATGAATTACCGCCGCACCTCTACGAACATTTTGGCCAACAGTACGGGATCCTCGTGCGTGACGCGCTGGAAGACCTCCGGGCGGTCGCCGCGGATGAACCGGAGGCCAGTCATCTTCTTGTCCAGCGCGGGTTTCCACTGCTGGAGATCGACCGGCTTATCTACGGCTTCAATGACCGGCCCATCGAATGGCGCGTCAGCCGATGCGTGACGACCGACCTCGCGTTCCGCACGGAAACCCGTTGAATGCTCGCCTAGAGCATAATCCGACCGGATTGGAACGAGGATCGATAAGATTATGCTTGAAGCAAAAAAGCTTAGAGCGCTGAAACGCTCTAAGCGCCTGGCGGTTTTTGCTACCCGGAAACGGCCGGTGGCGGAGTGCCCTGCGCCGGTTCGCGGGCCTTGTTCAGGGAAGCGCGGATCTCGTCGGCGAGGAGATTGGCCACGATCCGGCCGATACGCGAGAGCGGTTTCCTCGCGTCCGCGGCGATGGAGACCGTCTGCGGCTCGGCCCCCTTGTCGCGCACGGGCAGAAATTTCAATGAACCGGCTGTGAGTTCCGGCGCCGCGTCGAGTTCGGATGTGAAGGCGACATAGCGCCCGCCGCGGGCGAGCTGTTTGACCAGCTGGAGGGAATTGGTGACCAGCGCCTTCTGCGGATCGGCGAACAGCCAGCTGTAGCGCGCGTCGAGATAGCGGCGGATCATAAGCGCCTTGCTCTGCAGGGCGATGGGATGAGCGACCACTTCCTGCAGGCTCACCGTTTCATGTCTCGCCAGCGCATGGGTTGGAGCCACGATGCAGCCGAAGGGCAGTTCAGCGCTCCAGTGCACATGGACATCGCGGCGCGGCGACAGATTGAAAATGGCGGCGATATCGCCATTGCCGGCCAACAACGCGGTGAGCGCATCATCCGGACTGGCGATCTCCACCTCCAGCGAGATGCGCGGCTGCTCGATAGCCATCCGCTCGATGAAACGCGGCAGGAAGCCGTTGGCGTGGCTGTCCATCGCCACCAGCCGCACGTGCCCTTGATCGACGCCCTGAAGCTGCTTGATGTCGGCCGCGACACGGCGCTCGTCGTCCCGCCAGCGCCGCGCCAGCGTCACTAGCGCATCGCCGGCAGCCGTGAGCCGCATGCCACGCGGAAGGCGCTCAAAGAGCTCGACATCCAGTTCCCGCTCCAGCAGCAGGATCTGCCGGTCAATCGCCGAGGCGGCAACATTCAGCTCCTTGGCGGCTTTCTGAATAGAACCCGAGCGCGCGACCTGATGCAGATAGCGCAGAGAAGCGGGAACCAGAGAGGCGCGTGCCATCAGACCATCCTAATTATTCGAATGGACTGTTGCTCAATCTGCGCTGGACGGCAACGCATTTGTGGTCGACCCTGCATGGGACATCAGATCATCGGGACAAACCGCCCTCGCCGGATTCCAGAGGCCTGTCGATGAGCAGCGTTGAGACTATCGACGTGCCCAGCCGCGCCATCAGCGGCGACCCATCTCGGGCGCCCATCGGGCATGCGCCGGGCGTAGGCGCGGTGGGCGCGCCTCTCGGGGACAGGCTTTGGCGCATCGTCGCGGGGACGCGCTACACCGGCTATCTCCTGGTCGCGCCGACCGTTCTTTTTCTTGGCGTCTGGTTCGTCTGGCCCGTGCTGACGATGATCCATCTCAGCCTCACGGCGCGGGTCGCTGACGGCGTGATGATAGAGGGTTTCACGTTCGAGAATTATGTCCGGCTGTTTTCCTCCGATCTCTATTTCCGCATCCTGATGCGCACGCTACGCATCGCGCTCATGACCAGCCTTTTCGCGATGCTGTTCGCCTATCCGCTCGCCATCGCGATCGCGCGCGGAGGCCAGACCATCGCCCGCCTCGTCACCATCACCATCCTCGCGCCGCTCCTGGTGAATGTGGTGGTGCGCTCCTACGGCTGGCAGACCATTCTCAACAAGACTGGCGCGCTGGCCTATGTGCTGAAGGCTGTCGGCATCACCAACCCGCCCGTGCTGCTCTACACGGAATGGGCTGTCCTGATCGCCTGCGTGCATGTCTATCTGCCCTTCATGGTGATGCCGATCGCAGGCGCCATCGGCCGGATCGACCGTTCGGTCGAGGAGGCGGCGCGCGTGGCCGGCGCAACGCGCCTCGCCGTGCTCACCCGCGTGATCCTGCCGCTGAGCCTGCCGGGACTCGCTGTCGGCGCCTCGCTTGTCTTCTCGCTGAGCGCAGCCGCCTATGTCACGCCGCAGATCCTCGGCGGCAATTTCTCGCCGCTGCTCGGGACGCTGATCGAGCAGCAGATGCTGACGCTCAACGACTGGCCCTTCGGCGCGGCGATCTCGACCTTGCTGATCACCCTCGTGCTCGCGTCGAACCTCGTCTTTCTCAAGCTCGTCAGCCGGCGCTTCGCGCGCTGGACGGCGCCCGTCCGGTGAGGGAGATCACACGATGACCGATACCGTCAGCCTCCCGCTCAAGATCGCGGTCGGCGTCATCCTCGCACTCGTCGTGGCCCCGCTCGTGGTGCCGGTCATGATGTCCGTCTCGGACACGCCCTACATCGTCTTTCCGCCGCAGGGCTTCACGCTGAAATGGTACGGCGAGGTGCTGGCCAACCCGGAGGCGCGTGGCAGCTTCCTGTTCTCCCTGAAGCTTGCCGCCATCGTCACGCTTGTGTCGCTGGTTCTCGGCCTGCCCTGCGCACTCGGGCTGACGCGCTACCGCGTGCCTGGGCAGAATGCGGTGCTCGGCCTCATCCTTTCGCCGCTGATTGTGCCGCTGATCGTCACCGGCGTGGCCCTTCTCCAGGTCTTCGCGATGCTGGGATCGCGCGCCACGATGATGCAGCTCGTCATCGGCCACACGGTGGTGTGCCTGCCCTACGTGATCCGTTCCGTGTCGGCCAGTCTCCAGCTGGTCAACCGCAACCTCGAGGACGCCGCCGCGGTGCTTGGCGCTCCTCCGCATGTTGTCGCGACCCGTGTTGTCTGGCCGCAGGTACGCCCCGGCATCCTCGCCGGCGGCACGTTCTGCTTCATCGTCTCCTTCGATGACTATCCGATCTCGATGTGGCTCGCCGACGGCAATCATTTTCCAGTGCCGCTTTATCTCTACACGGTCATCGAGCGTTCCTTCGATCCGTCGATCGCGGCCATCGCCTCGCTGATGATCGTCTTCGCTCTTCTTCTCGTGCTCGTCATCGAAAAGGTCTTTGGCCTGAGTCTCGCGAGGCTCGCGAGCTGACGGCCGTTCACATCCAAATCAAAACAAGGGGAACATGTCATGACGCCTATATCCCGTCGCATCTTCGGCAAGCTGGTCCTCGGTGCCGGCGCGCTCGCACCCCTAGGGTTCGTCCGCAATGGCTGGGCCCAGGGCAAGGAGATCCAGATCGGCATCTGGGGTGGCTCGCAGGGAGAATTCGTCAAGAAGAACATCATTCCGGCCTTTGAAAAGGATTTCGGCTGCAAGGTCACGGCCGAGGAAGGCTTCACCCTCGCCAATGTCGGCAAGATGCGCGCGACCAAGGCCAACCCGAAATTCTCCGTCATGTTCATCGACGACGTGGCGATCCCGATCTGCAAAAGCGAGGGGCTGATCGAACAGCTGCCCGCCGCCGACATGCCGGCGCTTGCCAAGCTCTATCCGCGCTTCGGCTTCGATGGCTGGGGCACGGCGCTGGCGATCTCGGTGGCTAGCACGTTCAACAACACGTCCGTCACGCCCCCCGCCAGCTATGCCGAGCTGTGGAAGCCGGAATATGCCGGCAAGCTGAAGCTGGTGAGCCCGAAGAACACGCCGTCCGTCTTCTTCCTCATTGTCGCGGCTGCGCTCAAGAGCGGCAAGCCCTTCGCGGAGGCGCAATATCTCGTCGACGACAGTTTCGACAAGGTCGCAGAGATCAAGCCGAACGTCATGAACCTGTTCGACAACGGTCCGCAGGCCGCCAACGAAGTTGCGCAGGGCCAGGCCGATATCGGGCTGCTGGAATTGTCGAAGTACATCTATCCCTACACCGCCAAGGGCGCGCCGGTCACGATGAGCTTCCCGAAGGAGGGCTCCTTCGCCGGCAACAACTGTCAGGTGCTGGTGAAGGGCGGGCCGAACAGGGACGTCGCCGTCGCCTTCATGAACCGCATGCTGGAACCGGCTGTGCAGAAGGCGTTCTCTGAATATGCCTTCACCGCCCCGCCGGTCTCGGGCATCGAATTTTCGCCGGAGACGCTCAAATTCATCGCCTATCCCGTCGAGGAAATGGACAAGCGCGGGCTGTTCACACCCGATTGGGAATACATCAACGCCCGCCGCTCGGGCTGGACCGAGAAGCTGAACGGCATCTTCGGCGTCTGAGCTTTCGTCGCGCATTACCGGGAGATCGACATGGCAACCGCAATCGCGTCGAGCAACGGAGAGGTTCGGCTCGCCGGCATCTGCCGTTCCTATGGTGACACGCAGGTCGTGCGCGACGTCAACCTCACCGCATCCGGCGGGCAGATACTGGCCCTGCTCGGCCCTTCCGGCTGCGGGAAGACCACGACGCTGCGCATGATCGCGGGCCTCGTGCAGCCGTCAGCCGGCGAAATCACGATCGATGGCGAGCCGGTCACCGGCTTGCCGGTGCACAAGCGTAATCTCGGCATGCTGTTCCAGAACTACGCGCTGTTCCCGCATCTCACGGTGCTCGACAATGTCGCCTTCGGCCTCGCGATGCGCGGCGTGTCAAATGCGGAAACGGCGCGGCGCGCCAAGGACGCCCTCGCCCTGGTTCGTCTCGCCGGGTTCGAGGATCGGATGCCGGCGGCCCTTTCCGGCGGCCAGCAGCAGCGTGTCGCGATGGCACGCGCCATCGCCTACCGTCCCCGTGTGCTGCTGCTCGATGAACCTTTCGGCGCACTCGACAAGAAGCTGCGCGAGGACATGCAGATCGAGCTGCGCCAGCTCTGCAACGAACTCGGGCTCACGACAATTCTCGTCACCCATGACCAGGAGGAAGCGCTCATCCTCGCGGACAAGATCGCGGTGATGCGTGGTGGGCGTATCGAGCAGGTGGACAGCGCCCGGGCGGTCTATGATCGGCCGGTCTCGCATTTCGTGGCCGAGTTCATCGGCACGTCGAACTTCATCACCGCCGCGATCATCGACAGGTCCGCCGGGCGGATGACGCTGAAGTCCGCCGCCGGCCATCTGTTCGAGAGCACGGTCCCGAACGAGCTTTCGCCGCAAGCCCGGGTCGCCGTGGCCATCCGGCCCGAAAGCATCCGGCTGACGCCGGGCGATCACGCGCCCGCGCCCAACACGCTCTCCGGCACGGTTGTACGCAGCATCTTCAAGGGACAGATGCTGTCAGTCTGGATGAAGATCGACGACGGGTCGGAGCTTCAGGCGGCCGTGCCCATCGAGGAAGCGGCGAGCCTCAATCCGAACCCTGGCGAGGTGTGGTCCGCGCGCTGGTCGGCGGCGCGCACCTTGGTGGTGCGCGAACAGTGAGCCGGCCAATGCGCATGCCCCGCGCCATCGGGATCATCCTCCCCTCGTCGAACCGGGTCGTCGAGCGTGTGACGCGTTCCATTCTCGACGGGCAACCCGGCATAGATGCCTGCTTCACACGCGTGCCCTATGCTGGCCATCCGCCGGACGGCTATGACATGGCCGCTTTCCGCCGGGCGGCTGAAATGCTTGCGCAAGCGCGGCCCGAGGTGATCCTGTGGAACGCGACTCGCGGCGCGTTGATCGGCTTCGAGCCCGACCGCCGGCTGGCGGCGACCATCCGGGCGGAGACCGGCATTCCCTGCACCACGACGGCGCTCGCCACCATCGAATATCTCAGACAGCGCAAACTCTGCCGCATCGGACTTGTCGCGCAGGGCGGGGACGTCGAAGGCCATCGGCTGCGGCAAACCTTCGAGCAAGAGGGTATCGACATCGCCGCCAGCCATAACCTCGACATAACCGACAATTTCGAGGCGGCGAATGTTAGACCCGAGGAGATCGAAGACCATGCCTTGCGGCTTGCGCGAACGACGGATCTGGACGCGGTGCTGGTCTGGAGCACCAATCTCGCCGGATATGCATTGACGGGATCCTTGCGCGAGGACCTGCGCATCCCTGTCCTCGATTCTGCCGCGCTCGGCGTGTTGAACGCTATTGGCGGGCTGACCGCGCCGGTATCAACCATTTAGCGCCAGATTGCCCCTCCCGGCTCAGAACTCAGGAGGATGCTGCGGACCAAGCGCGGCGTGGCAGCCGCGAAGCGGCGCTTGGCCATCGTGTCAAACCGCTTTGCCGATGAGCGTGCCAATCCCGGCCGTCACGGCCATGGCCAGCGCTCCCCAAATAGCGACCCGGAGGGTTGGCTTTAGCAAGCTTGCCCCACCCGCTCGCGCGCCAAGTGCTCCCAGCAACGCGAGAAGCCCGACGGATATCGCAAAGACAACGGGTACGACCATCGCGGCAGGCGCGGCCATCGCGGCGAGGATCGGAACGATGGCGCCCGCGGTGAAAGTCGCGGCCGAAGCGAGCGCTGCCTGAACAGGCCTCGCGGTGCCAGTCTCGGTGATGCCAAGCTCGTCGCGCGCATGCGCCGCGAGTGCGTTATGCGCCATAAGCTGCATGGCGACCTCCCGCGCGAGGCCCGGGGCAACACCACGCGCCACGTAGATCTGAGCGAGTTCCTCCTCCTCACCCCGGGGATCGTCGGCCAGTTCCCTCCGCTCCCGCGCCAGATCCGCCCGCTCGGTATCAGCCTGGGAACTGACCGAGACATATTCGCCGGCCGCCATCGACATGGCACCGGCGATCATCCCCGCAACTCCGGCTACAATGATCTCACTGGAGGACGTTGCCGCCGATGCCACGCCAACAATCAGACTGGCCGTCGAGATAATCCCGTCATTGGCTCCGAGCACCGCAGCCCTCAACCAGCCAATCCGCTCTACGAGATGGTTTTCCTTATGAGGATGAAACACCGCCTCACCCCCCGGCCTGTCTGGTCGTATCCGAAAGCCGCTGCCAGCCCGGCAGCATGCGCCGGAGCACGCCATCTCCCAGGACATAATGGTGGACGAGCGCGGCTATCGCATGCAAGGCAACGAGCCCAAGCAGCAGATTGGCGACCAAGCCGTGCACGCCTGTGACAGGACGCCTTAGCGTGGGATCTCCCATTTGGGGCAGCCGAATGATCCCAAACAGGCTGTAGCCGCGAACGAACGCATTCACGACACCGAGTATGAGAACCAGGCATAGCAACGCGTAAAGTAAACAATGCGCTGCCTTGGCTGGAAAGTAGAAGGCCCCGTAGGCGCCTTTATCTACTCCGGAACCGGCAAACACGCGCCAGACTATACGAAACAGGATTACAGGAATGAGCACGAAGCCCATGATAACGTGGATTGACCAGAGCCCACTATTGACAGGCCCGTGCGGAAACAGGTCCGCGACCTGACCCAGGATCCACAGCGGCACAACAAGACACACTGTGAGCCAATGCAGTCGGATTGTGGTGGCATCGTAATTGGCATGAGACCCATCAACCATAGTCAGTCTTCCCACGGCAGCAAAGACGCCTCAGGCAGGCGCCTTCTTTAGATTGATTCTAAATTTGACTTTGTTGGGGCATTGTGGGGCGCAGACGCATTGTGCGAGAGCAAGTCCGTCCCGACAGATCCCCTTCCATCGGTTTCTACAGCTTCAGCCCGGACTTATTCAGGTAGCATTCAGCAAGCTGTGCTAGTTTTGGTCATCCCTCCCCCCCGAGGGTAGGCTCCAGCTACACGATCACTCCCCCCAGGATCGACCATGTGGCTGGGGCCGCTTCTGCGTGAACGCGTTCACAGCGCGCTCCGCCCGCTTCGCATAGCGTTCCCTCTCAGCCTCGCCGACCCAATCGCTGGCCGGCAAGCCCATAGGGAGCCCAACAGTGAGCATACAGGACAACGCCGCGCAGTCAGAGGCGGCATCATTTGACAGCGCCCGCTCGGAAGCCTTTGCCGAGCGGATGATGAACACTATTAACGAGGCAGCCGTCACGCTGATGACCTCTGTCGGACATCGGACCGGCCTTTTCGACGTCATGGCATCGATGAAGCCGGCCACCTCCAGCGCCATCGCCGCAGGGGCGAGCCTTGACGAGCGGTATGTCCGGGAATGGCTCGGCGCCATGGTGACCGCCGGGATCGTGAGCTACAATCCATTCAAGAAGCTCTACGATCTTCCAGCCGAGCATGCGGCGTGGCTGACGCGCGCCGCGAGCCCCAACAATCTGGCGGTGTCGGCGCAATGGGTGCCTATGCTCTCGCGCTCGGAAGACGCCATCATCGGCCATTTCCGCCAGGGCGGCGGCACGCGCTATTGCGAATATGCCGGCTTTCACGCGCTGATGGCCGAGGAGAGCGCCCAAACCGTGGTGGCGCCGCTGTTCGAGCATATCCTGCCTTTGGCGCCGGAACTCCTACGAAGGCTCGAGGACGGCATTGACGTGCTTGATGCCGGATGCGGCGCCGGCCGCGCGCTTGTCGCCATGGCGCAGCGTTGTCCGCGTTCGCGTTTCGTTGGCTACGACCTCAACGACGATGCACTGGCGGTCGGGCGCGCGGCGGCAACGGCGGCGGGGCTCAGCAATATCCGGTTCGATGTGCGCGATATGACCGCCTATGACGAGGCAGGGCGCTTCGATCTCATAACGACCTTCGATGCCGTCCATGACCAGAAGGACCCCGCCGGCATGCTGGCCGGCTTCGCACGCGCGCTGAGGCCCGGAGGCATCTACCTGATGCAGGACATCGATGGCTCAAGCCACCTTGAGAGGAACAGCGAGCGCCCTCTCGGCTCCTTCCTCTATACAATCTCGTGCATGCACTGCATGGCCGTTTCGCTTGGCCAGGGTGGAGCGGGGCTCGGCGCGATGTGGGGCGTGGAACTCGCCGAGCAGATGCTTCGCGAGGCTGGTTTCAGTGATATCGCCGTCCATCGCCTCCCCCATGATCCGATGAACGCCTATTTCATCGCCCGGGTATCCTGACATCGCCGTAGCGATCTGTGCATGGCGGGTAGATTGATGCGGGGCTCAATTGTCCCGTCCACGGGCAAGGACAACGGCACCTGCCGTCATCTCGATCACGCCATCACGCGAGAGGGCTCGAAACTGCTTATTGACCGCTTCCCGCGTGACGCCGAGCATTTGGGCAATATCGGTTTGCGTGAAGCGTGTCGGCACGATCGCGCGATCCGCGTCGATTTCGCCGTGGGCAACGGCCAGGTCGTGCAACAACTTCAGCAATCTCTGGCGCAGATCGAGAAACGCATTGGCCGTGAGCTGCTCCGTGTTCTGCCGCAGACGGTCGCACAGCACCAGGATCACATGGATCGCAAGCTGGGGAATCTCTTCCAATAGCTGCGCGAATGCCCTGCGACCCACGAAAACGGTGCGTGTCGGCGCAAGGGCGGTGGCGGTCGCCGTGCGCGGCAGCCCATCCAACAGCGCGATCTCGCCGATCACATCGCCCGGATCGAGCAGGGCGAGCGTCAGCTCGCGCCCGTCTCGATGGCCGATATGAATCCTGACCAGTCCCTCGGAGAGGATATGGAGACCATCGGCTTCATCATCCTGCCGAAACAGAGAGGTTCCGGCAGGGAATCGCAAGACCTGCACCTCCTGCGCGATCCGTGCCAGGCAAGCCTCGTCGAGCCCACCGAAGATGGCAGAAGAGGCCAGCCAACGATAATGATCGTTTCTCTGCATCGGGGAACCCATCGACGGGACAGGCGAGATCATACAGCAATCGCTGGATATGCGTGAAAGACTAGAGCTTTCATGAGAAGATCACGATGCTCTCGCGGCGTCTCCTTCCGGGGCGCGGAGGGAGCCAGCCGAGCATTCACAACGGGCCGTCGAGGTTTCCTCAGGCGGCCAATGGAGTAGCGTTAATGATTACCCCTCGCTACGGGCCTACCCGCCAGGCAGCGCGCGTCACGCGCTTGATGGGCCTTATCGCCGCGTCGGTTGTCGTCGGCATCGGTACCACGGGCCTTGAGACGGCCGAGGCGCAGACGGCGGGTTGCGCGACGAGCGCCGGCGCGGCAGGCCAGACCGTCGTGCGTTGCCGCAGCGTCACCATAGAGGTCGCCCGTGGCGCGAACGCCGGGCTGGTCGACGACAACGGCGATGGTGAGCCCGACGCCGTGGAGGTGAGTGCGGGCGCTGTCTATGTCGTGTATCAGCGGCCCGGCGGCGGCCGCTTCCAGGTGCAGACGCCGCATGCGGTGGCCTCGGTGCGCGGCACCACCTGGGCGGTGGATGTCACACCCGGACAAAGCGCCGTTTTCGTGCGGGAGGGCCGTGTCGGCGTCGCACGCGTCCAGGGCGGACGCGGCGTCGTGCTGACCGCGGGTGAAGGCGTCGATGTCGCCCCGGGTAGCGCGCCGCTCGTCGTCAACCGCTGGGGCGCCGCACGCGTGGCGGCTTTGCTCGCGCGCTTCGGGCGCTGATACCATGCGCCGCCGCCAGATCGCGCAGCTCACTCTCGCGCTCGCGATCATGCTGGCGCTGGGATGGACAGCCTATGTCGTGCACTGGCATCTGGCCGGTCGTGCCAGCGTGTTCGACCGGATCGAGGCCGTCACGCTTGACCTGCGCGCCTTGATGGCGCCCGCCAAGCCCCCTCCACCCGAAGTGGTCATCGTCGCGATCGACGACGAGACAGTCAGACAGATGGGCGCCTACCCCCTTCCCCGCGAAAAGCTTGCGGCGCTGGTCGACGCAATCGCGCGCCGCGAACCGAAGGCGCTCGCCATCGACCTTCTGTTCGTCGACAGCAGTCCGCCGGGGCAGGACCTCGCCCTGGCGAGGGCACTGGGGCAGTTGCCAACTGTTATCGCCGCGGCCGGCCTGTTCGACGGAACCGAAGCGAGGCAGCCGGTCACCGGTGACGTCACCGGCGCGGTCCCTCGCCCACAGAGCATGATGTGGCCGGTTGATCCGCTCGCGGCGGCGGCTGAGGTCGGGCTCGTCAATGTTGTCACGGATGTCGGCGGCATGCCCCGCCATGTTCCAATGATCTATCGCGGGCAAGATGCTGTGGTTCCCTCCTTCGTCCTGCTCGCCGCCGCGCTCGCCACCGGCGCCACGCCGCGCCTCGATGGCGAAAACCTGGAGCTCGGCGCGCAGAGCATAGCGCTCGATCTCGGCCAGCATCTGGCGCTGCGATTTTATGGGCCGCGGGGCGCGATACCGACCATCAGCGCGACGAAATTCATGAGCCCCTCGCCCCCTGACGTCTCCGGCCGAACCGTGGTCGTCGGCACGACGGCGACGGGCAGCGGGGACACCTTCCCGACACCATTCTCACCGGTTGTACCCGGCGTGGAGGTGCTGGCGACGGCAATCGGCAATCTTCTTGCCGGGGACGGCCTGCTGCGCACGCGGGAAACACGCTGGTTCGATGCGGCCATCGCGGCGACGCTCGCGGTGGCGGCGGTGGTCCTCATCGGTATGCGCCGTCCGGTAGCCGGCCTTGGGCTCTGCGTGCTGCTGGCGGCGGCCTGGGTGGCGCTGTCGCTTGCCGCCTACGCACATGGCTACTGGCTCAGCACCACGCTCCCCCTTGTCGCGATGCTGCCCGTCGCCATGGCCTACGGGGCGCTGCGGCTATGGCAGGAGCGCAGGACCGTGCGCTATCTCGCCGGCGTGGAGGAACGCCTGGCGCCGTTCCAGCCGCGCCCCATCGCAGCGCGGCTGACCGAGGACCCGGCCTTCCTCGCCGAACCCATAGCGCAGGATGCGGCCGTCATCTTCGTCGATCTGGCCGGCTACACCGGCCTGTCGGAGGCGCTCGGCCCTGCGCGCACCCGCGAGATCCTGAAGAGTTTTCACATGCTCGTGGACGAGGTGGTCGATTCCCACGGGGGATTCGTCGCGACCTTCATGGGCGACGGCGCGATGATCCTCTTCGGATTTCCCGAACGCCGCGACGACGACGCCGCCCGGGCGCTGCGCGCGCTCGGGCATCTCGGCGAGAAGCTCGACGCGTGGGCCCTGCCGACGGCGAGCGACGCGCGCGAAAAGCCCCACGCCCGGCTGACCGCGCATTTTGGACCGGTCATTGTCTCGCGCCTGGGTGGGCAGAGCCACCAGCAGGTCACGGCGACGGGGGACACGGTGAATGTCGCAAGCCGCCTGCAGGAAGTCGCCAAGAGCCTCAAGGTGACCACCGTCGTCACCGACGATATCGTGCGGGCGGCCAACCGCACCGCCACGCTCGACAGTTTTCCAACTGTCATCGAAGTGCCAATCCGCGGCCGCAGCCAGCCGATCGCCGTGCGGACGATGGCGCGAGCGCCCGCCCACCCTTGATCACTCCGTCGGTCGCGTAACTCAGCTAAATGCCCATTCTCCGCCGCCGGCGTCGACAATGCCGGCGAGATAAGCACTCTGGGCCATGTTCTCGGCACTGTCAGCGAAGGCCATCAACACGCCCTCACGCGAGAGGGCTCCCGTATTCAAAAGCTCTGTCCAATAAAACGCACCCGCCGCGTCGCTCTTTCGACCGAGAACATTGAGATAGAGCACGTTGACATAGCTTTCCGCAGACTGTGTATAAGCATTCCCGAAATTTTGCTGGAATTCGGCACTTTCGATAATAGCCCTGGCCAGCGTAATCTTATCGCGCCCCCACTCCATATAGGCGTCGTACCAGAAGTTGAGCCCGGCGATGTCCGCCATACGGTTAAGGCCGGCCTCGTAAAGGCGGCCGACGCCCTGCGCTTCAGCCTGCAATGTCGCCGCCAGATCGTGGCTGCCGATCAGGCCGAGCATCGCCTCGAACCTGGCCTTGTCGGCGACCGCGGCGAATTTTCCTTCGAAAACTGTCGCGAGGTCGGAAAACTTCATATCGGGAATAATAGTCGGATCTTGCTCAATAATCTGAATGAACTGATCACTATAGCTCACCTGACCGGCGGCTTGGAACTCTTCGACCTTGTAATTCGGATCCCGCCAGTTGGCGATGATCACGGCAGACTTGGTCGTATTGTTGATGAAAACCAGGTGCTTGCCGCCGTCAAGCGTTGCCGAGGCAGTGAGATCGCCGATCGAAAAGAACTCGTCCAGGTTGAGCACGTCGTAGCCGCCGCCGTGATCGGCCACGACCATGAGGCCTCCCCCCGGCACATAGGTATCGTCACCCCAGCCCCCCGCGGCGGCGGCGAAGACAGCCTCGGTATTGGCTTTGAACCGGTCGTTGCCGCCCAACCCGTATGTGATGGAATTGGAGACGTTGACATCAACGACGTCATGCGCGGACGTCTTAAAATATTCGGTGAGAGTGACTTCTGCCATGCTCGCCTCCGGCCCTGATGGTAATAAAAAATAATACCAGAGCAGTGCAGCGACGCCTACCCCTGCGGTATCGGGTGACGCGGCGTCACAGCGGGGTCTCGGATTGCTGGAGCGATCAAGGCCCTCAAAAAGGCAAACCCGGCTGGCGCTCCGATGCGCCGGCCGGCCGAAACATGGATACGGGCGAGAACGGGACTGGTTACTGCCCGCGTACCGCCTTCACCGCCACATCCGGGAAATCGCTGAACACACCATCCACGCCGAGATCGATATAGGCGCGGATTTCGGCGACAGGGTCGCCCTTGAAGTTCGATGCGAGATTGCGCGGCTCGGCGCGGAAGGTCCAGGTGAAGACCTTGAGGCCCTCGGCATGGGCATTCTTGACCACATCGGTGGGCGGCAGCAACGTCCGGTCGGCCCAGTCCAGCTTGCCGTCACCATTGAGGTCGTCCGGCTTGCCGTCGCCATTCGCATCCGAATATTTCGCCGAGAGAATATAGGGCTTCCAGGGCGCGACGATATCCGCATAGGTAGCGATTTCCTTCAGCCCCTCGGCGGTGACGAGGTCCTTGAAGGTGCGCTTGTCGCCCGCGACGACGAAGTCATAGGGCTGCGCGAGCGGAACGGCGAGGACGATCTCACCGTTCGGGCCGACGTCGTCAGCGTCGACGAGCTGGGCGAGACGGACGTTCGTCTTGCCACGCAGATATTTGAGGTTGCCGACCTCGAAGCTCTGGATGACGACAGGCGCCTCCTTCGCCGTCCAGCCGGCGGCGGCCAACATGGCGACGAGCTTGTCCTCCAGGGGAATGCCAGCCTGCTGGTGGAACGTCGGGTGCTTCGTTTCCGGCGCGATGCCGATCGGCCGCCCGACGCGGGTGCTCTCCGCCTTGGCGAGGTCGATGACCTCCTGAAGGGTGGGAATGCGGAACTTGCCGTCGAAGCTCTTGTCGCGACCGGCCATGGGCTGTTTCGCGAACAGGGTCTTGATCTCGGTGAGGGTGAAATCGCCCGCGAACCAGTCCGTGACATCCACGCCGTCCAGCTTCTTGGTAGTCTTGCGGGTCGCGAATTCCGGACGATCGGCGACGTCTGTGGTGCCCGAGAGCATGGGCTCATGGCGGACGACAAGCACGCCGTCCCTGGTCGATACCACGTCCGGCTCGATGAAGTCCGCGCCCTGCTCGATCGCGAGCTTGTAGCCCTCCAAGGTGTGGTCCGGGCGATAGCCACTCGCGCCGCGATGCGCGATCACGGTGGCGGTAGGGGCCGCGCTTTGCGCGAAGGATGGCGCGGCGGGCGCGCAGGCAATGACGATGGCGGTGGCAACGAGCAATGGGCGCAGCATGGACTGGATCCTCCAGGATGTTCGCGCACCCTAGGCAGCGGATATGACGGCGCGATAACGCCGTTTCCGCGACGCTCGCCTGTCGGAAACCACAAGACTTGCTATGATCACGACGGGAGGTATCGCCATGAAGATTTGCATACCGGTCTTGTCTACCGCCCTTTTCCTCAACGTAGCACCGTTCACGCCAGCGCTCGCGCAGGACCAGACCCTGCGGACGATCGACGTGCCAGCCGGCAAAACCAGCCAGCTGTCCGTCCATTCCGGCGCCTTCGCGGATTGCAGTCCGAAACCGCTGGTCGAGATCCGGGTCGACAAGATCCCAACCGCCGGGACCCTCGCGGTTCGCGATGCGAGGGTGCGGGTGCGTACCGGCAACTGCGCGGGCAAGGAATATCCCGCTCGCATCGTTCTCTACCAGGCGCCCGTCAAAGTGGGAGCGACGGACAGCGCGAGCTATACGGTCACATCAGGGGACCGCGTGAACATTTTTGGTGTCAACATCAACGTGGTGGCGCCAAAGCCCTGAGGGAGCGGCTCTGCAGCGATACGAGCCAGACGATGGAGCGATCTTCGAGAACCTCCTGAGAGCCAAGCGCATTATTGCGCACTCAGCGGCGACAATAGAGGATGCTTAAAGGAGCGCCTTCTCGTACTCTTCGGGCTTGAAGCCGACGAGCGGGCTCCCACCAATCACCAGAACCGGGCGCTTGATCATCGACGGCTGCGCGAGCATCAGCGCCACAGCCTTCTCCTCCGTCAAATCCGCGCGCTGCGCCTCCGGCAGCTTGCGAAATGTCGTACCCGCCCGATTCAAGAGCTTCTCCCAGCCAACGGCCTTGATCCAGGCCTTGAGATGCGCCGCGTCGATGCCATCGACCTTGTAGTCGTGGAAGCTATAGGCGATGCCGTGGTCGTCGAGCCAGGAACGCGCCTTTTTCATCGTGTCGCAGTTCTTGATGCCGTAGATTGAAAGGGGTTTGGCCATAACATTCCATTCCGAGGCGTGTTCCATCCCGAAGGCATTGAGTCTATATCAGCCAAGCTTACGCCTGCCTATCAACGGCTGCATTTCCTCCACGGATCACTATGAAGCGCGTGCTTTTTGTCTGTCGGCGCAATAGGCTCCGCAGCCCCACCGCCGAGCAGGTCTTCGCCGTGTGGCCGAGCCCCGACAAGCCCAGCGTCGAGACGGCCTCGGCGGGTCTCAGTCCGGACGCGGAAGAAAGACTGTCGCCGGAGCATATCGAATGGGCCGATACGATCCTTGTGATGGAGCGCGCCCACAAAGCCCAGCTGACCGCGCGATTTGGCAAGCATCTGAAGGGCAAGCGCGTGGCGAGCCTCGACATCCCCGACAATTACGACTTCATGGACCCGGCTTTGATCGCGCTGCTCATGAAGAAGGTGCCCCGCTATATCAGCCCTTAAGGGGTAGAACGAGGTTCAACGTCCGGTCGTCGGCCCTTCATCGCCGTCGTCGTCCAGCGGGTCATCATCCCGCGCGGGGATCACATAGCCGCCGGACAGCCAGCGGTTGAGGTCGATATCCGCGCAGCGCTTGGAGCAGAACGGCCGCCAGCGCAAAGTCGACGCCTTCCCGCAGATCGGGCAGGGCTTGCTGTCGTCAGCCCCGCCGCCCGGCTGGTCCGCGCCACTTGTATTGTCGTTGTCCGCGATCGGCACCATCGCCCTAAGCCGCGTTCAGCCAGGACAGCCGCACGGGATAGCCCTCGCCGGCCAGCAGGTTGACGCTCTCATAGAGCGGCAGGCCGACCACGGCCGTGTAGGAGCCCACGAGCTTCACGGCAAAGGCGCCGGCGAGGCCCTGAATGGCATAGCCGCCAGCCTTGCCGCGCCATTCGCCCGATGCAAGATAGCTCTCCATCTCGTCCTGCGAGAGGTTCTTGAAGCGCACCCGCGTCTCGACGATCCGCTGGCGGCTCTTGCCCTGCGGCGTGATGAGATGCACGGCCGAATAGACGCGATGACCGCGTCCCGACACCATGCGCAGACACTGGGCGGCTTCCTCGACGGTTTCAGCCTTGGGAAGGATGCGCCGGCCGACGGCAACGACCGTGTCGGCCGCGAGGATGAAGGCGCTCGCAAGCTCCTGCTGCCGCTCGGCCATCTGGCGCGTTGCCTCGGCCTTGTCGCGCGCCAGCCGGCGGGCGACGTCGCGCGGCTTCTCGCCACGCAGCGGCGTCTCGTCGACATCAGCGGGCATCAGCGCGTCCGGCTCGACGCCGACCTGCTGCAAAAGAGCCAGCCTGCGCGGCGAAGCCGAGGCCAACACGAGCTTAGGACGCCAACTCGCCGACAAGGATGCGTCGAGGGTGGAAACCAAGGCGTAGCTCTCCCGGGCCGAATGTGCTGAAGTCAGGCAATGAACTATTTGAAACGATAGGTGATCCGGCCCTTGGTCAGATCATAGGGCGTCATCTCAACGAGAACGCGGTCGCCCGTCAGCACGCGGATGCGGTTCTTGCGCATCTTGCCGGCGGTGTGCGCCACGATCTCATGGTCGTTCTCGAGCTTGACGCGAAACATCGCATTGGGGAGCAGTTCCGTCACAACTCCCGGGAACTCGAGGAGCTCTTCTTTCGACATTCGATTCCTTGCGGTCACTTTTGGTCACAATGGGACGGCGCGGACCCTACTCGATACGCGACTTATTGTGAACCTGGGATGCTGAGCGCAGAGGTATAGCCGATTTCAACGCGAATCGACATATTTGTCAGCTCAACATCATCTTTCAGTGGACCGCCCCGGCGACGATTGCAACCGCAGCCGTACGGGAGGCGTGCAAAACTCACCGACTGGGGCGCCCTAATCACAGCGTGGGCGGTGGACCATCAGCAGCCGATGGCGTTTTCAGGCCACCGGCACGCGCCGCTGATTTCTCGAGCCTGTCCGCTTTCTCAAGGGCCCGATAGCGCATGAAGCCGAAGGGCAGCGCGCCGAGATAGACCAGCGTACAAACCGCCAGCACCTCGAAGGTGAAGCTGACGAACAGGGCAGCGAACAGGACCACCAGGACGAAGAGCGGCAGCACGAGCTCGCGCGGCACGCGGCTGCCGAATGTCTTGCCGGAAAAGGTCGGGATCCGGCTGACCATCAGGAAAGCGATGAGCACGACATAGACGCCGACGACCGGGGCCGGCAGCCCGCCGCCGGGAATGCCCACGAAATTGAGGTAGAGCGGCAGCATCACCGTGACCGCGCCCGCTGGCGCTGCCATGCCGACGAAGAAGTGCTTCTGCCATTCCGGGCGATTGGGATCATCGAGCATCACGTTGAAGCGCGCGAGCCTCAGCGCGGCCGCAATCGCGAAGACCAGCGCCGCGATCCAGCCCAGCGACCGCATGTCGTGCAGGATGAAGACATAGAGCAGCATCGGAGGCGCGACGCCGAAGTTCACGAAATCCGAGAGGGAATCGAGTTCGGCGCCGAAGCGGGATGTGCCCTTGAGCAGGCGCGCGATGCGCCCGTCCAACCCGTCGAGCACGGCCGCCACCGCGATCGCGAAGATCGCCAGCTCCAGGCGCTCCTCGATCGCAAGACGAATCGCCGTCAGCCCCAGGCACAGCGCGAGCAGCGTGATCAGGTTTGGTACGAGCAAACGCAACGGGATCGGCTTGAACAGCCGGCGCTTGGGCTCGTCCGGATCCGGCGCGAAGGGCGGGAACAGATCACTCATCGGCTTACCAGGATCTCCCGGCTTTGGCTGGCGATAGGGCTTGCATTCAGCTCTGGCGATATTGGCGTGGCACGCCACGGATCCCGAGGTCGGCGATGACGGTCTCACCGGCGACCGACCGCTGGCCGACGCCGACGAGCGGCGCGACCGTCTGCGGGAGATAGACATCGACACGGGACCCGAAACGGATGAGGCCGAAGCGCTCGCCCGCCGCCAAGGTGTCGCCCTCGCGCACGAAGGATACGATGCGCCGCGCGACGAGGCCGGCGATCTGCACGACACCGATGCGCAGGTCCCCATGGGAGATCACGAGGCCGTTGCGCTCATTGTCTTCGCTCGCCTTGTCGAGATCGGCATTGATGAAGATGCCGGGCGTGTACACAATGCGCTCGATGCGCCCGTCCAGCGGGCTCCGGTTCACGTGGCAGTCGAAGACGTTCATGAAGATCGAGACACGCGTCATCGGCACTTCTGAAAGACCGAGCTCAGCGGGTGGCAGCACGGTGGCGATGGCACTGACACGTCCATCCGCCGGCGCGATGACGAGCCCCTCGGTGACCGGGGTCACGCGTTCCGGATCCCGGAAAAAGTAACAGATCCAGAGCGTGATCAGCGCGCCGATCCAGCCGAAGGGCGTCCAGAGATGCCCGAGCACCAGGGAGGCCACCGCCGCGATGGCGATGAAGGGATAACCTTCCTTATGGATGGGCGCGAGCCCGCTGCGGATCGAATCGTAGACGGACAATGTATGTCTCCAGTTCGCGCGCTTTATCACATTCGTCGGGCAAAACCGCAATTCACGGCCTCGCCGCCACAATAAGCATGCCGCCGTCCGGGCGAAACCTGCATTGCGTCGCAATCCAAAGCGTATAAGCCATAACGCCGTCAGGCCCGCGCGACCGGCAGCCCGTCTGCCGCGGCTTCCAGCGCCTCGGCGTCCGAGACGCGCTTCAGTCGCTCGCGCGCCTCCTCCGCCTCGCGCTGCTGGTTCCAGAGCGCGGCATAGAGGCCGTTTCTGGCCAGCAGGTCGAGATGGCGGCCACGCTCGACGATGCGTCCCTGATCGAGCACAAGGATCTCGTCGGCCGCGACGATCGTGGACAAACGATGGGCAATGACCAGTGTCGCGCGACCACGGCTGACCCGTTCAAGCGCCGACTGGATGTCGCGCTCGGTGAAACTGTCAAGGGCGGACGTCGCTTCGTCCAGAACGAGGATCGGCGGCGCCTTCAGGATGGTCCGGGCGATGGCCACGCGCTGCTTCTCGCCGCCGGACAGCTTCAGGCCGCGCTCGCCGACAGGGGTATCGTAGCCTTCCGGCAAGCTGCGGATGAAGCCGTCGATCCGCGCGTCGCGGGCGGCGGCGATGATCTCCTCCTCGCTCGCGTCCCAGCGGCCGTAGCGGATGTTGTAGCCGATGGTGTCGTTGAACAGCACCGTATCCTGCGGGACCATGCCGATCGCTGCCCGGAGCGATGTCTGCTGGATCTCCGCGATGTTCTGGCCATCGATCAGGATGCGGCCTTTCGAGGGCGCATAGAACCTGAACAGAAGGCGCGACAGGGTGGACTTGCCCGCGCCCGACGAGCCGACGATCGCCACGGTATGCCCCGCGGGGATGCTGAAGGACACGCCCTGCAGGATGGGCCGCTCGGGATGATAGGCGAAATGCACGTCCTCGAACGTCACTTCGCCCTTGTTGACCACGAGCGGCTGCGCGCCGGGCAGATCCTGGATCTCGGGGCTGCGGGACAGGATGTCGAAGATTTCGGCGATGTCGATCAGCGCCTGCTTGATCTCGCGATACAGCATTCCCATGAAATTGAGCGGCATGTAGAGCTGGATCAGCATGGCGTTGACCATCACGAAATCGCCGATGGTCGCCTGCCCGCGCTTCACGTCGATGGCGGCCATCACCATGACGAGCGTCAGGCCGATGGTGAAAATGGTGGCCTGCCCGGCGTTGAGCACGGCAAGCGACGTGTAGGTCTGCGTGCTGGCGTGCTCGTAGCGCTCCATGGAGACGTCGTAGCGCGCGGTCTCACGTTTCTCGGCGCCGAAATATTTCACCGTCTCGTAGTTGAGCAGCGAATCGATGGCCTTCGTATTGGCGTCGGAATCAGAGTCGTTCATGCGGCGGCGTATGCTGATGCGCCACTGCGTCGCCTTGTAGGTGTAATAGAGATAACAGGCGATCATCGCGACCACGACAGCGGCGAAGCGCCAGTCGAACTGCAGCCAGAGGATGGCGACAACCAGCACGAATTCAAGGATGGTGGGCAGCAGCTGGAGGACCGTCAGCCGAACGAGCTCCTCAATGCCGTTGCGGCCGCGTTCGAGCACCCGCGTCAGCCCGCCGGTCTTGCGCTCGAGATGAAAGCGCAGTGACAGCCGGTGCATATGCTCGAAGGTCTGCAGCGCCAGGCGCCGCACCGCATTCATGGCGACCGAGGCAAACAGCCCGTCGCGCGCCTGGGTCAGCACCGCCATCACGATGCGCAGGACGCCGTAGAGCACAGTCAGGGCGATCGCGCTGCCCCACAGCGACGTCGCTTCACCCGCCTCGACAGCCTTGGCATCGAGAGTCAAGGCATCGATCGCCCATTTGAAGCTGTAGGGCATCAGGATGGTGACGAGCTTGGCGAGCACGAGGAGTCCGACCGCCATATAGATGCGGACCCGCAGATCCGCGCGATCATGCGGCCAGAGATAGGGCCAGAGCCGCTGCGCCGTCGTCGCGAAGGCGGAGGAAGCACGTTTATCCGGCTGGGGCTGCTGGTCGGCCCCGCCGGCGGTAGGCGCTAACATGATCGACAATCCAAAAGTTTAAGTCCGCCCTATATAGGGACAAAGGGGAACCTATGCAGCCCCGAACATGCGCGCGCCGTCGATGCGGGAGGCACGCCGCGCTCCCCTTGGCCGTTCACCCCCGTGGCAGAACGAAAACCTGGCCGGGATAGATCCGGTGATGGTTGCGGATCTGGTTTTGATTGGCGTCGTAGATAACCGTGTAGCGCGCGCCGCGCCCATAGACGCGCCGACTGATGCGCCAGAGGTTGTCGCCACGCACGACGGTCGTCGTATTGACCTCGGGAATCACGACGGCTGACGACGTAGCATTCCCGGCCGGGGCATTCGCGGCAACGGAACCACCCGCGGTCGCCGGTGGCGACGCGGGCGTGCCTGCGGCCTGAGGCGCGGCTGCCATCTGCCCCGACGGTGCCGAGACCGCGCCGACGACCGCAGGTGCCGGCATCGTGAAAGCGACTTCCGCCCGGGATTTGACCGCCCCGTTCGTCGGCTCGACGTCGTCCAGGCGGACACGATATTCGCCGGGAGCCAGCCCGCGCTCGATCGTGAAGGAGAGGTGCCCTGCCGGTCCGGTGACGGCCGAGGCGACGTAGCTGTCGTTGAGATAAAGGCGGACCGTGGCGGAAGGCGCGGCGCGGCCGGAAACAAACATGCGCCCGTCCTCGGCCTCGACGGTATCCACGACCACCCCGCTCCGCGATGCGCTGGTGACTGGCGCGGAAGACGCCGACTGGGCCGACGCCGGCGCTCCTGCCTGAGACGATGGAGCAGCGGCCGCGCTCGTCCGGGGGCTTTCCGACGTCGTGATCTGAGCGGCCTGCTCGCTTGGACGCGACAGGATCTGGGCCGGCTTGTTCGGCGAGAGCAGCGCAACCATCGGCGCGGTCTTCCTATCACCGGCGACGACGACTGAAATGGTATCGCCGGATTGCAGTGTCTTGCCATCAACGATGCAGCGAAGCGAAAGCTCGTGCGTGCCCGGCTCAAGTGCGGGCGGCACCATCGCGAATGCTCCGCTCGCATCCGCGATGGCGGTGCTGATCGGCTGGCCGTTGCGCAAAAGCTCGACCCTGGATCCGGGAGGCGCGCGCCCTGCGACCACCGAAGAGCCATCGGGCTCGACGCGCACCACATCGAAGGAGGGGGCCGTGGTGGAAGGCTGTGACGGCGTCGAGGCCTTCCCCTCGGCTGCAGGCGCCTGAGAGGCAGGCGCTTGCGCGGCGGGCACTTGCCGCGGCGCACCAGCACCCGCCGGAGAAGGCGCGGCGGCCTGTCCCGCCGGAGCAGCGCTTCCCTGAGGCGCCGTCGTTGAAGGCGGGGCGGCAGGCACTGAAGCCACCGGTGCGGGCGCGGTCGGTTCCGACGTGCGGCGCGGCACGCCCCAGGCATAGATGAGCACCGCCAGAATCACAGCGGCGACGATGGCGACGGCAACCTGTATCCCGCGAGAGCGCGCCATTCTGTCCCTAAACCCCCGACCCTTCGTATGACCCTCTGCTGTGACGCTATCCATTTAGATAGGCGGCTTCCAGAGCATCGCTCCACGGATAATGACTTTCTCGTGGCAGCACGCTCATTATTCCATCCACGTGTCCGAAAAAACACCTTAATCGCCATTCGCGGCGGTTCCGTGGACGGCGCGGGCGATGATGGGCTTGACGGGCGTCATCGTGGCAGCCACATCGTTCGATATGACTGCAATTCGCTCTATCTGTGTCTATTGTGGCTCAGCCTCAGGAATGGATCCCACCTTCGCTTCCGACGCGACCGCGCTCGGGCGTGCGATGGCTGATGCGGGGATCCGTCTCATCTACGGAGGCGGCAATATCGGGCTGATGGGTACTGTCGCCCGCGCCGTGCTCGAGGCCGGCGGTGAGGTGACAGGCGTCATCCCGACCTTTCTCAAGGATCGCGAGATCCTCCTGGAAGAAGCCCAGGAGACAATCGTCGTGCCGGACATGCACTCGCGCAAGCAGATCATGTATGAGCGCGCCGACGCCTTCATCGCCCTGCCCGGCGGGATAGGCACGCTCGAGGAACTTGTCGAGCAGCTCACCTGGTCCCAACTGGGACGCCACACCAAGCCGATCCTTCTGCTGAACACGCAGAATTTCTGGCAACCCCTGCTCGATCTGTTCGCGCATATGAGCCAGTCGGGCTTCATCCGCCCCGGGCTCGAGGTCCGCTATCTCGTGGCCGATAACGCCCGCGACGCCATCACGCAGATCGAGGCGGCGGTATCGACCACGACCCCGCGCGAGGACGCGGCGATCGTCACGCAGTTCTGAGCGATCCCCGCCGCTCACCTCTCCCATCGGGAGAGGGAGAAACGCCGGTGGACTTGAACCCCGGTGCGGCTACGCCCCGCTTGTCACCAGCTTGTAGACGATGGAGTCATTCAGCGCCTGGAATGACGCGTCGATGATGTTGGGAGAGACACCGACGGTGCACCAGCGCGCGCCGGTCTCGTCACCGAATTCGACGAGCACGCGGGTGACGGCATCCGTGCCGCCCTGGAATACGCGCACCTTGAAGTCGATGAGGTGAATGCCCTCGATAAACCGCTGGTACTTGCCAAGATCCTTGCGCAGGGCGACATCCAGCGCGTTCACCGGGCCGTTGCCTTCCGCCGCCGAAATCAGCACCTCGCCGTCGATCTCGACCTTGACGATGGCCTCGGCAACGGTCGTCAACTCGCCAACGGCATTATAGCGCCGCTCCACATTGACGCTGAAGCGATCGACAGTGAAAAATGTCGGCACGCCGCCGAGCACACCCTTCGCCAGCAGGAAGAACGAGGCGTCGGCTGCTTCGTAGGAATAGCCCAGCGCCTCCTTTTCCTTCACGACGGCGAGCAGCCGCGTCAACCGACGGTCGTCCTTATCCACCGCGATGCCGACGCGGGCGAGGCCGGCGAGAAGGTTGGAACGGCCGGCCTGGTCCGAGACCAGGAGTTGGCGCTGGTTGCCGACGGCCTCGGGCTCCACATGCTCGTAGCTGTGGGGATCCTTCAGCAAGGCGGAGGCATGAATGCCGGCCTTGGTGGCGAAAGCGCTGGCGCCGACATAGGGCGCATGGCGATTCGGCGCCCGGTTCAGGATCTCGTCGAGCGCCCTCGATACCGGCGTCAGGCCGCGCAGGCCTTCCTCATCCACTCCGATCGCAAAGGTTTCGCCATAGGGAGATTTCAGCGCCAGCGTCGGAATGAGGCTGACAAGATTGGCATTGCCGCATCGCTCGCCGAGGCCGTTCAGCGTGCCCTGGATCTGGCGGGCGCCGGCGCGTACCGCCGCCAGCGAATTGGCGACCGCGCAGCCGGTATCGTCATGGGCGTGGATGCCAAGATGGTCGCCTGGAACGTGCCGCGCCACCTCGCGGACAATGGCCTCGACCTCATCCGGGAGTGTGCCGCCGTTGGTGTCGCAGAGCACGACCCAGCGGGCGCCGGCCTCATAGGCTGCTTTCACGCAGGATAACGCATAGTCGGGGTTAGCCTTGTAGCCGTCGAAGAAATGCTCGCAGTCGAGCATCGCTTCCCGGCCGCTGTCGCGTGCAGCCGCCAAGCTCTCGCGGATGCCGGCCAGATTGTCTTCGAGGCTGATTTCGAGCGCGACCCTCACCTGCTCGTCCCAGGACTTGGCTACGAAACAGATCACGTCGGCCGCGGAATCGAGCAGGCCCGCCACCCCGGGGTCGTTGGCCGCCGAGCGCCCTGCCCGCTTCGTCATGCCGAAGGCGGCGAAATGCGCCTTCCTGGTCGCCTTTTCCGCGAAAAAGGCCGTATCGAGCGGATTGGCACCGGGATAGCCGCCTTCGACATAGTCGATGCCAAGTTCGTCCAGCATCCCGGCGATCAGCTGCTTGTCGGCCAGCGAGAAATTGACGTCAGTCGTCTGGGCACCATCACGCAGCGTCGTATCGTAGAGATAGAGGCGTTCGCGGCTGTCGGTCGAAGTGCTCATGATACGGATCCGTCGGACGCGGCGAGCGTCTTCTTCATGGTGGTGTTGCCGAGCCATTCCTCGCCCACGGGCACGGTGTTCCGGCTCTCACCCACATAGCCCCGGCCGTCGAAAAACGGCCGGGCGGTATCGCTCGCATCCACCGTGAGGGCGGACGCGCCGCGCCCGCCGGCGAGTTTCTCCAAGGCATCGCAGAGCAGCGTCGCAATGCCCTGCCGCGCGAAACCCGGATGCACATAGAGCATGTCGATGTGCTTGTTGTCCTTGAGCGAAGCGAAGCCGACGACCGATCCATCGATGGTCGCGACGAGCGTGAGCGAAGCGGTCAGCCGCGCGGCAAAATCCTGCTCGTCGGCCCTTTCCGCCCAGGCGGCGCGCTGCGCCTCACTGTAATCGTCCTCGGTCAGTTCCTCGATGCTGTCCTGGAAAATCGCCGTGACGACGGCGAGATCCGACGGCAGGAAGGGCCGAAGAGCGGGAGCGGGTATGGTCTTGCCCATCAGCGTTTTGCCTCCAGCGTATAAGTACCGTCCTTGTTGTCCTTCACCACGATGCCCTTCGCCGCCAGCGCGTCGCGGATACGGTCGGATTCGGGCCAATTTTTTGCGGCTCGCGCGGCAGCACGTTCCGCAAGGAGCCCTTGCACTTCGGGGTCATTGTTGATTGCCACGGTCGCCTCGCCCCGCAGCGCGATCATGGCCTCGATGACACGCTCGAAGCCGAGGAAGCGCAACGTCGCCCTCATGTCCTCGAACTGCCCGGCGCGCTTCATGCGATGAAGGCTCGCGATGACCTCGGCCGTGTTGAGGTCGTCATTGAGCGCCGTGACGATCTCAACCGGCACGCGGTCCGCTGGCCGGATTCCCCGGCTCGCCTGCCACCATTCGGTGAGCAAGGCCTCGCTTTCCTCCAGCGCCTTCACCGTCCAGTCGATCGGCTGGCGATAGTGGGTCTTGAGCATCGCGAGGCGCAGCACCGCCCCCGGCCATCGGCGACCGCCGAAACTCTCGGTCTCCAGGAGCTGGTTGATGGTGATGAAGTTGCCGAGCGACTTCGACATCTTCTCGCCTTCGACCATCAGGAAGCCGTTGTGCATCCAGACGTTGGCCATGCGGCCGCTGTCAAAGGCGCAGCAGGATTGGGCGATCTCGTTCTCATGGTGGGGAAAGACGAGATCGATGCCGCCGCCGTGAATGTCGAAGATGTTCTTGGCTGGATCGTCGCAGGTGAGCCCGCCGCCGAAGGGGGTCAGCAGCTTCGCCATCGACATGGCCGAGCATTCGATATGCCAGCCCGGGCGGCCGGGAACGGCAATGCCGCCGGGGCTCTCCCAGCCCGGCTCGCCAGGCTTCGACGGCTTCCACAGCACGAAATCCATCGGGTCGCGCTTGTAAGGCGCCACATCGACACGGGCGCCCGCCAGCATCTCGTCAAGAGAACGACGAGCGAGCGCGCCATAGCGCGGTGCTTTCGGCAGGCGCTCCATCGCCGAGACGGCGAAGAGCACATGGTCCTCGGCCACATAGGCCACCTCACGCGCGATCAGCCGCTCGATCAGGTCACGCATTTCAGGGATATGGGCGGTGGCGCGGGGCTCCTCGGTTGGCGGAAGCACGCCGAGCGCGGCAATGTCGCGATGAAACTGCTCTTCCGTCAGCGCCGTGACCCTGGCGATGGCGTCGTTCAGCGACAGGTCGGGATAGTCGCGCGCGGCGCGGGCGTTGATCTTGTCATCGACGTCCGTGATGTTGCGGACATAGGTGACGCGATCGGCGCCATAGTGGTGGCGCAGCAGCCGGAACAGAAGGTCAAAAACGATCACCGGCCGCGCATTGCCGATATGGGCGTAGTCATACACCGTCGGGCCGCAGACATAGAGCCGCACGTTGGTCGGGTCGATGGGTGTGAACGCGTCCTTCGCGCGCGTCAGCGTGTTGTAGAGCGTCAAGCCCGTATCGAGGGCTTCCCCGCTGCCCAAGGCCGCCACCATGTCCGTTCCCTCTCCTGCCCGATCCGGCGAAACGCTCGCCGGATAAAAGGCCATCTCAGCTCAAGTCATCCACAATGAAGATACAGGCTCGCTCGCCGTCCGACGATCCACACGACGGGACGGCGCTGGCTTGCGCCAGCGTGGGCCGATCTCCAGACGACGAACGCCACATGCCACCGGTTGACATGCCAACGGTTGCCCTGGCCATCGGCGCGCTCTGATCGATCTCAAGGGAAAGACAAAGACGGCAACAGCCAAGCGGTTACGCTAGCTGCAAATAATCGAAATCCGGGTCGTGCGGACGGTCGCCATCATGGCGCGGATCATTGCCTTTTTCCCGCGAATCCGTCAAGAGCGTGCGCTCCTTGCGAATATGTGTGCAGACACACTGCGGAACCTACGGTTTCAAAATTTATTTACGCAAATGAATGAGATTGCTCTGCCGATCTCCTAACCCTTGAATGTTGCAGGCCATGCGTCGCGTCCTTCTCCTTGCCGGATCAGCCGCTGCTTTCGTCGCGGCGGTATCGTTCTTGCCCCAGCCGAAGCCCGCGAATGCGGCGACAGCGGCGGCAACTTTCATCATCCCCGCCAATGATGGCTACGGTGTCGCGGATTGCCTCGCGACAGGCGGCGATTGCGCCACCGGTGTGGCCAATGCCTGGTGCGTTGCCCAGGGATACCGCACGGCGAGCGCCTTCGGGCCGGCCAGCGACATTACCAGCTCGACCGGGACGTCGCGTTCTACAGCGGCGGCCATGGCCATCACCTGCGACAATTAGAGCGGTCGCAGTCCCCACAGCGAGCCAAGACCGCCGCTTGGTTTTCTCCAAGCGGCGGCGCACCTCGCGGGTAGGAATTCCAGGCGGGCGCGACCGATCCACGCCAGATCCCGCCAGAAAGCCTGTCAAAAAGATTCAGAACGTCGCTTCAGCGCGCTGATATCGCTTGGAAAAAGGGTGCCTGGAAAGCGGGCTGTGCGGCCGATTGTCCACGACTATTTTTTCAACCATTCCGCGCAGTTCTGCACATTGGTATTGACGCCCCAAGGCATGATCGGGACGCTGGATGTCGAATTTTGCGGCGAGCCATCGATCAGCTTATCGGAATAAACAAGGTAAACCAGCACGTTACGCTTGGCGTCGCAACCACGGACGATCTGCATCCGCTTGAAGACCAACGAGCGCCTTTCACTGAAGACGACCTCACCCTGCTCGAATTTCTGCTTGATGGTAATCGGCCCGACCTGCCGACAGGAGAGTGAGACGTCGGAGACTTCCTCCGCGACGCCGAACATACCCTTGATTCCACCACGCTCCGGCAGGGTGTAATGGCACGCCACGCCCTCCACCACCGGATCATCAATGCCATAGACCGCCAACGTGTCGTCAGGCGTCAGCATCTTCCAAACGGTGGATTTGCGGAAAATCAGATCTGGACCGTTCTGCGCCATGGCGCCCGTCGCGGCCGGCGCCAACAGGCTGAAAGCCGCGAGGCCAAGAGCAATCAGCCAGCCCGAACCGCCTTTTCCGTCTCTTCTGCGACGTTTCATCGCGACTACTCCCTCATGGCGCAAAGCCGAAACACCGTTTTGGACGCCAGGTCCGCCAACGGCCGCACTGCCCGCATGTCTGTCTTTCCCACACCTTTTGCAAGCGGCTCAGCTTGCAAACCCTCCCGCACAGGATGCAACGCGGGGCACGCCCGGTCATCTATCCTATGAACACACGCGCCTACCATTGATTGAGAATACATCTAAACTATTGCTACAATTGACTTTTATCTGCTAGCCGCTAGGATCGCGGAAATTGTTCACCCACCGTTCCTGGGGACTTGCATGCGCGTCATGCGGTGGCTCAGTGGCGTTTCAGTATTCCAGCCGGCTCGTCGAGGGCGGGCCCTTGAATACAGGCGAGACCAACATGCGCATCGTAGCTCACGGCCATCCGATCAGACAGGTTGCACCGATCGAAGCGGTGCTGTGCCTTGGGGTGAGCCTGATTGCCATCCTCAGCATCACACAGGTGATCGGCCCCTCTCAGGCCACGCGGGTCGGGCCCATGTCACTCGCCATGGCCACCGTGGGACAGGATGATCCTGCCTCCCGGCCCTATCGCGGCGCCGAGCGACCGCTTGGAAACTGGTGACGAGGACCGGCCGGCAGCGCATCCGGGATCACGATACCGCTGGTATCTTTGCCGACGTGGACCATGAAAGCGGAGTTTGAATTGGGGGGACTGTTTTCCGGAATATCAAGGCTTCTAGAGGCCTGAAGGACGATTTCCGGTCTCGGTTTTCCCTTCATGGACCGTTTCGGACGGGCATCGGCGCACATCTCTTGGGCCCAGGCAGCACAGATTTCAGGCAAGGCGGCTGGACCTTGGCATCCGTTGCTGTGCTAAAAGTTGTTAACTGATCCCGTTCCACCCGATCTCACGGTAATCGCGTTCCATGTCCTCCCCTGTATCCCGTGGTGTTCCCGCTTCTGCCAGCACGGCCCCGGCAGCGAGCCCTCAAGAAGAGACCGGCCCACTGACGCTGACGCTCAGCCGATTCATTCCCTACCGTCTCAATGTTCTGGCGCAGGTCGTCGCGGAAGGGCTCGGCCGCATCTATGAAAAGCGATTCGGTTTTGGATTGCCGGAATGGCGTACGATCGCGCTGCTTGGGGAGCTTGGCGAGATGACAGCGCGCGACATCGGCGCGCATACCCGCATGCACAAGACGAAGGTCTCGCGCGCCACGGCGGCGCTCGAGGATCGCGGCCTTCTCGAACGCAGAGCGAACGAGCGCGATCGTCGCGAGGCGTTCCTGTCACTGACGGACCAGGGGCGGGCGCTCTATACGGAGATCATTCCGCTCGCGATAAGCTATGCGGAACAATTGACCAAGGACATTCCCCCCGAAGAGCTGGCGGCCTTCGATCGGGTCATTGAGGTCCTGATGCAGCGTTCCGGCATTCCGGTGGACGCGCCGCCCGAAATGGACATGTAGGCGCGCGATAATGCGCTTGGCGACGCCCCGCTAGGGAAACGGGCGAGGCGAGGCAAGACCTCAATCCCACGACCTCAATCCCAGACCTCAATCCCTTGTGTTCGCGATTTCGGCGTTGCCCCCTTTTCGATCGTGGCGACACACTTTAGTCAATCTCGACGCAGATACATCCTCATGCCGCTACCGCTGAGGGCAATGACAGGACTCATCATGATCAGCCGCCGCGCGGCATATGCCATCGCAGCCACATTCGCCTGCACCCTGTTCACGGGGAATGCCGATGCTCAGGAGGTTGTGTCGCCTGCCGCGTGCCAGCGTTATCGCGCGGAGCTCGCTTCTCTTCCCCGTGGCGGTGGGCAGGCTCAGCAATATGCGGCGGCCGCCCAGCGCCAGCGCGCGGAACTTGAGCGGACTCGTGGCTACTACCAGCAGCTTGGTTGCGACAGGGGCGGGGGATTGTTCGGCGGCCAGCGCCCGGCGGATTGCAGCGGCCTGCAGGCCCGCATGTCGCAGATGCAAGCGAACTATGACCTTCTTCGCTCGCGCGCCGGCGGTGGTGACGCACAGACGGAAGCGCGGCGGCGCGAGCTGACCGCGGCTGCGTCCGAGGCTTGCGCCCCGCGCACGGCGGCGGCGCCCCGGCAGCGCGGCTTCTTCGAAATGCTGTTCGGCGGCGGCCAGCCCGAGCAGGAGCCCTCACAAGCGGATCTCGACGGACAAGCACCTCCCAGCCATGGCGAGGGCAGCGGCGAGAAACGTCTGGGTGGTTCGCGCGCGGTCTGCGTGCGCCTCGCCGATGGCTATTTCTTCCCATTGGGTGGTCCGGCCACCGGTCGCAGCAGCGCCCAGGAGCTGTGCCAGGCGCAATGCCCCGCCTCGCCGACCGAACTCTTCTTCATGGCCCAGGGCGGCAACGTCGCCCAGGCGGTGAGCGCGACGGGACGTCCCTATTCGGACCTCCCAACCGCGCTGCAATATGAGCGCACGCTCAATCCGGAGATTTCCTGCCGCCCCTACGGCGAAAGCTGGGCGCAGGCGCTGCAGCCCGCCGAGTTCATGCTGGAGCGGCGCAAGAGTGATATCATCGTGACCGCGGAGAAGGCGGAGGAGCTGTCTCGACCGAAGGCAACGGCCGCTTCGCAGCGCGCTAACGAACGTCAGGCGGCCGCCTCGGCCAAGGCCGCCGCAGCGACGAAGGCGGACGATGACGAGGATGCCGCCGACAACGCGGCGGCCAACGACCCCTCCGTTGTCCCGACCGCGAGTGCCGCCTCATCCGGTATCGGCCCGCAATCCATCGCGGAAGTCACCACAGTCGATCAGGACGATGGCACACTGCGCGAGGAAATTGGCCCGGACGGCCAGCGGCGCAAGGTGCGGATCGTCGCGCCCTATCTCGTCGCCAGCCCACAGAACTCCGTCCTGATCAACCCGCGTTAGAACAAACCGACATTCGCCACGACGCGCGACAGGGCTTGCGAGCGTCGGCGTGATTTCGTCAGTCGCGACGCCTCGATCCCTCCCCTCCGGGGAGGGTGGCGCCGCAGGCGCCGGGTGGGGTCCGCCTGACGCAGACCGATCCGAAGACGGTGCCATGGGCTGACCAGGGGGGCATCACCGCGCGCGCCCGCCCGACCTCGCTGACGCGAGGCTGCGTTCGGATAGAAGTCTGACTGTGCCCCTCCTGGTTGACCATCGTGTTCATGGGTTCCGGGCTCGGGCCTTTCGGCCCGCCCCCGGATGACACGGTGATTCCGTGTGACCTCAGGCGCGCTCGCCGCGCAGACGCGCGGCCGCTTTGGCGCCGCCGATCAGAGGGAGCAACGCGGCCAGCTCCGGCCCATGGTCATGGGCTGTCAAGGCAAGCCTGAGCGGCATGAACAGGGATCGTCCGCCAACACCCGTCGCGGCCTTCAGGGCGTTGGTCCACTCCTTCCACGTCGTGGCGTTCCAAGGCTCCGGCGGCAGCAGATCCGCGGCCGTCGCGGTGAAGGCGTGATCCTCGATGACGGGGTCAATGGGGCCGGCCACCACCCGCCACCATTCCCTGGCATCCGCCAGCCGCTCCAGATTGCCACGCACCGCGAGCCAGAACGTTTCCCCGCCCTCGACGCCGAGGAGCCTGAGCCGCCGCTGCACGGCTCCATAGGAGAAACCGTGGAGAAGCTTGGCATTGAGGGAGGCGAGCTCCGCCTCGTCGAATTTCGCGGGCGCGTGGGACAGGCGGGCGAGGTCGACGAGCTTGGCCAGTTCCTCAAGCGACGCGACCGGCCGCACGGCCTCAGCCGAGCCGACGAGCACGGCCAATGAAGCGACCGCCATCGCCTCGATCCCCTGCTCCCGCAGCCCCCTCAACGACAGATGCCCGAGACGCTTCGACAGCCCCTCGCCGCTGGCGGTGGTGAGGAGATTGGTATGGGCGAAGGTCGGCACCGCCCCATCAAGCGCCTGGATCAGGGCGATCTGTACGGCCGTGTTGGTGATGTGATCCTCGCCACGGATCACGTGGGTGATGCCGAGATCAAGATCGTCGACCACGGACGGCAGGGTATAGAGGTAGGTTCCATCGGCCCGCACGAGAACCGGATCCGACAGCGAGGCCGTATCGACCTCGACGGCACCGCGCGAAAGATCCGTCCACCGCACGACACGATGGTCGAGCAGGAACCGCCAATGCGGCGTGCGCCCCTCGGCCTCAAGGGCGGCGCGCTGCTCCGCCGTCAGGCTCAGCGCCGCCCGATCATAAATGGGGGGCTTGCCACGGGCGAGCTGGCGTTTGCGGCGGCGATCGAGCTCATCCGGTGTCTCATAGCAGGGATAGAGCACGCCCTTCGCCTTCAACGCCTCGACCGCTCGGTCGTAGATGTCGAGACGGTCGGACTGCCGCACGAAAACATCAGGCTCGATCCCGAGCCAAGCGAGATCTTCCGACACCGCGCCGGCATATTCTCGCGTTGAACGGACCTGATCCGTATCGTCCAGGCGCAGCACAAAGCGCCCGCCATGGTTGAGCGCATAAAGCCAATTCAGCAGCGCCGGGCGGGCATTGCCAATATGGAGGAAGCCCGTGGGCGACGGGGCGAAGCGGACGACGGGAGCGGAATACGCAGTCATGATTGGCCAATCAGGCTGTCGATGTCAGACGGCGCTGCCTGTCGCCTCTTTGGTCCGATGGGCCTCCCAAGGAAACAGACGGCGCGTGAAGGCGCGACGTTCAGATGTCAGCCTGACTGGCTGACGTCGTCACGACAATGGAGCTTCGTTGTTGCGGACCCGTGGCTCCGCTGTCACGGAAGCGATTGGTGATCGGATAGCGGCGGTCGCGTCCGAAGTTCCTGGCAGTGACCTTGACGCCGGGGGGCGCCTGACGGCGCTTGTATTCGGCGAGATAAAGCAGCCGCTCGACCTTCTTCACAGTGGCGAGATCATGCCCCCGAGCGACGATCTCGGCCACGCGCAACTCCTCTTCCACAAGCCCGATGAGGATGTCATCGAGCACGTCATAGGGCGGCAATGAATCCTGGTCGGTCTGGTTGTCGCGAAGCTCGGCCGTCGGCGCCTTCGTGATGATATTCTCGGGGATCACCACGCCATCCGGTCCGAGCGCTCCCGCAGGCTTCCAGCGATTGCGCAGCGCGGACAGACGATAGACCTGGGTTTTGTAAAGATCCTTGATCGGGTTGAACCCACCATTCATGTCACCGTAGAGCGTGGCGTAGCCGACCGACATCTCGGACTTGTTGCCGGTCGTCACGACCATCGCCCCGAATTTGTTCGAAATCGACATGAGCAGCGTGCCGCGCGCGCGGCTTTGCAGGTTCTCCTCAGTGATATCGGCGTTGTGGCCGGCGAACAGCGGTTGGAGCACACCTGTCAGCCCCTCCACGGCATCGGCAATCGGCAGAATGTCGTAGCGGATGCCGAGCGCCTTCGCGCAGGCCGATGCGTCTGCCAGGCTCTCGCCGGACGTGTAGCGGTAGGGCAGCATGACGCAATGCACGCGCTCCGGACCGAGTGCGTCGACGGCCATCGCCGCGCAGATCGCCGAATCGATGCCGCCGGACAGGCCGAGCACAACACCGGGGAAGCCGTTCTTACGGACATAGTCCCGGAGGCCGAATACGCAGGCCGCATATTCGGCCTGATCGCCCTCGTCCAGAATGGCCTTCTCGCCCGGCTGGCAGCGCCAACCCACGGCCGTGCGCTCGAAGGTGACGAGCGAAATGGCCTCCTCGAACGCCGGCATCTGAAGCGCGAGCGAACCGTCGCCATTGAGCACGAAGGACGCGCCGTCAAAAACCAGTTCGTCCTGCCCGCAGACCTGGTTGAGATAGATCAGGGGCAGTCCGCTTTCCGCGATCCGTGCGGCGGCGATGTTGAAGCGCACGTCCATCTTGTCGCGCGCATAGGGAGAGCCGTTGGGGACGAGCAGGATCTCACCGCCGGTGTCGGTGATGCACTCCACCACATCCTCGCCCCAGATATCCTCGCAGATCGGCAGGCCGACACGCACGCCGCGCAAGGAGGCCGGCCCCGGCAGGGGGCCCGCCGCGAAGACACGCTTCTCGTCGAAGACGCCGTAGTTCGGCAGATCTACCTTGAAGCGCACGGCGCTCACGACGCCGCCGTCGAGAACGGCGTAGGCGTTGTAGACGGTGTCGTTCTCGGCCCATGGCAAGCCGATAAGCACCGCCGGACCGCCATCCCCGGTCTCCTGAGCCAGTTCCTCGCAGGCATCACGGCAGGCATCCAGGAACGCCGGCTTCAGGACGAGATCCTCCGGCGGATAGCCGGCGAGGAAGAGTTCGGGGAACATCACCGCGTCGGCGCCAAGACGCGCCGCGTCGGCGCGTGCCGCGCGGGCCTTGGCGAGATTGCCGCTGACGTCGCCAACCGTCGGGTTGAGCTGCGCGAGGGCAATGCGGAGAAGATCGGACGATGCGCTCATGATCACGGTCTAGACCATGATTTTGAAAAGGGAAAGGCGATGTTGACGGCGATGATCGGGCAACGCCCGCGTCAATGAAAACGGCCCGTGCCGTGGACGCACGGGCCTTCGATGATCAATAGGCCGCCAGCCGGAAAGACAGCCGTCTTACTCCGCCGCGTCGGCCTGACGCTCGCGCAGCTTCGGGGTCCGCTCGTCCTTCAGGAGCTCGGCCACCATGAAAGACAGCTCGATCGCCTGCTCCGCATTGAGACGTGGGTCGCAATGGGTGTGGTAGCGATCACGCAGGTCTTCGTCGGTGATGGCACGCGCGCCGCCCGTGCACTCGGTGACGTTCTTGCCTGTCATTTCCAGATGCACGCCGCCGGCATAGGTGCCTTCGGACTTATGGATTCCGAAGAACTGCTTCACCTCCGACAGGATCAGATCCACCGGCCGCGTCTTGTAGCCGGAGCCGGCCTTGACCGTATTGCCGTGCATGGGATCGCACGACCACACCACCGTCTGCCCTTCCGCCTTCACCGCCTGAATGAGACCCGGCAGATGGTCGGCCACCTTGTCCGCGCCGAAGCGGCAGATGAGCGTCAGGCGACCCGGCTCATTGTCAGGGTTGAGCGCGGAAACAAGCTTCACCAGGTCCTGTGGCTTCAGCGAGGGGCCGCATTTCAGGCCGATCGGGTTCTTGATGCCGCGGAAATACTCGACATGGGCGTGGTCGAGCTGGCGCGTGCGGTCGCCGATCCAGATCATATGGCCCGAAGTGGCGTACCAGTCACCCGAGGTGGAATCGACACGTGTCATGGCCTGCTCGTAGCCGAGCAGGAGCGCCTCATGGCTCGTGTAGAAATCCGTGGTCCGCATTTCCGGATGGGACTCCGGATCGATGCCGCAAGCGCGCATGAAATCGAGCGCCTCGGTGATGCGGTCCGCGAGTTCCTGGTAGCGCCCCGACTGCGGACTGTCCTTGACGAAGCCCAGCATCCAGCGATGCGCGTTGTCCAGATTGGCATAGCCGCCCGACGCGAAGGCCCGCAGCAGGTTCAGTGTCGCGGCCGACTGGCGGTAGGCCATAAGCTGGCGGCGCGGGTCCGGCTCGCGGCTTTCCGGCGTGAAGTCGATGCCGTTGATGATGTCGCCGCGATAGCTCGGCAGCTCAACGCCATCGACAGTCTCGGTCGGCGCCGAACGCGGCTTCGCGAACTGGCCCGCGACACGGCCGACCTTCACCACCGGCGAGGAGCCGGCGAAGGTCAGCACCACCGCCATCTGGAGGAAGAGGCGGAAGAAATCACGGATATTGTCGGCGGAATGCTCGGCGAAGCTTTCGGCGCAATCGCCGCCCTGCAACAGGAACGCCTCACCGACGGCTACCTTGCCCAACGCCCGTTTGAGCTTGCGCGCCTCGCCCGCAAAAACGAGGGGGGGAAAGCTGGCGAGTTGATCTTCGACGCTGGCAAGGGCCGCAGCATCCGTAAAGAGCGGCACCTGCTGGATCGGCATTGATCTCCAGCTCGACGGTGTCCAACGCTCGCTCATCTCTCCAAACTCCCGACGCCCAATCCTGGGACCGTTGTTGCGAAAAAGCCCCCGGCCACACCGGGGAATCTGCGGCTTATATACGCACAATGCCCGTAAAAGCGAGCACCAAGACGCTGCGCATCTCTTAAGGCGTTTTCTCTCTCTTCCCTGGAGGTCTGCTCCCGCGGCCGACAGCCCTCGAGCGAGCGACGACGGTCGCGTCGGCGAACGTGGCCCATCGAGCGGGCTGCGCGGAACCCGGCTGCCCATGACTTCCGGACAGGCAATCCCGGCTGACGTGCGCTTGGAGCATGGCTCGTATGCCAATCTGTTAGGCAATTCCATGCGAATTAAGGCGTCGCTTGTGGTTGCAGCCGTAACTTCGCCGTGATCGGATGTGATGTGAGCGTTCCAGCCCCCTTACGGCGTTCGATCCCGTGCCAGCCTCTATTGCCTCTGTTACGCCTGTCCTCGTAGCCGTCTTCATTCTCGTTGTCGGCAACGGCCTCGTCACGACACTCGTGCCTCTGCGAGGCGTCCTGGAGAACTTCTCCCCGGCCGAGATCGGCGCGATCGGCTCAACCTATTTCGTCGGCATGCTCGGAGGAACCTGGCTCGCCCCGAGCATCGTCAGGCACGCTGGCCACATCCGTGCCTTCGCGGCACTCGCGGCCATCGCGGCAAGCGCCGTGCTCGGCTTTGCCATCATCGTCGAGCCCCTGATGTGGATGGTCTTGCGCTGCATCATCGGTTTCTGCTTCGGTGGCCTCTATGCGCTCGTCGAAGGCTGGGTCAATGCGAAGGCAACCGACCGCAACCGCGGCAGCATGCTCGGGCTCTACAATGTGATGAACTTCGGTGGCTCGGCGACCGGACAGCAATTCCTGAATGTTGCCCCCGCGCAGTCCTTCACCCTGTTTTCCGTGTCTGCCATGTCGATCGTGCTGGCGCTGGTACCGATGGCGCTCACCCGCGCCGAGCCACCGCCGTTGCCGGTCAAGGCGAAGCTGGACATTCTCGGCCTCGCGCGCCGCAGCCCGATCGCCGTTATGGGGGTGATCTGCGTCGGCCTCGCCAATGGCAGCCTGTGGAGTCTGGTGCCGGCGGTCATAGAACGCACCGGGCTTGGCACGACCGTGCTTGCCACTTTCATGACGATCCTCATCCTTGGCTCGGCCGCGAGCCCCTTCCCGCTCGGGCGGCTCTCCGACCGCATGGACCGCCGGTGGATGATCGCGATCGTCTGCGGATGCGCCGTCGCTGTCGAGATCGCGCTCGTCTTCGTGTCCCAGAGCCCATCTGTCTGGCCGCTCTATGGACTGGCGCTCGGCATGGGTTTCTTCGTACCCGTGATTTATCCGCTGATCGCCGCGCACGCCAATGATCGCAACAACGAGGGCGGCGCCATGAATATGTCGAGCACGCTGCTCTTCCTTTATTGCTTCGGCGCGATCGTTGGCCCCTCGCTCGCCTCCTTCCTGATGGCGCGCTTCGGGGATGGCGCGCTGTTCATGCACAACGCGGTCGTGCATTGCGTGCTCGGCCTCTATGTGCTGTGGCGGATCTCGCGGAAGGCGCCTCCACCTGTCGATACCGAGGTGCAGCCGCTTGGGCAGCCGCTCGGACAGATCGAGCCGCAGACGACATGAAGGTCAAAGGCTGCAGCGCTGTTGCGGAGATGATTCCGCAAAGCGCCGCATCCCTTTGATTGCTATTGCTTTTTCTCAGCCGACCGGCGTGCGCAGGGTCACCAGCTCTTCGGCGGCCGTCGGGTGAACGGCGATCGTGCGGTCGAAATCGGCCTTCGTCGCGCCCATGGTCACGGCGATCCCGACGAGCTGGATCATCTCGCCCGCCGCCTCGCCCATGATGTGGACACCGATGACCTTGTCGGTCTCGCCATCGACGAGGATCTTCATCATCACCGGTTCGTCACGACCGGACAACGTGGCCTTCATCGCGCGGAACCGCGTGCGATACACGACAAGCTTGGGGTAGAGCGCCCGCGCCGCCTCCTCGCTCGGCCCTATCGTGCCGAGTTCCGGCGTAGAGAACACGGCGGTGGGGATCAGGGAATGGTCGACACGCGTCGACTTGTTGCCAAAAACGGTATCCGCGAAGGCATGCCCCTCGCGGATGGCCACCGGTGTGAGGTTGGCGCGGTCGGTCACGTCGCCGACCGCATAGATCGACGGCACGTTGGTGCGACCGTCGCCATCGACGATAACAGCGCCTTTCTCGTTCGTGGCAACGCCGGCGGTTTCGAGACCGAGGCCGGAGGTATGAGGCTTGCGGCCTGTCGCCACCAGCACCTGGTCAAAACGGCGTGTCGTGCCATCGGACAGCGTGGCCCCGATATCAGAGCCTGCCCGATCCAACCGCTCGACGCGCCGTTCCAGGAGGAGCTCGATGCCCCTTGCCCGATAGGCGGCGGCGAGGCCCTCGGCGAGATCGTGGTCGAATCCACGCAGAAGGCGCGGGCCGCGGTGCAGGAGCGTGGTCTCGACGCCGAGCCCGGCAAAAACCCCGGCGAATTCGACAGCGATGTAGCCGCCGCCGATGACAAGGAGGCGGCGCGGCAGTTCCGGCAGATCGAAGATCTGGTCGGACACGAGGCCGAGTTCACCACCCTGCACCATCGGCTCAAGGGATGGACGCGCGCCGGTGGCGATCAGGATGACCTTGGCCGATATGCTTTCACCCGTCGCCAGGAGACGGACCGTGTTGGGTCCCTCGACCACCGCGCGGCTATCGACGATCTCGACACCGGCATTGACGAGGTTGCGCCGATAGATGCCCTCGAGCCGAGTGATCTCCGTTTCCTTGTTGGCGACCAGCGTCGGCCAGTGGAAATGAGCCTCGGGCACATTCCAGCCGAAGCCGGCGGCGTCAGCGAAGGCATCCTGAAAGCGGCTGGCATAGACATAGAGCTTCTTGGGCACGCAGCCACGGATGACGCAGGTGCCACCAACGCGTGATTCCTCGGCGATCATCACGCGCGCGCCATAGCCGGCCGCGATGCGGCCCGCCCGGACACCACCCGAGCCAGCGCCAATAACGAAGAGATCGACGTCGAAATCACCGGTCGTCATTGCATGCTCCCATCCCGCGCGTCCTTGTGGCCGAGGCAACGCCCCGGCGCAACCGCCACGTCGCCGAATGTCCTATAAACGAAGGCGCCTGCCGTGCCCATGCGCCAGCGCACGCAGGGGCGAGGCTCGCTCCTGACAGCCAGCCCGAGACATGACCCTAGCCTTAAGGCGAATAACGCTGCATCTTGCTCGTAAAATGTACCGGCTTTACCGTCATTTCACGCGCAACAGAAAGTTGCCAACGCGGAATTGGGAGGATGTCATGGTCGGAACGGGCGATGCTGCACGCACGCGCATCAACCGGCGCTCGTTTGCCCTACTGGCAGTTGCCGCCAGCATGGCCTTCGCAGCGGGCGGTCTAGGATTAACCGGCACGGCTTCGGCGCAGCCTGCGGAATTGAAGATCATGGCGCCGGCGGCTCCGGGCGGGGGCTGGGACCAGACGGCGCGCGCCGTGCAGTCGGCGTTGACCACGTCGGGCATCGTGAAAGGCGCGCAGGTCGTCAACGTGCCCGGCGCCGGCGGGATCGTCGGGCTGGCGCAATTCGTCAACGGCGGCAAGGGAGACGGCTCGCAGCTGATGGTGAACGGCCTCGTGATGGTGGGCGCCATCCTCACCAACAAATCACCAGTCACGCTCGATCAGGTCACGCCGATCGCCCGGCTGACAGCCGAGAATCAGGCCATCGTCGTCCCGGCGAGTTCGCCGATCAAGAACGCGCAGGACCTGGTTGCCGCTCTGAAGGCCGATCCGGCCAAGGTCACCTGGGCCGGGGGCTCCGCCGGCGGCACCGACCACATCCTCGTCGGGCTTTTCGCCAAGGCTGTCGGCGTTGATCCCACCAAGATCAACTACATCCCCTTCTCCGGCGGTGGCGAGGCGCTGGCCGCCATTCTCGGCTCGAAGGTGACGGCGGGCGTGTCCGGCTATGGTGAGTTCGAGGGCCAGATCAAGGCGGGCAAGCTGCGGCTGATCGGTATCGCCGCACCGGCGCGCGTCGCCTATATCGACGGGCCGACGCTCAAGGAACAGGGCGTCGATCTCGAACTCATCAACTGGCGTTCCGTCGTCGCGCCTCCGGGCCTCACCAAGGAGCAGACGGACAATCTCACCGCCATCGTCGACAAGATGGTGAAATCGCCGGCCTGGCAGGAAACCTTGAAGGCGAAAGGCTGGGACGATTCCTATCTCGCCGGCCCTGCCTTCGGCAGCTTCCTCAAGAACGAGCAGACCCGCATCGCCGACGTGCTGAAGACCATCGGGCTTACGCAGTAGGCAAGCCCGTCGCGCCGCCTCTCTCCGGCGCGGCCGACCGTCCATCGTCAGCGTTGGCGGGCCTGCCCGCCAACGGGCTCCCCTTCCCGGCAGCGCCGCCAGCCGTCTGCCGAATGCTCAATCCGGCGGATCGGCCTCACCCGCCTCGGCTTCGCCTCCTCACGTCCCCAAGGACCCGCCGGCATGAACGACAAGCAGAGGCGACGCCTCGACATCAGCGGCTTCATCATCGCGCTCGGCCTGCTCGTCATCGCCATCCTTCTGCGCTTCGACGCCAGCCATATGCCGCCGGCGCCGGCCTATGCGCGCATAGGCCCGGAAGCGGCGACGAATGTCGTCGCGCTCTGCCTTCTCGTGCTCGGGCTGGCGACCGCCTACACGGCCTGGCGCGGCGACGGGGTGGAACCGGAGGCCGCGGACTGGGGGCCTGTCGCCCTCATCACGCTCGCCTTTGTCGCCGTGATCGCCATCATCGGGCTTGGCGGCGGCTTCATCCTGGCGAGCGCCGTTCTGTTCGCGATGACCTCGCGCGCCTTCGGGCGTCACGCCCTTCTCGTCGACTTCGCAGTGGGTTTCGCCCTCGGGCTCGGCGCCTATCTCATATTCGCCAAACTCCTGACCCTTACCCTGCCGAGCGGGCCGCTCGAACACCTCTTCTGAGAGCGGATCGATGGAAGCCTTCCCCTCCCTCCTGCATGGGCTCAGCGTCGCGATCCAGCCCATGAATCTGGTCTTCGCGCTGATCGGCGTCTTTCTCGGCACGGCTGTCGGGGTGCTGCCGGGCATCGGCCCGGCGCTGACCGTCGCGCTGCTCCTGCCGGTCACCTACAAGCTCGATCCGGCGGGATCGCTGATCATGTTCGCCGGTATCTACTACGGCGGCATGTATGGCGGCTCGACGACCGCGATCCTCATCAACACACCGGGCGAGAGCGCATCACTGGCCACAGCCATCGAGGGCAACAAGATGGCGAAGGCCGGCCGGGGCGGGCCGGCACTCGCGACAGCGGCCATCGGCTCCTTCGTCGCCGGCACCATCGCGACGTTGGGCATTGCCTTCCTCGCGCCATGGCTCGTCGAGATCGCCATCAATTTCGGGCCGGCTGACTATTTCGCGCTGATGGTGCTCGCCTTCGTCACCGTATCCGCGACATTCGGCGCTTCTCCTTTACGCGGATTGACCAGCCTGTTCATCGGTTTGGCGCTCGGCCTCGTCGGCATCGACGAGCTGTCCGGCCAGGCCCGGCTGCATTATGGCGTGCCCGATCTGCTCGATGGCATCGAAGTGACGACGCTCGCGGTCGGCCTGTTCGCCGTGGGCGAAGCGCTCTACGTCGCATCGAAACACAAGCATGCGCCGGAGACGCTGGAGCCCGTTCGCGGCTCGCTCTGGATGAATCTGCAGGACTGGAAGCGCTCCTGGAAGCCATGGCTGCGCGGCACCGCCTTCGGATTTCCAATCGGCGCGTTGCCGGCCGGCGGCGCGGAAATCCCTACCTTCCTCTCCTATGCGACGGAGAAGCGGCTTTCCAAACATCCGGAGGAATTCGGCCGGGGCGCCATCGAGGGCGTCGCCGGACCGGAGGCCGCGAACAACGCATCCGCCGCGGGCACGCTGGTGCCGCTGCTCACGCTCGGCCTGCCGACTTCGGCCACCGCCGCGATGATGCTCGCCGGCTTCCAGCAGTATAATCTCAATCCGGGCCCCCTGCTCTTCGCCGAGCGCCCGGAACTCGTCTGGGGCCTCATCGCCAGCCTGTTCATCGCCAACACGATGCTGCTGGTGCTCAACCTGCCGCTGGTCGGCCTTTGGGTGAAGCTGCTCGCCATCCCGCAGCACTGGCTCTATGCGGGCATCCTCGTCTTCGCCACCATGGGCACGATCGCCGCCAAGCCTTCCGTCGTCGAGCTCTCGATGTTGCTCGTCTTCGGCATGCTCGGCTTTCTCATGCGCCGCTACGACTACCCGGTCGCGCCGGTGGTGATCGGCCTCATTCTCGGTCCCATGGCGGAGCAGCAGTTGCGGCGCGCGCTCGCCATCAGCCTCGGCGATCCCATCGCGCTGGTGGAGAGCCCGCTTGCCGCAACCCTGCTGGGGCTCGCGTTCCTCGCGCTGATCGCACCCTTCGTGCTGAAGGGACTGGACCGCTTCAAGGCGGACGAGGACTAGAACAATTCTAGTGAACTCCGGCGCCGGGCCGGCGATCCCATTTCACGAGGGATCGCGCACCCGGCGCCCGCTTTTCGTCACGTGTCGAACATCAGGTTATCAGCCGTGAGATCGACAATGCCCTTCAGGCGCACGGTGCAGCATTGTGGCATGTCAGCGAAGACGTAAGTATCGCCTTCCCAGCTGAACCATGAAATCTCGTAGTCCTCGGTGGCCGTGCGGGCGGCTTCCACCACATCACCGAGAGGGTTATAGGGCTGTACATCGTTGACAGCAGCCTGGACGCGTTCCCGAACAGCCTTGTCCGCGATTGTCCCATCAGCCAGATCACGAAACTTGATTCGATCGCCGCCCGCGGCGTCGAAATCCTGTATCGTGGTCATGGTGCGGCCGACGAACGACGGCCAGGATTCCCAGATGGCGCTGAGGATCAGGAGATCGCGCCCCGTGCCGGTGGTGACGCTGTTCGCGCCTCGGCCGACGCTGATGATATCATCGCCCTCGCCCGTATCGACCGTGTCGTTGCCCCCGCCGGTGAGGACCACATCGTTGCCTTTGCCCGTGCTCACCGTATTGTGGGCATTCCCCGCGAGGATATAGATGTCGTCGCCCTGGCTGCCTTTGATTTCGAGCGGCTTCGTCTCGGCGGCCGTCACTATGAACGTCCCCCGTGCCGCGCTCGCATCGATGGACGTGAGGTTGACCATGGTCTCCGTCGAAAGCACGAGGTTCATCAGGCCATCACCCTTCAGTGTCAATGACTTCAGCGAGTCACCGCTCAGAATGACGCTGCCCGAGATTGAGGTCTTCACCTCGAGGTGCTCGATGTCGTTGATTACGAAGCGGCTATTACTGTTTGCGATGTCCACTTCGGCATGGTCGTCCGGTCCCGACATATCGTTGAATTTGACGGTCGTGGGGTGTGCCGTGCCGTATAAGGCCAGATTCAGTCCCTTGGGGATATTTTCGAAGGTGACTGGCGCCGCGATTTCATCGACGGAGAGCCGGTCCGCATCCCGCATGTCGGCAAAATCGACGATGACTTCGCCAGGCCGCGACGCCTGATTGTCCGCCGGCACCGCGGCCGTTGACACCCTGATGAACTCGCACTGCTCGCTGCGCGGCTTGGCCTTGTTGCCACGGATCGTGAGTTCAAGCGTGTCGAATGTGCTCTCGGTGCAGGTAATCGCCTCTTCACGCGCCGCAGCGTCCGATGGCACGGTGGCGGCGAAGATCTGTCCCATCAACATCAAGGGTTTGCTTTCGTCAATGGCAGGGCCGTCATCGCGACTATTGCCGCGTCCCGCCCAACGCTCCTCTTCCGAGGGGGCCTGATCGGCCGAGCTTCCCAAATTTACCGTGTCATGTCCGCCTGAGGCCATTTCACTGTCAAGCAGTTCTCGAAGTGTTTCGCTCATAGCGTTACTCCTTGCCGGATACAATTTCATGGATCCACAACAATGGAATTAACGCGTGTATCAGTCCGCGTGGAACATTAATACCAGCATATACGCCTATAATATATCAAATCATGCCAAATATTATAATCTCGAAATTCGGGAAATATAATCATCAAAACTGAATGTTATTTTCCGTCAATTCAACGACACCAAGCAAGCGAACTACCGTCTGATCGGTGTTGTTGATGATAACGTAGGTATCGGATTCCCAGTGGAGCGCTGTCACTGCGTCGATTGCCATCACCGAACGTAGGGCAGCGGCAGCACTTTCGAGTGAAACGACGCTGACGCCCGTCTCGCCTACCCGTTTCAACATATCATCCACATCGACCAATCGCCCGCGCTGCGGGAATGCGAGCCGTAGACAATCGCCGGCCTCGGGGTCGAAGTCGAAGACGGTTGTCATACTGTATGGACGCTGCGATGGCAGGACCGAATCGCCAGGTTTTTGAATAACGACACTGTCGCGACCGGCGCCCGTCGTGATCACGTTGCGCCCAGCGCCAGCGACGATAACATCGTTGCCGGCACCCGCATCGACGATATCATTGCCCGCTCCCAGCACGATAATGTCGGATGCGGGACCGGTCGCGATGGCGACATCTCCCGGTCCCGTGAGCGTGAAACTGTTACCCGCGTAGCCTCCGAGCACCCCAATGGGACGCTGTTGTTCCGCTGACACCGAGATCGGACCGACGGCTCGCGATGCGAAAATGGCGTCAAGATGCTCCATCGCGCGGTCGGTGATGGAGAGATCCAGCTCCCGGCTGCCTTCGATCGTCAGGCTCCTGATACCGTCGCCGTCGAGCCTCAGTAACGAGGGCCCTTCGGCATGAAGTCGGACATCCGAAGCCCCATCTATCGCAATAGGGGCACGGATCAGCGAGACGACGATCGCGAGCTCGCGTTGTTGTTCCTCTGGCTTCAACGTCACATGAACCGGCTGGTTCGTGCCATCGAACACGAGGCGAACGCCTGGTGGCACATTGGCCAGTGACAAGGCGCTTGGGAACCGTCCAACCTTGAGCGTGAAGTCGCCGTCGCTGCCGCCCAGGTCCAGCGTCGTTTCTTTTTCTCTGTTCTTGAACCAGAAGAAGAGAAATTTCTTACCCTGGTAGATCCCGGTGCCGTACAGATTGACTTCTCGGCACCCTTCGATTGCCGGCTTCACGTATCCAAAAGGCAATCGCAGATCGAGATCGTCGTAGAGCCCAGGGACGCAAGCCAGGCGTACTGGGGGCCCGGGCATTTCGTTCTGAAACACGGCAGTGTAGGGACTTCCGCGGTAGAAATGATTCACATCGAATATTTTCAGGCTTTCGCTGTTCCCGAACACAACGTCCTCGCATCCATATTTTACTTGACCCCCCCCCCCCCGCCGTACGCACTCATCGCCACCATCCCTCCCTTCATGCTGAACGACCTATGCCGTTTCGGCTGCTTGGGATTGAAGGCGAGATGCGCGTGACCGCGAGCCGCCGGGCCCCGCAGAGAAATGCAAGCCCGAGCGGAGCGACAATAAGACGATCTTCAGATGTGAGACATTCCGACGGCAGTGGCTTGGCAATCAGCCGCCAGGGGATAACGACTATCCGAAGCTTATCGCCTCAGGTTGTATCTCGACTATACCGACCATCTGAACAACCGTCTGCTCTGGATCCTTGACGATAACGTAGGTCATATCCCCCCAGACGAGAGTCGTGACTTCATTAATTTCCATATGCGCGCGCATGGCCGCGACAGCGTTGTCGAGCGTTCCAGCCAAACCGGCACCGGCTTTTTCGCGAAGCCGCAAATTCGCCTGCTCATCGAGCAGACGCCCGCCAGGCAGGAAAGCTAAACGCAAGCTGTCATCGGCCGGATCAAAATCCATGACTGTGGTGAGCATTTTCGCCTTGACGCTGGCGAGTACAGAGTTCTCAGGCCGCTCGATCAGGACGAGATCGTTGCCTTTACCCGTCCACACGAAATTGCGGCCGGCACCGAGTGAGACAACGTCGTCGCCGCCACCAGTCCAAATGTAGTCATTACCGGCGCCCGTGCGGATGACATCATCGGCATCCCCGGTTTCGAGGGTGACATTGCCCTCCCCGCGAAGACCTATCGTATTCGGGCCTAGCGAGCCCGCCATCGTCAGAGGTCGCGTCTGCTCCCAGGAGAATCTGAGCGGACCCGAGAAGCGAGCGGCCGAGATGCCCTCGAGCCACTCCATTCCCTCTTTGTGGATTGAAAGATCCAGATCTCTGGCACCGTCAATCGAGAGGAAATTCAAACTGCCCCCATCCAGCGTGATTCTGGACGGGGACAACACGAGCATGCGCGCGTCGCGAATACCACCTAGAGCGACGGTTTGGTTTATGCCCGCGACCACAATATCGAGCACATTATCCGCGTCTCCGGCTTTTACCTGCACGTTTACTCGCTGCGTTGTGCCGGCAAGCGCAATCCGTGTAGAGGTCGATACATTCTGAAGTGTCAACTCGCTCGGATAATGCGCAACCTTGAGAGTTTCCACTCCCATGCTTGCTCCAAGATCGAGGGTTGTCGATTTCTTCGGAGGAGCAGCCCAGAAATAGGGCTGGTCTCCCGACAGCGACCAAAATAGAGGGCGACCCGCATTTTGCTCACGCCCCGTGCCCGCGACGCTAACTTCCCTACATCCAGAAATGACCGGTTTGACGACACCATATGGCAGATGAACATCAACATCTGTATATAAGCCGGCCATACAGGTGATATTCGCAGGAAATCTCTGATATTCGCTACTAATGACCGAAACTAATCGACCATATTTTGCGCCATATCCTTGATTATATACTTTTGAATTCACGCTACCCTCGAGCGAATAGAGCATATATCAGCACGATATACCAATACAGCTACCATCGCAGCCTCACATGGCGCGCTTCCGGGTGCAGCAAAAGACAGGCAAACAACGCAAACGGTCAATGCATGAAGCGCGAGCAGCCGCGCGAAGGCGCGGCTGCGGCGATTTCAACTCTGTCGCGACAAACAGCATCATCCTGCAAGGCGCCGGTTGTCATACCCAACACGCCTTGCCCGATAAAGCATCACCTGCAAACCGGAGGATGCAGTTATGCCAGGTCGCCTTATTCTACTTAACTCTTGACACGGAAGCCCCGCATCTCCGGCTGAATTACTTCAGAGCGCGTGCCCCTTCTTCTGCAGCTCCGCGCGGACGCGCTCCAGCACGAAATCTGCGGTATCGTTGGCCCATTCACGCATGGCATCGAAAATGTCGTTGAGCAGCAAAGGCTGCACCTCGACATATTTCTTACCCGCGGGAGAGGCGAAGAAGGTGTTGATCTGCTGCAGGTCGGCCTCGCCAAGACGTGTCGCCAGCATCCGTGCGGAATTCGTGATCAGCTCCTGCTTGCGAGCCTCGATCTCGGGCCTGATCTGCACAAGCGCGGCATCGATATCCTTAGCCAGTTCAGGCCGTGTCACGAACAGCTGCTTGATCTGCTCGCCAAAGGTCGGCACGAGCGCTTCGAACGAGCGCGCCATGCCCGAACCGATGATAACCTCTTGCGCGACGGCAATCTGGCTTGCCGTTGGTTGCGGGGCAGACTGGGCGGGGGCCTGCTGTCCCGGTTGCTGGGCGACAGCCGCCGTGGCGGTTGTCAGCGCCAAGGCCAGCGCGGCGAACGAAATGCGGCTGAAAGCGCGTATCATGATTGTCTAACTCCTTGGCACCATGCGCGTTTTTGTGAGATCCCCATAAGTGGAGATGCCGTTGGGCGACGCAACGATCGCGCCAGTCGCCAAGCCCAGGAACAGCCCGTGGTCCACAACACCAGGAACGACGAGCAAAGCTTGGCTAAGTCTCTCGGGCTCGGAAATGGCGCCGAATGACCCGTCAAGGATATAATGCCCGCCATCCGTGATGAAGGGAGATCCATCGGCCTGCTTGCGCAGCCGAAGATCGCCACGACAACCGGCACCGGCCGCGGCATCACGGACGGCTGCTGTCGTTGAAACGAGCCCGAATGGCACGACCTCGATCGGCAGCGGGAAGCGGCCAAGCACGGCAACGCGCTTGCTATCATCGGCGATCACGATCATGCGCGCGCTTGCCGCCGCCACGATCTTTTCGCGCAGCAGAGCGCCGCCACCGCCTTTGATCAGGCGCAGATCCTCGTCGATCTCGTCGGCACCATCGACGGTCAGGTCGAGCTCAGGCGTCGCATCGAGATCCGACAAGTGGATGCCTTCAGCCTCGGCTTGAACGCGCGTGCGCTCCGAAGTCGGCACGCCGATCACCTTCAAGCCGCCGCGCACCCGCTCTCCCAGAAGAGCGACAAAGTGCTTCGCCGTGGAACCTGTGCCGAGGCCGAGGCGCATGCCGTCCTCCACCAGGGCGACAGCCTGCGCCGCGGCCTGCCGCTTGGCGTCCTCGGTGCTCACTTGTCGAGCCCCGCGAGCAGCATGTATTTCAGCTCGGTGTATTCCTCGATGCCGTGGCGCGAGCCTTCACGGCCGATCCCGGATTCCTTGACACCCCCGAACGGGGCGACTTCGGTTGAGATGAGGCCCGAATTCACGCCGACGATGCCGTATTCCAAGGCCTCCGCGACACGGAAGATGCGGCCGATGTCGCGCGAGAAGAAATAGGCGGCAAGGCCGAACTCGGTATCGTTGGACTGTGCGATCACGTCCGCCTCCGTCTCGAAGCGGAAGACCGGCGCAAGCGGACCGAAGGTCTCTTCGCGCGCGATTACCATGTCCTTCTTCACATTGGTGAGCACCGTCGGCTCGAAGAAGGTATGCCCCAGCGCGTGGCGCTTGCCGCCGACGCGGACCTCCGCGCCCTTGGACAAGGCATCGGCGATATGCTCCTCGACCTTTGAGACGGCCGCGGCGGTGATCAGCGGGCCCTGCTCGATGCCGCCCTGAGTGCCGTCGCCCACTTTGAGCGCGCCGACGCGCGCCGTGAGCTTTTCCACGAAGGCGTCATGAATACCCGCCTGCACATAGAGCCGGTTCGCGCAGACGCAGGTCTGGCCCATGTTGCGGAACTTCGAGGCCATGGCTCCCTCGACGGCTGCATCGACATCCGCGTCGTCGAAGACGATGAAGGGGGCATTGCCGCCGAGTTCCAGGCCCACCTTCTTCACGGTGGAGGCCGCCTGACGCATCAGGAGCTTGCCCACCTCCGTGGAACCGGTGAAGCTGATGAGCTTCACCAGCGGATGCTCGGTCATCACCTTGCCGATGTCCCGCGCGGAACCCGTGACGATGTTGAGAACGCCGGCGGGCAGGCCCGCGCGTTCGGCGAGGACGCCAAGCGCCAGCGCGGTCAGCGGCGTCTCGCCAGCGGGCTTGACCACGGCCGTGCAGCCGGCGGCCAGCGCCGGGCCAACCTTGCGGGTGATCATGGCCGCCGGGAAATTCCACGGTGTAATCGCCGCGATGACGCCGACCGGCTGGCGGATGACGACCATGCGCGCATTCGGCCACGGCGAGGGAATGGTCTCGCCATAGAGGCGCTTGGCCTCTTCGGCGTAAAATTCGATGAAAGCTGCGGCGTAGTCGATCTCGCCGCGCGCCTCCGCAAGGGGCTTGCCCTGCTCGGAGGTCATGATGAGCGCGAGATCGTCGCGGTTGGCGATGATGAGATCGAACCAGCGACGCAGGATGCCGGCCCGCTCCTTGGCGGTGCGCTTGGCCCATCCTGCCTGCGCTGCGCCAGCTGCCTCGACGGCCTTTGTCGTCTCCTCAGCCCCGAAATGCGGCACCTTGGCGATGGTGGTGCCGTTTACCGGATTGGTAACGGGAGTTTGCGCCTCACCGACCCAGGCACCGTTGATGAAACAGGCTTCGACAAGAAGGGATGAATCTTTGAGCTGCATGGCGAAGCCTCCCTGATCTTCAGAAAACGAGCCCGTCCTCTAGCATGCGCTGTCCGGCACGCAAAGCGCCGCCGTTGCTTCTCGAGCGGGAGAACAGAAATGAGAAGCCTTCCCACAGGCCGTCTCCTCGGCTCTCGGGAACCAACGCGGCCCTGGGCGGTTACCGTGGCATCAGTCAACACGGACCAGCACAACGGACCTGAACGATGAGCGGCTTTGCCCTGACGTCAAACTACGCCTGCGAAACCTGCGATTGTTCAGCCATCATGCTCCCCGAAAACCTAACCGACCACAGCGCCGTCAGGTGTTCGGGCTGCGGTGAGGAGCTTGGCGAATGGGGCGCGTTCAAGGCGATGACGCGCCGGATCATCATGGACGAAGTCGAGCGTGGGGCTTGCGACCCACGGGCCGCCGGCGTCGATATGGCAATGAAAATCTGAGCTCGCCGACCACCGGCCGCGCGCGATCAGCGTGGGCTCTGCCCCTCGGATTGGGAAGACGGGGGAGCGATAGCCGGACCGCTTGTCGTTGTGGCCTGAGGCGTACAGACCACCTGCTCGTTGAACACGTAGCAGACGCTCATCTCTCCCGTGCGGAAATTGACCCGGAAGACGCCGCCTTCGCGCTCGTGCCGTGACGAAACCAGGCCGTATTCGCCCGGAGCCTGCTTGCCAGCGCCTTCACCGGGAGCATAGCAGAAGGTTACGCCGATTGTACCTTCCTTCAGGCCGTACTGGCAGGCGCCGACCTCCCCCGTGACACGATCGATCCGATAGACGCGGTTGAGATCGGTCTGCGGCGCCGGGACGAATTCAAAGGGAGCCGCGCCCGCCAAGGCGATCCCGGCGAAAAGGCCGACGCCGATGCGCTTCGCAAGCAAGAACGGTGATGTGATCATAGGCGCTTCCTGACGCGTGCAGTCCAATTTCAGTTGAGACAATGGCGTTCCGATCACCGGCACCGGAGCCGAATCGCTTCGCCCACTGTATCATTCTCCGCTCGACCATTCCCATGACCATCGGCATCGATCCAGCCGCCAGGCCATCGCATGGCCGGCCCCGTTCGTCCTTGTCCGACACATGCGCCCTTGCACGAGGCCTCTGTTTTCGGCTAGCTGCGCGGCATGCACACGCTCACGCCCCGCGTTCTGGCTTTCGACCTCGACGGCACGTTGGCCGACACCGCGCCCGACCTCATCGGGACGCTCAATGTCATCCTCGCCCGAGAGGGCTTACCGCCCCTGCCCCTCGAACAGGCGCGCGATCTCATCGGCGCCGGCGCGCGCGCGCTGCTCGAGCGCGGCCTTGCGGCCAGCGGCCGCACCGCGAGCCCGCAGGAACTCGAGCGGCTTTTCTCGAATTTCGTCGCCCACTACAGCGAGCATATCGCCGATATGAGTCATCTGTTCCCCGGCGTCGAGGCATCTCTCAAGCGCTTCAGCGACGCGGGCTGGGTGCTCGCGGTCTGCACCAACAAGTTCGAGTCGCAATCCATCAAGCTTCTGGAGTTGCTTGGTGTGGCTGATCGCTTTGCCGCTATCTGCGGGCGGGATACGTTCGACGTGTTCAAGCCAGACCCCCGCCACCTGACCGAGACCATCGCGCGGGCCGGCGGCGACCCGGCGACGGCGGTGATGGTCGGCGACTCGCTCACCGACATCAGAACCGCCAGAGCCGCGGGCATTCCCGTCATCGCCGTTCCCTTCGGATATACCGAGGTGCCTGTCGACCAGCTCGGCCCCGATCGCATCATCCACCATTTCGATGAGCTCTGGGACGCGGTCGCCAGCCTGCCGGCGCGGGTGAACCCGTCTCCTATCGCCTGACTGTCGGCAGAGCGGACCGACCAGGGCCACACAATGTACGCCTCGTCACTGGCCTGATGTCGCCGCCGCTCCCGGCGGCGCCAGCTCGAACCGCACATTGCGCAGAAACATGCCGAGCTCGCGGGTGTCGGTATTGCTGCGGTCGAAGACCAGTGGGATGCGTGGATTGGCGATCGCCAAACGGACGATGACATTGCCATCCGGCCGCAAGAGACGTGCCGGCACATCGACGGAGAACCATCGCGGGTCGCCACGGTCGATCGCCCAGTGCGCCAAGGCCTCACCGTTGACCGTGACCGCGACGGAAGTGGGCGGTTGCCCCGCAGGTACAAAGGCCTGACTTTCCATCTCGACCCTGAGGCCTTGCCCCTCGGGCACATTGACGTTGAAGGCAAGAGATGCTTGTCCGCCGTTCGTCCATCGTCCGGTCAGCTCAGCCTCATCCCAGGAATCGAAGGTGAAGAAGCGCCCCCTGGATTCGACAACAGATAGAGTCTCGCCGATTTGCGTCGCCTCGGGCACGAGGGGCAGCGCCAGTGTGCACGCATGCGACCATCGGCCGAACCAACACGGCAAGCCAAAGTTGAGATGTTGGCTCACCTTAACCGCTGCGCGTTCAAGCAAGGTGACATCCACCGCGAAGTGCATGAAGGCGGGCCCGGAGGGAAAATGACGCAGCGGGAGGATCACGAAGCCACCCGGATAGGGCATCGCCTTGTAGTCACCGAACACCCAATAGCGCTTCCCCTGATAGATGGCATGCGGCCCGTTGTAGAAGCTAAGCCATGTGCCAATGGCCGGAACCGCCAGTCCCTCATGAATGCCGACCAGCCCCTCGGGAAAGTCGATCAAACGCGGCTCCCGGACCGAGGCCTCGAAGTTGCCTACGGCTTGGATGGAGGCGCGCCAACCGAAAAGAAACACGACCAATATGGCGGCCATCGCTCCAACCGCCAGACTTTGTCGCATTGGTTTCGCGAAGAGTTCACGAAACAGCATCACACTGTATATACCAAATATAACTAGCGTCCATTTAAAATAATGATAGTTTCCATAGTGCCATAGCCCACCCGGAAGCAGGTCCCTGTATGTCAAGTACAGAATAAAGTATGCGACAGTCGCACTGACGACAATCAGGTGGCGGAATCTCGCAGCCGCCCCTGCCGCCACCATGACGCAGGCGGCCATGCCGGCAAAACCGGAGATGATCCAGGGAAAACGTTCCGCCAGCCCCCTTCCGAGGGCGTCGGGAAAGAGCGGGTACGGGCTGATGACCAAGGTGACCCAACGCATGGGCAAAAGGCGCCATTCAAAGCCTATGCGGTCGCTCATCTTCACATAGTCGCTCAGGTAAAATCCGTGGATCAGCAGATAGGGGGTCGCAAGGAGCACAACGGCTAGAAGGCTCCCCACAACGCCCCCAAGAACAAAGTTGATCACTGAACGGAAAGGCCTGCGCTGCCATAGGAGGCTGACACATGCGGTCGCGCCGGCCATACCCAGCACAACGAGCGCATCGACAGGACGCGCGGCGGCGATCAGGGAGCCGGCAGTTCCCGCGATAGCACCGAGAACGAAGGGATGCTCCCCACTCACGACTTTCACGACGGCCCACAGGCACAGCAGCACCAGCGGCACCGCGAGCGTTGTCGTCCAAGGTATCACCCAGGCATTAAGGCTGATGGAATACGCAACGTTCGTTGCAAAGAAAGTCAGCCATCCGGCGATACGCGCCCAGCGCCAGTTCGGCACGAGGGCGGCAAGCAAGGCTCCGGACAGCCAAAGCGCCGCGAGCAAGCAAAGCAAATTGGGGATCAGAAAAGGATTTGCCGGCGTCAGATGGACGAATGGCACGCCAACCAGCGAGTAGCCTGGCAAATACCAATGATTTCCAGCCTCCAGATTGCCCTGCGAAAATGCGAGGGTGGACTGCAGATACTTCCACTGATCATGCCAGGCCCACCAGCCACTTCCCTCCACAGGCAGGCGCGGCTTTATCGGGCTGTGGCGGTAGGCAGCGAGATAAATGAAGACGGTCGCGAATGCCGATAGCGTGAAAACAGCAATATCCATCCGCCGGGCATCTCGAAATATCCACCCGCCGAAACGAGCCAATTTTCGAACGGTCTCGCGAAATTCCACGATGCATCCTTAGAATATGATCGGCGCGCCTGGCCGCCCGCGCGCCAACGCCTCCCGTCTCAATGCTTCAAAGATCGATCGGATGGCAAGATGCATTGAACCGAATAACGATACTCCGCGTTGCGCGCGGGTCGAACCGCAAACTTGGCCATAGCGCTGACCCTACCACTTGCCGCGCCCCACCGGCATGTGAGCGCCCTCATCTTTTTGTCACGCGTCGGATCATAGGGCTTGCCTTCGGCCTGCGCCTGTGCTTTTGGTGTCGCCTATTGATGGGTGCGTAGCTCAGCGGGAGAGCACTGCCTTCACACGGCAGGGGTCACAGGTTCAATCCCTGTCGCACCCACCATCAAAATCAATGACTTAAAAAGAAACAGACAGTGATCTTTGTGCAAATTGCACACGAGGTTCACGACTTCATACTACATGCTCCCTTTCCGTTCACGGCATGACCCTTCAGGTGGGCGAAGGGGAGCTGGATGACGCGGGGGGATCGGCTTGCGAGACGATTTCTCCCGCGCAACGCGCATGACCGACCGTATCCAAGTGGTCGCCGAGATTGTAAGAGCCGCTCTACGTCCGTGCCAGTTTCATAGAATCAGACGGGCTTTTCGCCGGGACTGATCGGATACGACTTCAGCAAGGATTCTTGGTTGCTGGAAGCGTTGCGGCCATGGCCGAGCAGTGGGGCGCCGCGATACACGATACGGCCGCCAGGCCGGGCCGGACCTGTCCCATCGCCTGCGCGCGCTCATCACGGCAAGCTTCACGCCGCCGGGGTGCATCCAGGAAACTATGGCGGTCCGGGTCACATTCGCCGGCACGGCAGGCTGGTCGCCGCCGCTAGCCGCCCTCTATCGCGCGTGCGACTAGCGGACCGGCGTCAGACGTCCTGTCGCGGACCTGCCCTAGCGCTCCCTGAACTCGCTTGCGGCGAAGCTCGCGCCCTGGAAGCGTCGCGCAATGGCTTCCTCCTCATCAGGCTGCGCGAGGATCGCCTCGGCGAAAACGTCGGCGCTGTCCTGCGGGCGATAGCCGAGGGCCTCAGCGCGATCATTGCGCCACCAGCTGCGCGCGTTGGCCGACACCCCGTAGACAATCTCATAGCCGAGATCGGACGCCTCGAGCGCCAGCGCCGTAAGCTGGACCATGTCGCGCGGGCTGATCCAGGTGGACAAGGTGCGCCGGTCGTAGGGGGCCTCGCTCATGGTGCCGATGCGCAGGCACATGGCTTCAAGCCCGAATTTGTCGTGGTAGAGCCGGCAGGCCGCCTCGCCGAAGGCCTTGCTGAGGCCATAGCCGCAATCGGGCCGCGGCAAGACCGTCTCGTCGATGACGTCATCGCGGCCGTAGAAGCCGACCGCATGATGGCTGGACGCATAGACGAAGCGCCTCACGCCATGCCGGCGGGCCGCCTCCAGAAGATCATGGGTCGCGGCGATATTCGCGGGGAGGATCGCCTGCCAGTCACCAATGCGCGCGACGCCCGCGAGATGAACGATGGCGTCGATGCCGCGCACCGCCGCATCGACGGCGGCGTGATCGCAGATATCGGCCTGGACCAGCGTCTCGCCCGATCGGGCAACGCCGAGATCGGCGCGGTCGAGCAGGCGCAGCCCGTAGCGTCCGGCCAGTCCCTCCCGCAGCACGCGCCCGATCTTGCCGGCCGCCCCCGTGATGAGCACCTCGCGCGGTCGCGCAACAGCCGTGGTCATGTCTCGCAATCCCCGTCGGGCAAGGGTCAATCGTTCAGCCGCTCGTCGAGCGCGTCGCGCAGGGCATCGCCGAGAAAATTCAGCGCCAGCACGGTGAAGAAGATGGCGAGGCCGGGAAAGACGCCCATCCACCAAGCGTCCCAGTACTGCATCGACATGGCGAGCATCGAGCCCCAGGTCGGGGTCGGCGGCTGCACGCCGAGCCCGAGAAATGAAAGGGCGCTTTCGGTCACAAGCGCGGCGGACGCCTTGAGCGAGGCATAGACGATGACGTTGCTCTGAACGTTCGGCCAGATGTGGCGGGCCAGAACACGCAGGTTGGACATGCCGATCGATTCCGCCGCTTGGACGAATTCCGCGTCGCGCAGCACGAGCACCTGCCCTCGCACCAGCCGCGCGAAACCCGGCACATTGACGATGGCGATGGCGATGACCGCGTTGATCAGGTCCGGTCCGAGCGTCGCGACGATGGCGAGCGCCAGGATCATCATGGGGAAGGCCAGCAGGCCGTCCATGATCCGCATGACCATGTCGTCGTACCAGCCGCCGAAATAGCCAGTCGTCAGGCCGATGACGACGCCGAACACCAGCGCCAGGGCGATCGACAGGCCCATGACCTGGAGCGAGGCCGTCGCGCCATAGATGATCCGCGACAGGATATCGCGGCCGAGCTCGTCGGTGCCGAACCAATGCGCTGCGCTCGGCGGCTCGAGCAAGGCTTCATAGTCGATCGCGGTGGGATCATAAGGGCTGATCCATGGCGCGCTGACGGCGCAGACCAGGAGCACGGTCAGCAGCACCACGGCGACGCGCCCGAGGCGATGGCGCCAGATGGTGCGCAGCGTATGGAGGAAAAAGCCGCGGGAGGCGCCGGGCGCCGAAGACGCGAGGCTGTTCGGCGAAGCCGTGGTGATGGCGCTCATAGCTGCACCCGCTTGTCGAGCAGGGCGTAGCTCAGGTCCGTCAGGATATTGATGACCAGCACGCCCACAACCACCACGAGAATGGCCCCCTGCACGACCGGGAAGTCGCGCTCGAAAATGCCGTCGACGATCATCCGTCCAAGCCCCGGCAGCGAGAAGACCGTTTCCGTGACCACCGCCCCGCCGATCAAGGCGCCCATCTGCAGGCCGATGACGGTGACGACAGGCATCATGGCGTTGCGCAGGGCGTGGCGAACGATGACGCGCCGCTCTCCGGCGCCCTTGGCGCGCGCCGTGCGAATGAAGTCCTGAAGCAGGACACCCAGCATGGCGGCGCGCGTCTGCCGCATCACCAGTGCAGCCTGTGCCGTACCGATGGTGATCGCCGGCATGAGCATGAGCTTGAGATTGGCGAGGGGATCGACGTGAAACGGCACGTAACCCGACGGAGGCAGCCAGCCAAGGCGGATGGAAAAGAACATGATGAGCAGGATTCCGACCCAGAAATAAGGAATCGCCATGCTCGACATGGCCACCGCGCTGACCGCGGTGTCGATCCAGCTGTTGCGTTTCAAGGCGGCGAGGATGCCGAGGGGGACACCGATGACGAGCGACAGCGCGACGGCGAGAAGCGTCAGCTCGAAGGTCACCGGGATGCGGGCGGCCAACATCTGCGCGACAGGCTCCCGCGTCTTGAGCGAGCGGCCGAGATCACCTGTCGCGGCGCGGCCGAGCCATTTGGCGAACTGCACGACAACGGGCTGGTCAAGACCGAGCTCGCTGCGCAGCTCCGCACGCTCCTTGGCGGTGGCATGCTCGCCCAGCATGCTCGCTGTCGGATCGCCCGGGAGCATCAGGGTCGTGGAAAATACGACGATGCACATGACGAGCAGGACCGGCACGAGCTGGACGAGACGCCGCACGATGAATGAAGACATGAGCGTTTCCCATCAAACGGCGGCTTATGCCTGCCGAATTATTCTAGATGCCGAAGCAGCCTCAGGCGGCGGAACCAGCCTTGTCCGCCTCCTCGCGCGCCAGCACGGAGAGGATGGCGGGTTCGGTCGCATCAAAATGCTTCTGCATGGCCTCGGCAGCCGCCCTCGGGTCCCGCGTCTCCATCGCTTCCAATATGGCGGCATGGCGACGGAAGGTCTCGTCCGGCTCACGGACATGCCGCTGGCTGTGCAGCTTGCGCATGCTTTCCTCGATCGGCACGCCGAGCGCCTGGAACAGGTTCGTGACGAGCGTGTTGCGGCTGGCCCGCACGAGAAGCAGATGGAACCGCGCATTGGCGGGAATCCAGACCTCTGAATTCGTACGGTTCTTGTCCATCACCGCCACGATGCCGCGCAACTCATCCAGTTCCTCGTCGCTGATGAACTGCGCGGCCAAGCTCGCCGTATAGGTCTCAAGCGCGCGGCGCAGGCCGACCACCTCGCGCAAGCCGCCCGACATGGTCCTGACGGCGAAGAGAAAATACTGGGCCAACGGTTCCGGCCCCTGCTCGCGGATCGTTGTCGGACGGCCATGCCGGATATCGACAACGCCCATCTCCGCGAGGCGCTGCAAAGCTTCCCGAACGACCGACTTGCTGACGGAAAAGCGGCGCGCCAGCTCCGCCTCCGATGGCAGCTCGTCGCCGGGCTTCAATTCGCCGTTGTAGATCAACCCTGTGATGCGATCGACAAGAACGGCTGAAAGCCGCGGCCGCAAAAGGCTCTCCCCAACAAAATCAACCATTCGCACCGTCTTCCCAGGATCGATCCGCAAGAGATCTGATGAGTTGATGTCTGAACTCCGTTGACAGAAATATGCTGAGCATCTTACTAAAGGTCAACGCAAAAAATGGACCGCAGACAAGCGGGCGTGACGGCTCCCTGGCATGGGAACCGATGTCATTCCTTTGAGAAGTGGGGAGGAGCGCATGGAGCGCGTAAAAACGATTGTGCTTTCAACGGCCTTGGCGTGTGTTCTGGCAATGCCGGCGCTGGCTGACGATACGCCGAAGCGGGGTGGAACGCTGACGCAGGCCGTCGACCTGGAGCCCGCGACGCTTGACCCGATCTACGGCAACGCGCCGGGCAAGGATCGGGCCGTCTACACGCAAATGCTGGAAAATCTGTTTGTTCAGGATGATGCCGGCAACTTCGTCCCCCAGCTGGCGACGAGCTGGGAGATTGCGCCTGACCAGAAGTCCATCATTTTCAAGCTGCGCGATGGTGTCGTCTTCCACGACGGAACGCCCTTCAACGCCGAGGCGGTGAAATTTAACCTCGACCGTGTGATCGACCCCGCGCAGAAGGCGCGCGCGCGGCAATTCGTAGGCGACATGGCGTCCATCGAGGTGATTGATCCGCTCACGGTGAAGGTGAATTTCTCCGCGCCGTCCGGCTCGGTCCTGGCCGGCCTCGCCAATGAAGCTGGCATGATCTCCTCACCGACTGCGGTGAAGGCCAAGGGGGCCGACTACGCCCGCAGCCCGGTCGGCACAGGCCCCTTCCGCTTCGTGAGCTGGACAGGCGGTGATCGTATCGCGGTCGAGCGCTTCGACAAATACTGGGGCAAGGACGACAAGGGCCAGCAACTGCCTTATCTCGACGCCGTCGTTACCCGCTTCATTCCCAACACGACGGTCAAGATCGTCGAACTGCGCTCCGGCAACGTGCAGCTGGGCGACCTCGTCCAGGTAAAGGACTACGGGCAGATCGAGCGTGACGGCAATACGGAGCTCGTCCCGAACCACGTCGGTACGGCGCAGTATATGTCGTTCAACCTGACGAAGCCGCCCTTCAACAATCCCGACCTGCGCCGCGCGGTTGCCCATGGCATCAATCGCCAGACCATGGAGCGCGTGGTCTCGCGCGGGGAAGGCGTCATCGCGCCCACCTTCGAGCCGCCGAGCTCATGGGCCTTCCCGGCCGAGTTGCAGCCCCACGCCCACGATCTCGCCAAGGCCAAGGAATACTATAAGAAATCCGGACATAGCGGCCCGATTACGCTTGCCATCATCCAACGCGACCCCGACACGCAGATCGCGCAGATCATCCAGTCGCAGCTCAAGGATGTGGGCATCACCGTGAATATCGAGACGATGGAACGGCAGGCCTGGCTCGACAAGATCCTGAGCTACAACTACGACATGGCCTTGCAGCGGGCCAATACGCCACGCGTCGATCCCGACATGAGCTTCAGCACCTATTACAGCCGCAATGCCGGGTCGAACTATGCCGGCATCAAGGATGAGAAGGTCTTCAATGATGTCGCCGCCGCGCGCGGGACGACGAATCTTGAAGAACGCAAGAAGCTTTACAGCGATATCCAGAAGCAGTTGTTGGATGAGTATTACCAGACATTCTTCTTCTGGCGCGCCAACAAGGACGTAAAGCGCAAGAATATCAAGGGCGTGCGGCGCGAGCTCAGCGGCAACTGGCTGGTTGATCGCGCCTGGATCGCCAACTGACAACCGTTTCGTGGCCGGCGGTGTCGCTCCCCGCGCCGCCGCCCTCCAATCTTCAAACAAGGCTCTCCAGAACAAAGCGAGTAACGCATGGATAGCACCACCTCCCCCGGTGGCCTCGACCTGGCTACACGAGAGCGGCTGTCGCAGGTAACGACCGCAACCTTGACGACGCTGCTGCTGAGGCGCGGCTTCAGGAACACGTTCATGCGCAAGGTGCAGCCCGTCGCGCCCGGCAAGCCACGCATGGTCGGGCTCGCATCGACCATGCGCCTCATCCCCAATCGGGAAGACCTGACCAATATCTTCGACCGCGATAACCGGCGCGACCTGCAGCGGGTGATGGTGGAAACCATTCCGGCCGGGCATGTGCTGGTCGTCGATTCGCGCGGCGATGCGGAGGCGGCATCCTGCGGCGAGATCCTGATGATGCGCATGATGGTGCGTGGTGTCGCGGGCGTCGTCACCGATGGCGGCTTCCGCGACTCGCCCTCCATCGGCCAGCTCGCGATCCCGACATTCCACGCCGCGCCCGCCGCGCCACCCATCATGGTCAAGCACCATCCGGTGGAGATCAATTGTCCCATCGCCTGCGGCGGCGTCAGCGTCTTTCCCGGTGATGTGATCGTCGGTGACGACGAAGGCGTCGTGGTCTTGCCCCGCGCAGAGGCCGATCAGATCGCGATCGAAGCAGTCGAGAAGGAAGCCGTCGAGGAGTTCATCGCCATGTGCGTGCTCGCGGGTGAGCCGATCGTCGACATTTACCCGCCGACATCGGCCGTCCACGAACGTTTCAACCGTTGGGTCGCAGCGGGCCGCCCCGCTGAAGGCCATGCCATAGTCACGGAGCCTGCCGAATGAAGATCGTCGACCTCAAGGCGCGATGCGTCGCCATTCCGACCAATGCCCAGCTCAGGAGCAACACGGGGGTTCATCCCGGATACTTCATGCGCACGATCATCGAGCTCGTCACCGATGAGGGCATCGTCGGGCTCGGCGAAGTTGGCGGCGGCGACCAGCGCGGCGCGCTCGCCAAGCTGAAGGACAGGCTCATCGGCCTCAACCCGTTCAATACAGAGTTGATCAAGGCCAAGATCCTGCGCAATACCTACTTCCAATCGAACGCCCGCATCTATGCGGCGATCGAGATCGCCTGCCTCGACATCCAGGGCAAGGTCGCCGGAGTGCCCGTGCACGACCTGATGGGCGGGCGCGTCCGCGACGCGGTGCCCTTCATCGGCTATCTGTTCTGGCGCTACGACAGGCCAGGCGGCGGCGACGACACGACGGCGGAGGACGTGGCGGCCCATTGCGTTGAGCTCGCCGAGACGCTCGGCGTGCGCGCCATGAAGCTGAAGGCCGGCGTGATGGAACCACGCGAGGAAGCGCGCGTGCTGGAACTCTGCCGCGACAGGCTTGGCGACGAGTTCGGCCTGCGGATCGACCCCAACGGCACCTGGTCGGTGGGCACCGCCGTGCGCATCGGCAAACGCCTGGAAGCGCTCGATATAGAATATTTCGAGGACCCTTCCTGGGGGCTCGAGGGCAATGCGGCCGTCCGCAAACAGATCCGCGTACCGATCGGCACCAACATGTATCCCGCGCGCTTCGATGACCTCGGGCCGGGCATCCGCATGGGCGCCGCGGATGTCATCCTCACCGACCTGCACTATTGGGAGGGGCCGCGCGGCGTGAAGGATCTCTGCGCCGTGTGCAAGGCCTTCAGCCTCGGCGTGGCCATGCACAGCGGCTGCGAATTCGGCATCGAGCTCGCCGCCATGCTGCACACCGCGGCCACGATCCCCGAGATGATCTACGCCGGGGATGCGCATTATCACTATCTCACCGACGACATCATCGCAGGTGGGTTGATGCCATACAGGAACGGATCCATCGCGGTTCCAACCGGTCCTGGGCTCGGTGTGGAACTTGATCCGGAGAAAATGGACAAGTACGAGCGCTATTACGAAGAAAAAGGCGACTACTATGCCCGTTTCCGCACCGATCCACGCCGTCCCGACTGGCACCCCGTCATCGGAGGACGTTGATACCGCCCTTGCTCGCCTGCGGGACTGGGCCTTCGAGGTGCTTATCCCATTCTGGAGCGAAGCCGGCGTCACGGATGCCGGCTATTTCTTTGAAGATCTGGACTTTTCCGGACGCCCCTGCCCCATCGAAGCGCTCCATACGCGCGTCCAGGCCCGGCAGGTCTATACCTTCGCGCATGCGGCGCTCCTCACGGGCAATGATCACTATCGCCACCTTGCCGTCAGGGGTTTCGAGGCCACGGCCGGCCTGCTCTGGGACAAAGACCATGGGGGATGGCTGCGTAGCGTGACGCCAGGCGGCCGCCCGATCGATCCGCGCTGTGACGCCTATGACCAGTGTTTTGCCCTGCTCGCGCTTGCATGGTTGCACCGTCTCGGCGAGCCGAGGGCCGAAGAATGGATCGAGAAGTCTCTCGCCGCACTCCACCAGCGCCTGTCGGCGCCGCGTCATGGCGGCTACTCTGAGTTCGCGCCGAGCCCCACCGGCGCGCCCTTGCCTCGGCGCCAGAACCCGCACATGCATCTCATGGAGTCGTTCCTCGCCCTCGAAGAGGCCGGCTTCACTGCCGCAGCTCCCCTGTCCGACGCGATCGTCGACCTGTTCCTGACGCTGATCGAGCGCGATGGCGCCATCGGCGAGTATTTCGCTGAGAATTGGGAGCCCGCGGCTGGAGAGGCAGGCCGCATCCGTGAGCCGGGCCATCAATTCGAATGGGCGTGGCTTCTCATCGTCTACGCAGACATAAGGCATTCGCGACGCGCGGCGGACGGCGCCCATCGCCTCGCTACCTATGGCTGGAGGCACGGCTTCGATGGCGAAGACGGCCATGTTCCGGCTCTCATCGAGGCTCACGACCCGACAGGCGCCCCACTCCGCGACAGCAAGCTGCTCTGGCCACAAACCGAGGCGATCAAATATTTCGTCCGGCGCCGTCAGAACGGCGACGGGGCGATTGACGACAGCGCGCCCGAGCTTGCGAGGCTGGTCACAAGCCTCTTCGATCACTTCGTCATCGCCGATGGTCCACTCTGGCGAAACCAGATCAGTCGTGGTGGCACGCTCCTCGCGCAGACCGTTCCCACACGGCTGCTCTATCACATCATGACCTGTGTCGGTGTCATCTGCGATGCGGCGGCGGCGCGCCATGCCAGAAGCGAAGGTATTGAACGATGACCATGGATACGGCGGCGACGTCAGATCGTTATGACGCGGCAACCCTCGAAAAGGTCGTGAGCCTTCTCCTCACGCGCGGCGGCGCCTCCACGATCAACGCGGAGATGGTCGCGCGTCATCTTGTCGAAGCCGAGTTCATGGGCCATGCCTCCCATGGCATCCGGCTGACGGGCATGTATGTGGAAAGGCTGCTGACAGGCGAGGTCGAGGGCGCGACGAGCCCGCGCATCGCCCACGATGCCGGCGCGGTGGTGCGTATCGACGGCCGGCGGGCGTTCGGACAGGTTGTCGGGGAATTCGCCGCCCATCTCGGCGCGGAGCGCGCCAAGGCCCACGGCATCAGCATGGTTGCCGTGGCCCATTCCGGCCATCTCGGCCGCAACGGACGTTGGCCTGAGATCGCCGCGCGTGCCGGCATCGCCTCGCTGCATTTCGCCCATGGGCGCGGTGGTGCCGCCCCCGTCGCGCCCTTCGGCGCGCGCGAGGGAAAACTCCGGACCAACCCCATCGCCATGGGTGCGCCGTTGCGTCCGGGGGAGGACCTGATCCTAGATTTCGCCGTGGCCGAGGTTTCGGGCAATACTGTCAAGCTCGCGCTGGAACGGGGCGAAAAGCTACCGACGGCCTGCCTCATCGGTCCCGACGGCCTGCCGACCGACGACCCCAGCGTTTTCCAGAAGGCCGGCGCACTGATGGCCTTCGGCGGATTCAAGGGCTACGGTCTCGCCGTTTTCGCCGAAGTCTTCGCCGGCTTCATCGCCGGCGATCCCTCGGATCCCGTGCCCACCAACAGCCTGCTCTCCATCTATTTCGATCCGGCCACGCTGAAGGACGAGGCGACATACCAGTCCGGCCTGGACGAACTCTTCGCCGCGGTGCGCGGCGCGGCGCCGATCGATCCCGATCGGCCTGTCGTTCTGCCCGGCGATCGCAGCCGCGCGCTTCACGCGCGCAACAGCCGGGATGGCATCGGCATTGACGCCGTCCGACCGGTCGTTCTCAAGGTCGCCGACAGGCTCGGCTGCCGTGTCCAGATCGAAGCCCTGCTCGGGTGAGTAAAGCGCCTGGGAGCGAAGATCAGTGGCGGACGCTTTTTCGCCGTGAATATCCCTCACTTTTTCGGGATGGCTCAGGACTGTTTGGGCGAAGGCTGCGGAAAACGTGACATGAAAATCGCTCGCGGAGCGCTGACCGGAATTATTCTGCTTGTTGGGTCCCTCGGCCTTAGCGGCTGCGTGTCCGGGAGCGCGGGCCCCGTCTACTACTCCGGTGGCGCCGGCTATTACAGCGGCTCCTGGGTGGACTATGGCTATGCGCCGCCCCCGGTGGTCTATCCCGTTCGCTATTATCCCCGCTATGCCTATGGCCCACCGCGCGTATATCCCGGCGGGCCGGGCTACGGCCCTTGGGGAGGCTATCGCGGGCCACGCTATGTGGGACCCGGACCAGGGCGTCCACCTGGTTTTCGCGGCCCGGGCTATCGCCCACCCGGCGCATACGGGCGCCCGGTGATGGGCGGTCGCCCACCTATGGCCGGACGGCCTCCCATGGCCGGGAGACCTCCCATGGCTGGCCGCCCTCCGATGGGCGCCAGACCTGCAATGTACGGCCGCCCGCCCATGGGTGGCCAACCACCTTTTCCCGGCGCGCAACCTTGAGGGCAACAGGTAGCTCGCCAACGGAACGGCCGGGTGCGAAGGGGATGTCCACCTAATCGGATCCGCGTCAACTATCCTGATACCGGCCATCGACGATGGCCGGCAGTCGGCGTTAGGAGACTGAAGAAGGGCCCGGCAACACCTCAAGTCGTCGCGATCGACGGGGATCAGGATAAGACCGGTACTGTGGCCCGCCTGTCACGCTCGCGGCGATCACGCTGGTGTGAGCAAAATATACCGCCGATCCCTGTTGCAGCTTACGCATTCTTTAGACAAGTTGCCGCCTGATAATCACCTAAATTGGAACAGGTGGTCGCCGGATTCGTCTCCTGCGACATCGAACTTCGAGGCCAACATGAGTGCGAAGCTTGCAGCTTTCGCGGGCGTTTTTTGTGCCGCCATTCTCGCCACCCCCGCAAGCGCCTACCAAATCGACCCGCTGACGCGGCAGCCACTTGGTGTACAGCCGGAAAGCTTCCGGCCGCAGGCATCGGCGATCCCGCGCGAGATCGTCAGCTATACGGGCCCCCACGGACCGGGCACCATCGTCGTTTCGACGTCGGAACGGCGGCTCTATCTGGTGCAGCCAGGTGGCACCGCGATCCGTTATGGCGTCGGCGTGGGCCGCCCCGGCTTCACCTGGGGTGGAACCAAGACAGTAACCCAGAAGCGCGAATGGCCGGGCTGGACGCCTCCGCCGCAGATGCTGAAGCGGCGCCCGGATCTGCCACGCCACATGGCTGGCGGTCCGGACAACCCGCTTGGCGCGCGCGCGCTCTATCTTGGCTCGACGCTCTACCGCATCCACGGCTCCAACGAGCCCGACTCCATCGGTCAGGCCGTATCGTCCGGATGCTTCCGCATGATGAACGAAGACGTCATCGACCTCTATGGTCGCGTGCGCGTCGGTACGCGCGTCGTCGTTCAGCGTTGACGCAAGGGCGGGGGTCCCCGCTCTCTTCACAATGACAAGCCGGCCAGCTCATCGCTTACGCTCCATCGAGCGGCGCGTCGAGCCGGCCGGCTTTCTCGTTTGATGCATTGAGCTCTCGACCACTCCCTTACCAAGGGAGTGGTCTACCCTCGAACCGTCGGCTCGCGCTTCAGCCCTTTGCTGTCAAGCTCGTCGAGATAAGCTGACCATATCCCGGGCTGTCGGGCGCCAAGCTCGTGCAGGTATCCCCAGGTGTAAATGCCGCTGTCGTGCATGTCGTCAAAGATGGGACGCACGGCATAATGGCCCATCCGCTCGATCGACAGGATGGTGACGTTGATCTTGCCGCCCACCGTTTTACGCTCGCTCGGCGAATGTCCCCGGACTTCGGCCGATGGGCTCTTGACCCTGAGATATTCTGCGCTCAACGCGAATGTCTGGCCGTCGTCAAAGGTGATCGTCAGGGTGCGCCTGTCTGACGAGAGGCGCAATTCCGTGGGCCAGGGGGCCTCATCCTTGGCGTTGTCCAACGTCATCTCCTGCTCGCCTCGACTGTCTCGATAGCTTTTAGGCGGTCGCGACGCAAAGCGTAAGCCTTGTCCTCGCGACCAGTCACACCTTCATATGATTGGCATTCTCGTGCTGAAGAGGCCATGTTACAGCCTATGTATCGTAACCGACTGACGTCTTTGTCATGCTGATGCCGCCACAACGCCTGGATAGCACGGGCCCCTTCATTGACCCCTTCGGGCGCGCGATCACCTATCTCCGGGTATCGGTGACCGACCGTTGCGACTTGCGCTGTGTCTATTGCATGGCGGAGGACATGCATTTCCTGCCGAAGCGCGACTTGCTTTCGCTCGAGGAACTCGACCGGCTGTGCAGCGCCTTTGTGCGGCGTGGCGTACGCAAGCTCCGCATTACGGGCGGCGAACCGCTGGTCAGGCGCGATATTCTCAGCCTGTTCCAGTCGCTCTCGCGCCATCTCGACGCCGGCGATCTCGATGAACTGACACTGACCACCAACGGAACCCAGCTCGCCCGGCATGCCGAGGCTCTGGCGGCCTGCGGTGTGCGGCGGATCAACGTGTCTCTCGACACGCTCGATCCCGCGAAATTCCGCACCATCACGCGTTGGGGCGATCTGAACCGCGTTTTCGAGGGACTGGCGGCGGCGCGCGCCGCGGGCCTCGCGATCAAGATCAACACCGTCGCGCTCAAGGGCGTGAACGATCAGGAAATTCCTGATCTCGTCGCATGGGCCCATGGACAGGGCATGGATCTCACCTTGATCGAGGTGATGCCGCTCGGTGAGATCGAGCCCGGCCGCATTGACCAGTTCCTGCCGCTGTCGCTCGTCAGGGCCGGGCTCAAGCAGCGCTACACCCTGGAGGATCTGGACGATCGCACAGGCGGCCCCGCACGTTACGTCAAACTGCGCGAAACGGGCGGCCGGCTCGGCTTCATCACGCCCATGACGCATAATTTCTGCGAGAGCTGCAACCGTGTGCGCGTCACCTGCACCGGTACGCTCTACATGTGCCTCGGCCAGGAGGATGCCGCCGACCTGCGGGCGCCCTTGCGCGCCAGCGAAAGCGACGCGCTGCTCGAACAGGCGATCGCCGAGGCGATCACACGCAAACCGAAGGGCCACGATTTCGTCATCGACCGCCGGAGCGCCCGCCCAGCCGTCGGCCGCCACATGAGCGTGACAGGCGGCTAAGCGCGCGGTTTACGACCAAAGTCTAGAGAGCCCCACGACGACGGATGCGCTATTCGCCTTCCCGGTCGCCAGAGCGTTGCTTGTCTGCAATCTGGCGATAGGCTACGCACAGTTTCTGGTCATCGGGCTGCATCTCTATGGCATCTAAATTCTGTATTGTCCCGAACCAACGCGGCATCAGCGCCACCTGCTGCAATGCTAGATGCATGCGAGGATGAGCGCTGTGGCATGGATAGTGTCGTCCGGGTCATTGCAACCATGACCCTCACCATGCCAGCATCATTGCAGCAGTAACCGCTGTCCAAGAAGAAACTCGTTTCGAGGGAGGTTGGACGTGTCCGCACTTCTGGCAATCAGCCGGATCATTGACGCCATCAACACACGCATCGGCAAATGGTGCGCGTGGCTCATCCTGGCGGCCATCGTCGTCTCCGCGCTCAACGCCATCGTGCGCAAGCTTTTCGATACGTCATCGAATGCATGGCTCGAACTGCAATGGGTGCTCTTCGGCGTCGTGTTCCTGATGTGCGCGCCTTGGACGTTGATCGCCAACGAACACATCCGCATCGACATCGTCAACGGCCAGCTCTCAAAACGCGCGCGCGACTGGATCGATATCGTCGGCCATGTCTTCTTTCTCTTACCCTTCACGATTGTCATGATCGTCACGACGGCGCCCTTTGCCGAGCGCTCCTGGCTGATCAACGAACAGTCATCGAGTGCAGGCGGCCTGCCCCAGTGGCCGGCGAAATTTCTGATACTGATCGGCTTCGTTCTGCTGTTTTTTCAGGCCATTTCAGAACTCATCAAGCGCATCGCCATCATGCGCGGTCTCATGGACGATCCCCACGCCGGAAGTAGCGGTCAGGCGGAGGCGGAGGTCGAACGTCTCCTTGAGAACGTCGACCCCAATTCCCCATCGCGCCCCTGATCGACGCCAACGCGTTCCGGAGACTGTCTGATGACCGCCTTCATCATCCACAATATGGCGCCGATCATGTTCGCGGCGCTCGTTGTCTTGCTGCTGCTCGGCTATCCCGTCGCTTTCGCGCTGGCCGCCAATGGCCTGATCTTCGGCTTCATCGGCATCGAACTGGGGCTGTTCAACCCCAACTTTCTGCAAGCGCTGCCAGAGCGCATCTATGGCACCATGAACAACGAGGTGCTGCTGGCCATCCCGTTCTTCACCTTCATGGGACTGATCCTTGAACGATCGGGCATGGCGGAAGACCTGCTCGACACGATCGGGCAGTTGTTCGGGAAGATCCGTGGCGGCCTGGCTTACGCGGTGGTCTTCGTTGGAGCGCTTCTCGCCGCGACAACGGGCGTGGTCGCTGCCTCCGTCATCTCGATGGGCCTCATCTCACTCCCCATCATGCTGCGCTACGGCTATGATCGCCGGGTGGCCAGCGGAGTCATCGCCGCATCCGGCACATTGGCGCAGATCATCCCGCCCTCGCTCGTGCTGATCGTGATGGCCGACCAGCTCGGTCGGTCGGTCGGCGACATGTATGAGGGCGCCTTCATCCCCGGCCTCGTCCTGTCACTCCTCTACGCGGGCTACATCTGGCTCGTCTCCATGATTTATCCCAACAGCGCGCCGGGCTTGCCGGACGAGGCCATCGGCCATCGCGAGGACAACGGCGATCGCGGCGTCTGGCAGGTCGGCGCCCTCGTCGCCTTCTCGGGGCTCGCCGCCTATTACGTCATGCGCCAGACGGAGGTTCGCGCCGGCGCCGATTTCGTGGTCCTGACCATGTCGGTCGCGGTCATCGTCGCGTTCCTGTCGGCGCTTTTCAACAGACTGCTCGGCACCCAGCGGATCATCCTGACCGTTCTCATCACGGCGGTTTTCATCGGCATCTATGTCGCCCTCCTGAAGTCGGGGCACAATTATTGGGCGCTTCTCACCGAAGCCTTCATAGCAGGCACGGTCTATGCCCTCATCGCGGCGGCCATCGAGCGGACGACCGGCAAGCGGCTCATCTCCCGCCTGGCGGAACAGGTCACCTTCGTCATGGTGCCGCCGCTCGGCCTCATCTTCCTCGTGCTGGGCACCATCTTCATTGGCGTCGCGACGCCGACCGAAGGTGGCGCCATGGGCGCGGCCGGCGCCGTATTGCTGGCACTCGCCCGTAAGCGCCTCAACTTCGGATTGCTGAAGCAGGCGACTGAATCAACGGCAAAGCTTTCGGCTTTCGTGATCTTCATCCTCATCGGCGCCCGCGTCTTCTCGCTGACCTTCTATGGCGTCGACGGACATAAATGGGTGGAGGAGCTGCTGCTGGCGCTTCCCGGCGGCGAGGTCGGCTTCCTTGTCTTCGTGAACCTGCTGATCTTCATCCTCGCGTTCTTCCTCGATTACTTCGAGCTTGCCTTCATCATCATCCCGCTGCTCGCGCCGGTGGCCGATCACCTCGGGATCGACCTCATCTGGTTCGGCGTGATGCTGGCGGTCAACATGCAGACCAGCTTCATGCACCCGCCGTTCGGCTTCGCCCTGTTCTTCCTGCGTTCGGTGGCGCCGAAGCAAGCTTACATCGACCGTGTCACGAAGAAGCGCACCGCTCCCATCACGACGGGCCAGATCTACTGGGGCGCGGTTCCCTTCGTGTGCATCCAGCTGCTGATGGTCGCCCTGATCATCTTCTTCCCGCAGATGGTGATGCACTACAAGCAGGGTGCCGTGCAGGTCGATCCCGCGCGGGTCGAGGAGCAGCTCAAGGGCCTGGCCCCACCGCCCGGTCTCGGCAACGATCTGCCACCGCCGGCGCTCGACTTCAAATAGAGGCAGTTGCTCGAGAACAAGAAAAACCCCGGAGGTCACTCCGGGGTTTTTGCTTATCCGTTCCCGCTCTACTCATACACCGGCTGCCCAATCTCCTCCGGAGCAGCACGAATCCGGTAGCCCATAACAGAAAGGGGCGGTCATCCCTCGGAATGACCGCCCCTGCACGTCGCAGTGTGTTGAAAGAAGAACTTACCCGCGAGCGCGGGCACGGATCATGAAGTTATCGTAGGTGTATTCAGCCACCTGCCACCAGAGGTATTCCTCATTGCGGTAGGCGATCATGGCGTCGATGATCTTCTTGAAATCCGGGTTCTTCGCGCTGATTTCCGCGTAGAGCTCATTGGTCGACTTGAGGCAGGCCTCCATGACCTCCTGCGGGAAGGGTCGCAGCTGCGTGCCGGCGCCGACGAGGCGCTTGATGGCCGGCGGGTTCACCTTGTCATAGCGCGCCAGCATGATGGTGTTGGCGTAGGTCGCCGCGTTGATCAGCGCTGCCTGATAGGTCTTCGGCAGCTCGTTCCACTTGTCGAGATTGACCATCGCGTGGATGGTCGGCCCACCTTCCCAGAAGCCCGGGTAGTAATAGTAAGGCGCGACCTTGTTGAAGCCGAGCTTCTCGTCGTCATAGGGACCGACCCATTCGGCCGCGTCGATGGTGCCCTTCTCGAGCGCCGGATAGATGTCGCCGCCGGCGATCTGCTGGGGAACAACGCCGAGCTTCTGCATCACCTGCCCGGCGATGCCGGCGATGCGCATCTTGAGGCCGGAGAGATCGGCGACCGTCTTGATTTCCTTGCGGAACCAGCCGCCCATCTGTGTGCCGGTATTACCGGCAGGCATGCCGAATACATTGTACTTCTTGAAGAACTCATTGAAGAGTTCATTGCCGCCGGCCTCGAAGAGCCAAGAATTCTGCATGCGTGCGTTGAGGCCGAAGGGAACCGCCGTGCCGATGGCGAAGGTCGGATCCTTGCCCACATAGTAATAGGAGCACGTATGGCACATTTCCACGGTGCCGTTCTGCGTGGCGTCCAGCGCCTGCAGGCCGGGCACGATTTCGCCGGCCGCGAAGACCTGGATCTGGAACTTGTTGTCGGTCAGTTCGGCGACTTGCTTGGCAAGAACTTCACCACCCGCGTAGATGGTATCCAGCGACTTCGGGAAACTCGATGCGAGACGCCACTTGATTTCGGGCGCGGACTGCGCGATCGCCGGCGCAGCAAGAGCCGCGCCTCCCGCGACCGCAAGACCCGAGCTCGCTAGAAACTGACGACGCTTCATTCTTTCTATCCTCCCGCTTAAACGGACGCCAATACCTCAACGGAAAGGTGGCGCTTGTATGGAGTCACAGAGCCATATTCCGCTAGCGACCGCAACAGTCTCAAGCGCGGCGAAGATTGTCCATTGGTCGAAGACAGCCCAAAAAAGCACCACATCCGCGCATTTCTTGGCCTCCCTCGCGCCCTCGCTATTCGATCACGATTCGCGGCGCGGGCCGCAGGCGTGACGCACCGCCGAGCGCGCCGGTGAGTTGGGCCGCAATATCCATGAAGACACTTGCCTCGGGACCATGGGGATCGCGAACGACAATGGGCTCTCCTTCGTCCGAGGCCGCGCGCAGAGCCATCGTCAGGGGCACTTCGCCAAGGAAAGGAACACCCATGGCCTGCGCCTCGTCACGCGCGCCACCATGACCGAAAATATCGGACCGGCCGCCGCAATGCGGACAGATGAAACTGGACATGTTTTCGACGACACCGAGGATCGGAACCTCGACCCGGCGGAACATGGCGACACCGCGCCGCGCATCGATCAGCGCGAGGTCCTGGGGCGTGGACACGATGACGACGCCCGCCAGAGCCGCGTTCTGCGCCATGGTCAATTGCGCGTCACCCGTTCCCGGCGGCATGTCGACGATCAGCACATCGAGTTCGCCCCATTCGACTTCGCGCAGCATCTGCTGGATGGCGGACATCACCATGGGGCCACGCCAGATCATCGCGGCCTGCTCATCGACGAGGAAGCCTATCGACATGACCTTGAGGCCGTGGGCGACGAGCGGCCGGAGGATGCGGCGGCCGGGGATGACCTCCGGCTTATCCGACAGTGCGAGCAGTTTCGGCAGCGATGGGCCGTAGATATCCGCGTCGAGCAGGCCGACCTTGAGCCCCTGCCGGGCCAGCGCGAGGGCGAGATTGCAGGCGACGGTTGACTTGCCGACGCCGCCCTTGCCGCTTGCCACCGCGACGATGTGCTTGACGCCTGGTATGCCCGCCTTCGTCTGGGACGAGGCCTTGGGCCCGAGAGGACGCTCGCCGCCCACCGGAGCCGCGGGACGCGCGGACGATCGTGGCGCCTCGGCGCGCGATGGAGCCGCCTCCGCCGTCAAAGTCACGATGACGCTCTCGACGCCCGGCATTTCACGCACAAGGCCCTCGGCACGATGACGTAGCGCTTCGAATTCCTGAGAGCGCGCTGGATCGATGGCGATGGAAAAATAAACCTTGCCGCCAGCGATCACCACTTCGGACAGAGCGGCGGAACGACCGAGCGGCGTCGTACCATCGGGCCCGGCTATGGTGTTGAGCCGCGCGACGATTGCATCTCTCGTGATCATTCCATCCTCGCTCGGAAGCGTGGCATCTGGGGTCCGTATCAAGGAGCCCTCGCCGGCCATCGCCTCGCACCTTTGTCGCCACTTCCACTGACCGGGATATGAGCCGCGAGACCGGCAAGGTCAACCATGGCTTCTGGCGCTAGGGAACCCGCAAAAAAAGAAACGCGGCGCCTGCAATCAGGAACCGCGTTGGAAGTCCAGGGTCTCGGAGGTCGTCTATGTAGGTACAGTAGATTAACAACCTGCTCTTGACTGTGTGAAAAAACACATAGCTGCGCTGTTCTCAGCGCGGGTGCGTGCGTCGCCAGTCCGCCGGACGCTCAAAACGTCCTGCCCAGACGCCGCGCCGGCTCGCGCGCGCCTGCCGCTCTTCCGCGTCGAAACGGCCATAGGCGATGGCCTGTCCTTCGCGGACGAGTTCGGCGTTGACGTCCATCTCACCCTGTCGGCAGAGCGCCAGCCCCCGGCCGTAGCGGTCCTGCTCCCTGATGGTACAGGTAATCGGGGCGCGGGCGAGCAGGATCGAGAGATAGTCGCGGGCCTCGCGACCGCAAGGGTAGACGCCAGCGTCATGTTCGCAGGATTGATGGAGCTCCGGCGCGTCGATACCCGCCAGCCGCAGTTCGCGGCCACCGAGGCGCAGGGAATCGCCGTCGATGGCGCGCGCCATGCCCGTCACCGGCTCACCGCTCTGCTGCCAGTAGCCGACGGCGACCATGGCGAGCAAGGCGGCCAGGGAAACGAGCCGCCAGCGGCCCGGCCCCTTACGGCCGCCACCGCTGGTGGGGTAAGACTGGCGGCGGCGGACGCGCGCGGTCAGGGCGCGTCCGGCCGCTGCGAGACCGCCGCTTGAGCAAATGTCGCCATGCCGTTGTGGGCAGCGACGGCCGCCTTGACGATACCGGCCGCGAGCGCGGCGCCAGTGCCCTCGCCAAGCCGCATGCCGAGATCAAGCACCGGCTCGAGACCGAGACGCTCCAGCACCTCGCCGTGGCCGCCTTCGGCCGAGCGGTGACCGGCGATGCAGTGGTCGAGCGCGCCCGGGTCCATGGCTTTCAAAACGGCGGCGGCGGCGCAGACGACATAGCCGTCGAGGATCACCGGGATACGCTGCAGCCGCGCCGCCAGGATCGCGCCGGCGATCGCCGCGACCTCACGTCCGCCGAGCCGGCGCAAGACCTCCAGCGGATCATCGAGATGACCGGCATGGATGGCCAGCGCCTGTTCCACGACAGCACGCTTGCGGGCAAGGCCGGCATCATCGACGCCCGTGCCACGGCCGACCCACTTGGCGACCGGGCCGCCATAGAGCGCCGCGAAGATGGCGGCCGCGCTCGTCGTATTGCCAATGCCCATTTCACCGAGGCATAGAAGGTCCGCGCCGCCGGCTATCGCCTCCATCCCGAAGGCCATCGTCGCCACACAGGACTTCTCGTCGAGCGCGGCACCCTGCGTGAAATCGTCTGTCGGCAGATCGAGCGCCAGGTCGAACACCTTGAAGCCGAGGTCATAGGCGGCGCAGATCTGGTTGATGGCGGCGCCGCCGGCGGCGAAATTCTCCAGCATCTGACGCGTCACGCTTTGCGGATAGGGCGACACGCCGTGCTTGACGACCCCGTGGTTGCCGGCAAAGACGCAGACGATCGGCCGGCGGATCTCCGGCTGGCCCTTGCCCTGCCAGGCGGCCACCCATTCCACGATATCCTCCAGCCGTCCGAGCGCGCCGGCCGGTTTGGTCAATTCCTGGTCACGCGCCTTCACGGTCGCGACCGCATCCTCGTCAGGCCCTGGCATCATCGGGATGAGACGCCGCACGTCGTCGAAAGGCAGGCCTGAAGCCGACATATCCATAACACCCATGCTCCTCGGCCCGACTGTCTGAAGCATACGCCCGCCAAGCGAGCCGGGCTCGCCTGAGCGCGCGGAACATGCTCTAAGGCCTCTTCCGGAGAGCTATACCGGTCGCAGAGCCGCGAGTGAAGCAGATGACTGGGCTGAATGACGATCGAGACGCGCGCCGCGTCGGCGGCTCCGCTGGATGGCGCGGCCTTGTCGCCGATACGGCCGCCTGCCTCGTGTTCTACTCGCGTCTGCCGGTGCCGCAACGCTTCCTTCCCGACGGTGGCAAGGCCGCGCCGGATTTCGGCACCATGATCCGGGCCCTGCCGCTCGCGGGCGCCATCATCGGGCTTGGCGGCGGCCTCGCCATGGCCGCAGGCCTTTCCCTCGGCTTCGGCGCCCTGCCTTCCGCCGTCCTCGCGGTCGCCGCGCTGACTATGATCACCGGAGCACTGCATGAGGACGGCTGGGCGGACACCGCCGATGGCCTCTTCGGCGGACGAACACGTGAGCGACGGCTGGAGATCATGCGCGACAGCCGCATTGGCGCCTTCGGCGCGGCCGCGCTTTGCCTCGGGCTTCTGCTGCGTGTGGCGCTGCTCGCCGAACTCGCCAGCCGCGCGCCAGCCCTGTCGGTCGCCGCCGCCGTCGTGGTCGCGGCGGCAATCTCCCGGACGGCCGGCCTCCTGCCGCTGGCGACCCTGCCGCCAGCGAAGCCGGACGGTGCGGGCGCGAGCGCCGGACGCCCCGACGCGACCGCGCTCAGCATTGCCGCCTTGCTCTGCCTCATGCTGATCATCGCCGCCGGCTTCGGCGCGGACGTCGGGATCGGCTCCGCGACTTTCGGCGCGCTCCTCGCCCTCGCCGCGGCCTGGGGAACAGCGCGGCTTGCCCGCGCCAAGCTCGGCGGGCACACCGGCGACATCGCCGGGGCCGCCCAACAGGCAGCCGAGATGGCCTTTTTCCTTGGTATGCTGGCTATGACTACCTAGATCTTGGACTACCTAGATCTTGGCATATGTGGAGGTAACACGTTCCATGGCCAGAGCCACCCGATGCGTTTGATCGTTCCCCTCGCCATCATTGGCGTTGCGCTCGTACTTCTCGTGCTGTTCAGCGGCGAGGAGACCATCGCCGGCATGGCGCCGGATCAGCTCGCGCGCTTCGCCACCTTGTCTGCTTTCGGAATCGTGATCCTCGGTTCGATGGTGGCCATGTTCCGCTCCAACTGGTCGCGGGCCGCGCAGGCACTCGCCTTCTGGATGGTCGCGCTCGTTGGCCTGGTCGGCCTCTACAGCTACCGCGACGACGTCACCCTGTTTGGCCATCGCATCCTCGGCGAGCTGACGCCTGGCCGGGTCGTCCCCGGGCCCTCGGGCGAGGTCTCCGTCGTGCGGTCGGGGAGCGGCAGCTTCGACCTCGAAGCCGAGGTCAACGGCCGCAGCGCGCGCTTCATCCTCGACACCGGCGCGAGCGTCGTTGTCCTTACGAGCGAAACCGCGGAGCGTATCGGCTTCGATATCGACCAGCTGGCTTTCAACCGTCCCGTCCGCACCGCGAACGGATCAACGATGGCGGCAGCGATCACCATCGACACGCTGGCCGTGGGGCCGATCGTGGAACGCCGCGTCCCGGCCCTCGTCGCCCGCAAGGGAAGCCTGTTCCAGAACCTGCTTGGCATGACGTTTCTGGAACGCCTCGGCTCCTACGAGGTCCGCGGCGACCGGCTGATCATGCGGCCGCAGAGCTAGAAGCAACCGGCCGATCCACGGTGTCATCCCCGGCGGCAGCGGAGCGGCCCGCCGGGGATGACAAAAATCCCTTGGGCCATTCCTGAATGTCGGTGGCCAAAGCCCTCAGACGGCACTTTCGAGCGCGGCGCGCTCGACCTGACGCGCTGAG